>NZ_JBNPMZ010000005.1:0-171652 GCF_050314255.1 Sporofaciens sp. SGI.106
AATTTACATTTTATTGACTAAGATATATATCTTGATATATACTAATGATATATGGAAGGAGTTGATTATTATGATGACTGCAAAAGTATTTGAAAATGGAAGAAGTCAGGCTGTAAGACTTCCAAAAGAATGTAGATTTGACACGGATGAAGTGGCTGTCAATAAAATTGGTGATATTGTATTACTTATGCCAAAAACAAATAAATGGAGTTCATTTATGCAGGCAATAGATATGTTTTCTGATGATTTTATGGAAGAAGAACACAATGATGGTCTGAAACAGGAGCGTGAAGAATTATGAGATATATGTTAGATACCAATATATGTATCTACGCAATTAAGCATAAACCAGAACAAGTCTTTATGCGTTTGCAAGAACACGATCCATCAGAAATTTGTATTTCTTCTGTTACGTATGCAGAATTAGTACATGGCGTTGAAAAGAGCAAAGCGATAGAAAAGAATAGAGTGGCATTGGCTTTGTTATTGTCAAATATTGAGATTATGAACTTTGATTCTTTGGCAGCGGAAAGTTATGGAAAAGTCCGTGCAGATTTAGAGAAAAAGGGAATTCCAATTGGACCTTTAGATATGATGATTGCGGGTCATGCGAAGTCCTTAGGCTATACGGTTGTTACAAATAATACAAAAGAATTTGAGAGAGTAAAAGGGTTAAAACTTGAAAATTGGACTGAATGAGGCGGATGTAATTAGAAAAGTGCGGCTTGTCGCACTTTTCTAATCTTGTGCTTATTGTATAGGAAAACAGACAAGTACTGTCAGTCCTTGTCCGAATCCTATAGAAATCAGCATCATATACGATTTCCTCAAAAATCTGATTTTTTTCTCTATCCTTTGTCATATACTAACACATTCGGTGAGATGACAATCGTGACCTTTCTTACCTTCCTGCCCTCACCCGGTTTGTTTGGCATATATCTCTGAATCAGTTCGCCGTAGGCTTTGATAAATTCCATCATTTCCTCATCACTCATCATAAGCGAAGCAGATCCTAAAGTAAGAAGATCCCTTTGTGGATCCGGATTTTCTCCATTGAAATAACGGTGGAATTCTCCCTGCAGCCCCATCAGTGCCGACTGGATCAGACTGTTGTATTCCTCATTCGTATCGTCATAAGGTCTCTGCGGTGCAATTGCATAGGTCTTTTCCATGGAACCGCGTTTGAATTCTTCCTTTACCACAGTGATGATTTCGGCATCCAGAAGCACTTTTATATGGCGATAAAGGCTGGCTCTCGGAATATCCGGCAATTCCTCTCCTATTTCTGCAGATGTTGCCTCTTTTTTTATCATGATGACCTGCATAATCCGCTGACGCGTGGCATTCATACAGGCTTCCATATAATCCTTTTTCATATCTGCTCTCCATTGTTTTTATTCCGCCTTCGGACGGTGGTACAACCTGTTCATAATTATAACACACAAATCAGTATTATTTTAGATATAAAATGAATTCCGAAATGCCCTAACATCGCATACTGAATACCATACTTACGGAACCATCTTCCAAAGAACAGGGCAAATGAACCATTCAGCATAAAACAGCGAAACAGAATCAATCCGGTGATTCTTCCAAAAAACATCTGTGTTGCAGGCAGATGCCCTGCGGAAAATACAAGTGCAGCGATTACATTGGCTGTAATAAAAATCCAGACCGGTATTTCTTTTTTATCTTTTTTTCTCGCAAAAATCATCACCAGGATCAGTGCGATGAGTCCCATGAAAAACCATCGAAGCAATATCTCCTCAATCACACCTCCGTAGGTTAATGAACTGATAAAATATGCCACGCTGATTCCTTTTTCATAATCTGCTGCCACTTCCGGAATCAGACGCCCCATCACAAAGTAATCCGCGGCAAATGCGAGCCCAAGAACAACGATGACAGGACATACCTTTGCAAGAATTTTTTTCTCAAACCGGAAGGGCTTCATCAGCCCCAGACGTTCCACAATGAAGTAACCGGCAACCCACCCAAACAGCGAATAGACCAAAGTTTGAATCATAGTTACTGCGATCAGCGCCTGATAACTTCCAAGCTGCCCAATGGCCGCTTCAATAACCTCAGGAGTCGAATGCTCAAAAGTGTACATTCCAACAGTAATACCACCAATAACTGCAAACGGTATAATTACCAGATATGTTCGTAATGCATTTTTTAATATTGATCCAACGTATTGTTTCATGATTGTTACCTTCCTTATAAGCGCTATCGTTTCATCTATTCTCAATATTGAGATTAGTTATATATTCATACTAATCTCAATTTTGAGATATGTCAAGAGGATTATCATTTTTCTATAAACATTGAACCGCCCGACTATTTACTGTATTGGTTATTCTTCAATTTCGCGTTTCACTCGATTCCATGCATCATTGTTCATATGGAAGCGCAAAAAACTTTTCATTCATGACAATCCCCCTTTTGACCAATCGGTCAATACATACACAGTATACATCCGTTGAACGTTTTGTGGAAAACATTTCAATAAAGACATTAAAAAACCCTTCTTTGATTTGAGGGGCTTTTTATGGCTTTTATTCAGATATGATTTTGTGTTTTACTTTCCACTCGACAATTCTATCCGCATATTTGCTGGTCATAATGGTTCCTACCACAACCATTCCAAAAGAAATGCCCAGAGACACTCCCTTTATAAAATCAAACAGGTCAGATGTTTGTTCTGGTTCTAAGAATAGAACAGTCAAGTAAAAAACAAATGCTATGCAGCCGCAAATAAATAGCAAATTCATTCTTTTGATGATTTTTTTTCTTATACCTTCTGAATATTCTGCTGCTTGCAACAAGGTATCCTTTAACTCTGTATCCATTGTCTCCATTATCCTTTCTCCACGAAAAATTTCATTTAGATCAACGTCATAAAAATCAGCAAGTTCAACTATCACAGATAAATCCGGAAGATTATTTCCCGTTTCCCATCTTGAAACAGTTCTTCTGGATACTCCCATCTGTTCGGCAAGCTGTTCCTGCGTCATCCGCTTTTCAAGACGAAGGTCTTTCAGAAATCCACCAATTTTTTGCTGATCCATGTATCAGTTCCTCCTTTCGAGACAATGTTAACAAAATAGCTGACTAAGCAACAGGACATAAAGCGAGCAATACAGAACTTTCCTCTGTAGACAACAAATGTCCCATAACATAATCCTTCATAATTGGAATAAATCGGGTTTTACATTCCGGACATTCAAAGGCTCCTGCATCCAGGTCAATGACACAGGCAATTACGATTCCGATTGCAAGGATACATAACTCCAAAATAAATCCATCTCCACCAATAATAGTAAGATAATTCAAATGGTTGTGTCAATTCTATAGGAAATTTATATTCCTTCTTTATTCCATTTCAATAATCCGATATGCCTCTAAAATTAATGCTTTTACAGCACGTTTATAATCTTTATCCTTTACCAAAATATAATCCGTATTAAATGTTGAAATTGCAAATAGTCCGACCTCATGTCTGGCCAATGCGCCAGATATCTCCGCTAAAATACCAATCAGAGAAAAATCCAATACTCCCTTTATGCGAAACGCTCTCCAGCCGTCACTTCTCTGTATCGTATTATCCGGTACCTCTTCCGTATGGCATACCAGAGATTTTTCCTCATCTGTTTTTCCTATAAAACAGTAATCAGCGTCCAGATTGACTTGCGAATAGTCCTCCATCTGACAGACACTAAATAAACCCGGAAGTACCAGCATTTCCGGCATCTCTTCATCCCAGTTAGTTTCTTCCTCTTCTGTTATAGAATAATTTCCCTCAGCCAAACGCTCAACCTTTTCTTCAAATGGGAGTACCGGATCTATTCCTATTTCTTCCCATGTAGTACCATAAGGCGTTCCTCCAGACGTATACCCGGCAATAAATGCAAACCGATCATCACAATCCTCATACATAGTTTCATACTTTTCACGTTTCTTTTTTTCTTTCTGTAATCGCTTTTGTTTTAATCGTTCTTCCTCTGCCCGTTTTATATTATCCAATTGTTCCTGCGTATAATTAACACCCAGTTCCTGCAAATCCTTTACTGCTGTCATAGAATCCACATGGAATCTTTCCCTGTAATGTTTTACCATGTGCTTCGGTGTGCCCTGATAGGTAAGCAGCCACTGTTGCCCTTTTTGAAGGCGGCGGCGTTTACGTTCTTCTTTATTCAATTTCCCTTTATTTGCCATCTGATATTCTCCAATCAATATTCTGTTTTTCACTTATTTCATACATAGCCAGAAGCATTATATTAAATTCCGAACAATATTGCATACATTGCTGTTATCGTGTCAGAAAAATAGAAATCAATCGTTATCTTCTGGCTGTTCATTTATGGCTTGTCTGTAATACTCAATTTTATCGTCCAGATTCTGTAAATACTCATTCCATTTCTGTTGCTGTTCTAACACATACTTTCTATATACGTCCAATATTTTCATCCGCTCCGGTATTGTACTTTTTCCACAGTACCGCAGTTCAGAATATTTCTGAATATCTTTGAGCTGCATAGGAAGCCCCAGTATCATTGCCGAAAGATAGCAAATCACGCCCTGCACCAGCGAAATCGGCAGGACAGGCAGGACATATCCGAAGATAAAATCTGCCGCTGTCAGCGGAGTGGTATAAAGCCGCTGTAAAAGGGCGCTTTCCCTGTCTTTTGCTATTAAAGTTGCAGAAAACAGCGTCATAAATGAAAGTCCAAATACCGTAATTCCGGGAGTAAGGCTTTCAATTTCAAACAAACTGACAGGTATGTTTGCCTGTATTGCAGAAAGCAGCAGCAAAAGAACAAGAGGGAAACCCAGACCAAATCCCAAATTTAACGGATCCCGCAGGATTTCCTTTGCCGTTCTCCCTGAAAAAGTCAATAATCTCATTTTACTTTCTCCTTTACAATTTTTACGAAGGCATCTTCAAATTTATCGGTGCCTGCCTTCTTTTTCAGTTCCTCCGCTGTTCCAATGGCAAGAAGCCGTCCTGCTTTCATGATACCGATGTGGTCGGAAAGCTCCTCCGCTTCTTCCATGTAATACGTTGTCAGGATTATTGTGATTTTCCCCTTGAGTGAGCGGATCGTGTCCCACAATTCACTTCTGGCAATCACATCCAGTCCCAAAGTCGGCTCGTCCAAAAACAGAATTTTCGGTTCACTGATCAAAGCCATAGCAATACTCAGCCGTCTCTGCCAGCCGCCTGAGAGCTTTCCTGTTTTTTTGTGAAGCATCTGCGTCAGTTCAAACTGTTCGGACAGCTCAGATACCTTTGTCCTTTTCTTTTCTTTTGGGAACCCATACACACCGCACATAAGCTCCAAATTTTCCTTTACGGTAAGATTCGGGGCAACTGCCGTTTCCTGCGGAGATACCCCAATGATTTTTTTGACCTTTGCCGCATCCTTTGTAATGCTGTTTCCGAGTATTATCGCATCTCCATCTGAAGGCTTCGTCAGGCAAGTCAGCATCTTAATGGTAGTGGTTTTTCCTGCACCATTAACACCAAGAAAGGAAAATAAATCCCTCTTCTGTATCTCCAAATCAAGCCTGTCTACCGCCGTCAGATCTTTATATTTTTTTGTTAAGTGTATGGTCTGAATAGCATTCATGTATTTTCCTCTTCCTTATTCATATTTTTCACTCCCGGCAATATGGAGCAATTCCAGCAGGTTTTCTTCTTTTATCAAAGCAATCCCCTGGTCTTCATCCCCTAAAACGACAAGATTATCTCCCGGCTTGATATGGAATATCTTTCTTGCCTTGGCCGGAATCACTACTTGCCCTTTTTCGCCCACCTTGACCATTCCAAAGATATGTTTGCCCTTGGGCGGTATCCCAAGTCCCATTCCGGTTGATTTTTCATAGCAGATCAGATCATCCACCGTAATGCCAAATACATCAGCCAGCGCCTTACATTTTTCAATATCCGGCAGAGATTCGCCCGTTTCATATTTGGAGAGGGTCTGTCTGGAAACGCCGATTTTCTCGGCCAGTTCCTCCTGAGACAGCGCATGATATTTTCTCAACTCCATCAAATTATCCGCAAACATTATTTTCCACCTCCAATTCAGCAGACGCACCATCTGATGTTGTCAATGTAAGTTTTTCTCATATTTGTACCACCTTTGCTATTATTTCTAACATCATGGTAGCATGAACTGGGCAGTAATTCTACCAACGAAAGTAAACAATTCTGCCTGATTCTTGTTAAAAAAAATGGCGTAATTATAACGATTTTTTCAGATATTCCGCTGTGATGGTATGCGCCTGTTCGACCATTTCCTTTGGTGTTCCTGTAAAGACGATCTGACCGCCGGCTGTACCGCCATCCGGTCCGACATCGATCAGCCAGTCTGCCATCTTCATTACATCCAGATTGTGTTCAATTACAATTACGGTATTTTCCCGGTCTACCAAACCATTCAACAGTTCCATTACCGTCTTTACATCAGAGGCATGAAGTCCGGTGGTAGGCTCATCTAACACATAGATATTCCCTTTTTTGTACAAATCCTTTGCCAGCTTCACCCGCTGACGCTCGCCTCCGGACAGGGTACTAAGCGGCTGACCCAGGGACAGATATGGAAGTCCCACTTCCAGCATGGCTCCCAAAGCCTTTTTCAGTTTCCTGTTTTCCTTGAAAAACTCGTAAGCATCCCCGGCAGACATATCAAGAATCTCCACAATGTTTTTGCCCTTATATTGATAAGACATAGCCTCCTGGCTGTATCGTTTTCCTTCGCAGGCTTCACATACCGTGGTGACCGGATCCATAAATACCAGCTCTGTGACAATCTGTCCCCGTCCACTGCAGACAGGGCAGGCTCCCTTGCTGTTAAATGAAAACAGTCCGGCATCCACCCCATTTTCTTTCGCTATCACTTTTCGTATCTCATCAAAAAAGCCCAAAAATGTAGCCGGAGTAGAACGTCCTGTGGCAGTCACCGGAGACTGATCCACCAAAACCACACGATCGGCATACTGCTTTGCAAATACATCCCGGATAAGAGAACTTTTTCCGGAACCGGCTACACCGGTAACCACAGTCAGTACATGAAGAGGAATATCCACTGATACGTTTTTCAGGTTATGGACGCTGGCATTTCGTACCGGGAGAAATTCTTTTGGTATTCGGGGCTTGTCCTTCAGCGGCTCGATATGCTTCATGGCATTGCCAGTCCTGGTTCCGGAGATGAGCAAAACCTCATAACTTCCCTGAAACAAAATCTGACCACCATTTTTTCCCGCCAAAGGTCCTACATCTATGATTTCATCAGCAATAGAGATCACATCCCTGTCATGCTCCACCACCAGCACTGTATTCCCTCTGTCACGCAGGCTCTGCAAAAGTCTTGTCATACGGTACACATCTCTGGGATGCATTCCGGTGCTTGGTTCATCGAAAATGTAGGTCATGCCGGTAAGGGCACTGCCCATATAACGTACCAGCTTTAACCGTTGCGCTTCTCCGCCGGACAAGGTAGAGGATTCCCGATCCATACAAAGATAGGGCAGACCAATATCGATCATACGCTCAAGGGACGCCGTCAGAGCATCCACAATGGTTTGGACTTTGGGATCGGTAATTGTGCGCAGAACCCTGACCAGCTCGGTAAATTCCATAGCACACATTTCATCAATGCTGTATCCTGCCACCTTGCAGGCAAGAGATTTGGCATTCAGGCGTCGCCCGTGGCACAGCGGGCAGGGTTTCTCTTCCACCAGATACATCAGCCGTTTCACCGAAGCTTCCTTCAACGTGGAGGTGTCCCGATGGATCAGCATCCTGTGAAGATAGTGAGACACGCCATCTACCTTCTTGTTCAGCCGTTTACCATCCGGGGTATCCGCACCGTAGAGCAGATGATTTCTCTCCTGTTCCGTAAAATCCTTCCACTTTTTATCAAGTGGAAACAGACCGGACTCGGCGTACTGCTTCCAGTACCAGTTGCCCACATGGAATGCCGGAAGGTCTGCCATCCCTTCGTTCCAGGTCTTTTCCGGGTCTATACGGCTTTCAATATCCACGGTCATCACTTTACCAATGCCGGAGCATTCGGGACACATACCATTTGGATCATTAAAGGAAAAATAGGACGCAGTTCCTGCATAAGGCTGGCCGATGCGGGAATAAAGAAGTCTCAATGCAGCATACATATCACTGATGGTACCCACAGTAGAACGGGCATTGCCTCCCAGACGGGACTGATCCACAATGACCGAGGCGGAAAGATTGTCGATTCTCTCCACCTTTGGCTTTTCATATTTTGGCAATCTTCCACGCATAAAAGCAGTATAAGTTTCGTTCATCTGTCGCTGGCTCTCGGCAGCGATCGTGTCAAATACAATACTGGATTTCCCGGAACCTGATACTCCGGTGAAAACCACAATTTTTCCTTTTGGAATATCCAGCGATACATTTTTCAGATTATTCTGACGAAGACCGCGGATGATAATATGATCTTGAGAAATCATAACAAACTCCTTTCAATACATTTCTCATTTTCGTTATGCGGCTATTCTATAACCTCCCGTAAGGAACGAGTCAAGAGATATTTTTTATAAAACTTTATGCGGCCATTTACATATCCCTACCTCCAGAGCTCTCTCTTCTTTTAAATGAAAATCCGCATATCTGCAATACCAGCATCCTTTCAGGCTTTCTATTGCTTCTTCCCTGGGTGTATATGCCGGACACAGATCCTCCGGCCACACATTTTCATTTTTATTCGGCACTTCGAAATACTCTCTGTTTCCTGTCATATCTCCCACCCTTTATTCCATACTAACTTATTTTTC
The DNA here is from genome assembly GCF_050314255.1 of Sporofaciens sp. SGI.106. Lineage (NCBI taxonomy): Bacteria > Bacillati > Bacillota > Clostridia > Lachnospirales > Lachnospiraceae > Sporofaciens > Sporofaciens sp. SGI.106. The sequence goes on from NZ_JBNPMZ010000005.1 coordinate 8,824, forward strand.
GGTAAAAGTGTTTTTCTCATATTCAGAAGATAACATATTCCATAAAGAAAGACCAGAACCACACGGATTCCGGCCTGTTTTACACGGGATTATCTCTCATACGATCATTCGCACCCTAAATCTTTTTTTCTCCGCAAGATATTGAATCTCACTGTTTGTTTTGTTCACAAAAGCTAACACACTTCTTGTACCGATTCCGTGATTGTTCTCGTTTGAAAACGGATGACCTTCTTTATTCAGCGGCACCGTACCTTCACAGGAATTCTCTATTTCCAGCAATAGCTGGTTTTTATATTTTGCCGTCAGCTTCAAATACCGCTCTGCTTCCGAAAGTTTCAGGCAGCCATATACTGCATTTTCCAGAAGATTACTGATGGTGATGGCTAATTCCATTTCATCTACCGGAAGACTGACTGGAATATTTGCAGAAACAGTCGTCTGAATTCCTTCCTTTTTCGCCCAGGACAGATAGTGGCTTATGGCAGCATTTACGGTGGTATTTTCACAATATTTCTGCATCCCTTTGGGCTCCATGGCAAGCCGTTCTTCCAGATATTTTTTTGCCTCCTCCGTCTTTCCATCCTCCAGCAGTTGATACAGCAGAGCTTCAAAATGTCTTCTGTCATGACGCATCATCCTGTCTTTCTGCATAACAGTTTCTGCTGACTGAAGCCGTTCTTTCATGGATTTTGTTGCCAGCTGCATAATATCCGCATCGGATTTCAGTCTGCTCTTTTCCTGTGCCAGCTCCATTTCACGGTGCATTAATCCCGTATATTTTTCGAGGACGATAAAAACCGCTATGTTCACAATGACCAGTAAAACTGCAGTTTGAAGGAACTGTCCTGAATTAAAGTTCTGGTACTGCCCCATACCAAGCAGAAACATATCCACAACAATCAATACCACGGAAATCAACGGCATTGCCATAAGCAAGAAAACCATGGTTCCTACCATATAGAACCAGAAATTGGTCAATTCCCGGAAGCTCTTCACTTGATAAATAAGAAACAGCGGAATCAGATATGCTGCAATCATTGCCAGGAGATTCAGCGGCGGGACTTCCTGCAGATTTGCCACAAAAAGCATGCACCAGTCAAACAGATATATAACTGCTACCAACAAGGGGTTGTCTTTTATCCAGTTTCTTTTTTCACAGAAAGTTCTGTGCATATATCCAAAAAGATAGATAGTCAGGAAATCTCCCACTCCCAACAACAGTTCTGTTGCTGATATATGTATCGGCATTTTTCTCTCTCCCTCCGAATTTAACGGAATCTATAGTTCATATATTTTTCAGAAACCTGTGCATACCGGCTTTTTGCCACCGGAAGAATCTCACGGTTTCTCACCATAATATCTGTTTTGGTCAGTTTATCGATCGACTTAATATTAACGGCAACAGACTCATGGCATAATACAATATCATCTTCCTCATGATTTTGCATCAAATACTCTGCAAATCCGATACGAAGCGTACTGGTAGAAATCGTTTCTCCGGATAACAGATGATAACTCACCACATGATTTCGGTAATCTAAATACATAATGTCACTCAGATGGAGGGTACGATATCCACCTTTTACTTTAATGGTAACTGCATTTTCTTCCTCCAGCTGGATTCGCTTTATTGCCAGATCCAGTGTTTCAAACATCTTTTCCCTTTTTATGGGTTTTAGTATATAATTAACAGGATTCACATCAAAGGACTCCAGGGCAAAGGATTCTTCGGATGTAGCAAAATAATCTGTGCATCCGGCTGGTTCCACCTTAGTTCTCTTGCCGCCTGTATTCCGTTTACCATAGGCATCACAATGTCAAGAATATAAATATGAGGTCTTAATTTCTCACACTCACAAATCAGAACATCAGGATGATCAAAAGCTTTTATTTCAGCCTGCAGCATCCTTTCCTGACAAAACTTCTGTACATACTGATTCATTCTGTCTCTGTCTTCTTTTCTGTCATCACAGATTGCAATCTTTAGCAAGCCGATTTCTCCTTCCCATACACCTTCGCAAAGTGCTCAAAATGATTTCTGATCTTTTCCAGTACCTCTGCCTCTCTCTCCGGTTGTCTGTCATACATATGAATCAACAGGGAGACCGGTGCAACAAATTCCAATGCAAGGTATTCCGGATCATCCTGCTTCAATAGTTCTTTGTCCATCATTTCCGCAAAGATATCTGCATACATTTCCTGCAGATTTTCCAAATGATAACGGGTTGTCAACCCCGCCATCCGCTCACTGCGAAACTGCTCCATTGCCAGGATTCTCCGGGTTTTGCGAATAACATCATCGTGCATTGTAAACTGGATTCTTCCCATCGCGTTCTCAATTAACTCATCCATACCTGCCGGAGATTTTCCACACTCATTTTTCAAATCAATCCCCGCGGCATAATGAGATTCAACCAAATCTATCAGCGAATTAAATATGTCCTCTTTTCCTTTGTAGTGTCTATAAAGAGAAGGTCCTTTTAGTCCGGCATTCTCTGCTATCAAATCTACACCTACTCCGTCATAACCCTTCTCTGAAAAAAGATCGAGTGCTGCATAAAGTATTCTTTCTTTCGTTGATATACCCTTCATCATCTACCCCTCCAAATGCGAACGACCGTTTTCTATATTATAGCTAACGGTCGTTCTCGTTGTCAATATAAACTTTCTCCAATGACCCCCCTAAAATATTTGACCCGGAAGTTTCAATTTCTCTTTCACCGGAAACTCCTTATCGAATCTTTCTACCTCTGCTTCATCCACAAAGTATCCCTGTGGTGTTGCATACTCACCTGTAATACCATCTAAATATCCCGGAATCAATTCCTTGCACAAAAAGAATGATGCATCTTCGCCTTCCGGCAAACCATGATAACGAATGCCAAAATTACTGGCATAAGTAAAACCACTCTTACCGTAAAAGTCAATGTTTCCTTCAAAACAAACAGCACCACACCCAAGTTCCTTTGCTTTTTCCAGGGAGTAGTCTAATAAAATTTTTCCATACCCCTTTCTTTTCAGTTCAGGGGTAATGCAGATCGGTCCCATCGTCATGATTGGTATATCTCTGCCATCGTCCGCTTTGATATTTGCTCTCATAAACATGTTCTGGCCAATCAGCCTTTCATTCTCCTGCGTACTAAGGCACATAACAAAATCAAGTTCCGGAACAAATGCCGGATCGTTCCGAAGCTGATTCAGTACATAATGCTCCAGGCATCCCGGACGATATACATTCCAAAAGCTTTCTCTTACCATATTTTCCACTTCTCGATATTCTTCTTTTTTCTCTAAACGTATAACAATATTGCTTGTATTCATTATTTTTTTATCCTTTCCGATTCCTTTTATTGATTTTTGCAATGTTCTTGAATTTTTGCCTTTTCTCAGCCAGATAGCCTTGTGTATCTTCCACATAACGATTCTCACTCATCAGCTTCTGATAAGAACGTAGCCGGTCTATCGACAATTCACCACGATCTACTGCCTCCTGTACTGCACACCCTGGTTCGCTGCCGGAATGAGTGCAATCACGAAAACGACACCTTTGTGCCAGCATCTCAATATCCGCAAAAGTCTGATCGATTCCGTCTCCGGCATCCCACATCCCCAGTTCACGCATCCCAGGTGTATCGATCACCATGCCGCCGGATGGCAATAGAATCAGTTCACGATGGGTTGTCGTGTGCCGTCCTTTGTCATCGTTTCTCAATCCATTGGTATCCAGCCGTTTTTCACCCATCAGACAATTAATCAGGGTGGATTTTCCCACACCGGATGAACCGATAAACGCGATTGTCTTTCCCTCACCCAGATAGGGATAAATCTCTTCATATCCATTGTGATCCATAGCATTTGTCACTAAAATATCCACACCCGCTGCAACAGATGATACTTCTATCAGTTTACTGTCCAGATCCTCGCACAAGTCCGATTTTGTCAGGACAATAACGGGCACTGCCCCGCTGTTCCAGGCAATCGAAACATAGCGCTCCAACCGCCGCAAATTAAAATCGTTATTCAGGGACATACACAAAAATACTGTATCAATATTTGCTGCAACGACCTGCTCCTCGTTTTTTACACCGGCGGCTTTTCGGATAAAGCAGCTTTTTCGCGGAAGAACATGTTGGATCACTGCGTTGCCGCCGCTTTTGTTCCAGTCAACCATAACGAAATCACCTACTGCCGGATATTCTGATTTTGTCTGTATATCATAATGGAATCTGCCCGATATTTCTCCCCATTTTTCTCCCTGTGAAGAAACCAGCCGATATATTCCTTTCTCCTGTGAAATAACTCGCGATACAGTCAATTCTGTAAAATGCTCGGCCGATCTTTCTATTGCTTCAGACAGACCATGCTGTCTCATAGTAATCTCGTTTCCCATATTACTCTTCTTCCTCTCCTGAAACCTTAACGTGACTCTGCATAAATTGTTTCGTATGATTGCTGAGAATTTCAGTATACCCCTCATCTTCTCCTGTTTTGTCAAACACATTAATAAGAAGAAAAAGCGGCGCATAATATTCTACAGCAAGCTGTCTGGGATTTTCCTCTTTCAATACACCTTTCTGAATCAGTTCACGAAACAAATCTTCCATATATCTAACCGGGCCTGCAACAATACACTGACTGTAAAGCTCCGCCATTTCTTCATTCCGGTATTGTTCCAAAGTTAACATCTTACGAAAACGGCATGCAAACTCATCTTCTGTCCAGAACCTGAATTGTTCAATAGTATACTTTTGAATACTCTGCAAAGAAGTATTTTCATAGGCATCCGGCTTCGTATCATATCCCTCATCCGGCATATGGTATTCCCTCGCTCTCTGGGCATCAATCTGTATCATTCTTTCTACGATACAGTCAAAGATATCACGCTTGTTTTTATAATGCCTGTACAGGGCACCTTTCGTCATGCCAAGTTCCTCTGCAATGGTTCTAACAGAAACAGCCTCATAACCATCTTTTGCAAATAACTGCAATGCTGTCATTAATATCTTTTCCCTCGTATCAGCCATATTATATCCCTCCGCAATATAGTAATTGAATTTCCTTCTCTCTTTGAGTAAACGGTCGTTTACATTCATTTTAGTAAACGACCGTTTATTTGTCAAGCATAATAGCCTACACTAATCTGGATTTTTTAATAGTATCCTGCTTTGGCAGGAATGGGGACGGACTTCCTGTATAAAAAAGTGTCAGTTTATGCATAGCTCTTGTACAGGCAATATAGAGCAGATTCCTGTCATAATCCGAAGCATAATTTCTGTTATCTGCATCAGGTACAATGACTTCATCAAATTCCAGACCCTTCGCCATCCGAATTGACGTAATGGATACACCATTTGTGAACCTGGTACTGTCCTGGGAAAGTAAATGAACCGAATGCTTTCCGGAAAGCAAGTCATAAAATCTCTTTGCATCTGCGCCCGTCTTTACTACAATTCCCAATGATGCATTTCCTCCCTCTTCAATTTTTTTAATCAGAGCAGCCATAGAAGCAATCTCACTATCCATATTTTCACAATATATGGATTTCGGCTGTTCCCCATGGCGTTCCACCACTTCAAGGGATGGCTGATTACAGATTGCTTTTGCAAATTCCATAATCTCATAAGTGGAACGATAGCTTTTATTTAAAGCAACAAACTCTGCATCCTTGTATAATCTTTTAATTTCATCCAGTGAATGAAGGTGACAGGGATTTAAGACCTGACCAAAATCTCCAAGAATTGTTTTCTGACAGGGATACATCATATTTAAGACAGCAAATTGTATCGGTGTGTAATCCTGCATTTCATCAATTACCAGATGCTTCACTGATCTGTTTTCTTCTATACCCTCGAATGCAGCCATCAGATAGAGAAATGGAAATACATCTTCCCACTCCAATGTTTTCTTTTCAGGTAATTCAAACATATCCTGCGCATCAATATATTGATAGAAATCCTTATACAGGGCAAACGTGTCTTTTATCATGAGCATTTTATCCAGGCTTTTCATTATGACATTTGCCTTTGGCACTTCCGCCCACATGCCCATCATAGAGCGCAGCTGCTCTCTAATATCTCCTGCCACAGAAGTCAGACGTTTTTTAACAGGTATTTTTGCATATGCCTTAAATCTCTCGTTAATCCACTCTGCCTGAACAACATGCCCCTGACAAGTATAATCCTTCGCCGAAAAAACCCGTTCCGGCATATTGCAAATATATTGATCCAATAACCCGACAAATGCCAGATTGGATTTAAATCTTGCCCGCTTCGCCCATGCTTCATCTTCATGCTCCAGTGGATTTTTTTCCGGTTCAAAAGCTATGATCTCTTCCAAAGCATTAGCTACAATATCCTGTAAACTCAGTTCACAAATTGGTTCTTCTCCTAACTCCGGTATGACACCCGAAATATAATCTGCAAACACCTTGTTAGGTGATAAAATCGTTACATCCTCTGCGGTAATCTGATTTTTGAAGCGATACAGCAAAAATGCGATACGATGAAGTGCAATGGATGTTTTCCCGGAACCTGCAACCCCCTGTATAATGAGAGTATTGGCTTTCTCGTTACGGATAATCACATTCTGCTCCCGCTGGATCGTGGATATAATAGATTTCATCTTTTCATCCGAAGTATGGGCCAGCTCTTTTTGCAGAACCTCATCCTGTACATTTGTCGAACTCTCAATGGCATATTCCATAATTCCATTCTGTATTTTAAACTGCCGCTTGCGTGTAAGTTCTCCTTCTATCCATCCAAAGGGTGAGTCTTTTAGCTTTTCCAGCTTTTCACACACTTCCACGGCAAATACACCCGTTCGATCTGTCTGATCCAACAACCGCTCATTTTGAAGTTTTTCATGGCTGTCCATCTCATTACGATATTCTGCCATATATCTCTTTGCATCCCGATACTCCTGATCTAACCGCAGGACATCTTCCCTTGCTTCCTTCAATGCAGTGTCAATGATTTTCAGAGTATAGTTAAGATGCTTAAGTTCGTCCGGAAATAGTATTTTTTCTTGATTTTTCATATGATTCCTCACTTTCCTGCATACTTTTTCATTTTATCCGAAAAAGAATACCACCAACACAAAGGTTGGTGGCATACTGTAGGGTTTATGAGTATAATTTTTTCATTTCTTTTAACAAAGCCATGATTTTTCCTGCATTCATTTCTGCTTTTGATAGTGATAAGAGGAGTCTGTCACAGGCTGAAATAATATCATCATTTTGTCCGGGTGTATCAAGTATTTCCCGAATATCTGCTTCCGGATTTTCCGAGAGCTTTTGCATCATCCGCCTGATTGCTTCAAGAGAATAATTTGCACACCGTAATACTCGAATAATCTTTAATTGTCTGATATCCTCATCGGTGTATATTCGATACCCATTTTGCCTTCTTTTAATCGTCATAAGACCGTTCATTTCCCAATTGCGAAGCGCATCTACCGAAATATCCAGATACCGGGATACTTCTCTTCTCTTCAGGAACAGGTGATTTTCATGTACTTCCCCGTGCAGCATATCCTGTACAATTTCTATCGCTTCTTCCGCACTCGCACGTTCTTTCTTAAGCTGAATCAGATATTCTTCTGTCTGCCTGATGGCTCCGTCAAAATCACATTTTGCACAGGTTTTGATCATATCGACTATTTGCTTTCTCAGGCCATTTTGCAGTATCTCAATTTCAAACCCAAGACGCGCTACCTGTATTTGATAGAGGTGTAGATCGGTGAATACACGATACCCGTTTTCTTCCCGGACTGGTTTTGTAATTAATCCCCATTTCTCATAAAAACGCACTGTATTGGGATGTATTCCCATCATCTGTGCAACTTCGGATGTTCTGTATTTTTTCAACTAATCTCCTCTCCGGTTACTTTTCCTGTTATTGAATTCGTCCAAACCTGTCCAGATTGCACGCAATTGCTTTTACAACCTCTTCCATGATAATTGGTTTTGACAAATGCCCATTCATGCCGGCATCCAGGGATGCCTGAACATCCTCGGCAAAAGCGTTGGCTGTCATAGCTATGATAGGAATCTGTCGGGCATCCGGACGCCCCTTGATAGTACGGATGGCTTCGGTAGCTTCATAACCGTTCATTTCCGGCATCATAATATCCATGAAGATCAGGTCGAAGGTATTCGGCGGGTTTTCTGAAAATGTTCTCACAGCTTCAGTACCATCAGATACTCTGGTAACCCGGATTCCCAAATCCTCCATCTGAACCATCGCAATCTCCGCATTCAGGTCATTATCCTCCGCCAGCAGAATTTTTACACCAATCAAATCTGCATTTGCATCGGAATAATCCTGTTTCTGAACCCTGCTTTCATCGATCAGTTCCATAGGAATCTCCACCGTGAAGGTTGATCCCTCACCCTTTTTACTCTCCACAAATATCTTGCCGCCCATCAAGTCTACATAGCGCTTTGTAATTGCCATACCCAGACCGGTTCCCTTGTACTGTGTACGCGCACCATTTTCCTCCTGAGAAAACTCATCAAAAATGTGATTTACAAACTCTTCACTCATGCCCACGCCGGTATCTGCGATACGGTAGCACACCACCATATGTTGTTCATCTTCACCGGGATGATAGCTGGCTTCAAAGATTATGCTGCCTCCATCCTCCGTGAATTTCACTGCATTTCCAAGGATATTCACCAGTACCTCCCGGATACGCACGGCATCGGCCAGTACATAAGGCGTTGCCGGTTCTGCCAGGTTTGTACGGAATGTAATATTACGATTAGACAGGAATCCATACATAATACCGATTACCGTATCTGCAACTGTCGTGATATCAACAGGAGTGGGAACGAATTTGATTTTACCACTTTCAATACGGCTGATATCCAGTACATCATTTATGAGCGTCAGCAGATGCTCGGAGCTTTCTCCAATCTTTTCCAGACAACCTTTTACTTCCGGCTTTGGATGATGTTTCATCGCGATGTTGGTAAAACCAATGATAGCATTCATAGGTGTACGGATATCGTGAGACATATTGTTCAGGAAGGCTGTCTTTGCACGGCTGGCATTTTCTGCGGTATGGACTGCGTCCTCCAGCTTCTGATTGATAATCTTGTCCCCGGTACGGTCAGACAAATCCAAAACATATTTTTTCTCACCCTGGATGTCCGTGCAAAATACTACCACACGGAACCATCGAACCTCACCGGTCTTCTGATGAATATATTCCCGATCCCACTCACATTGCTCTCCGGGCTGAACCGTTGACATCTGATCCAGTACATGAATCTTCTCATCCTTCTTTATCAGATACTCAAGTTCATAAATATCCTCAAGAACCTTTTCCTGGGAAATGCCTACCAGTTTCTCAATATTAGGACTTACATATTCCACACAGAATTTTTTTGCATCCACCATCAGGAAAACATCGTCCACATTGATAGACAGCTTTGAGAACAGTTCATCACGGGCAAGAAGTTCGTTATCTTTTCGCCTTAGTTTCTGTCGGTTCTGCTGGATTACAAACAAAAGAACCAAAAGCGCCAGAACAGCGGCAATTCCACCCACCACAAACATGGTAGTGGATTGAAGCTTATTCATGCTGGCATTCACCACATCAGCAGGTACAATTCCCAGAACCATCCAGTCCTGAAAATTTGCAGACTCATAAATCAGATAATACTTTCTGTCATTTACCTCAAATACCAGGTCACCGGAATTCCCCTCCAGAAATTCTGTTTCCAGAGCAGCAATCTCCTCATCAGTAAGATGGGCTGATTGCCTCAGCATAGCCAGGATATTCCGTGTGTTTTTCATGTCCTCGCTGCCGTTATCTACAACAATCCTGCCATCCGGCAGAACCGCAAAAGTGCTGGCCTGTCCATCGAAAGCAGAAATCTTCAACGCTTCCACCATATCAGAATTGTTAAAGGTAATGGCAATCGCCTCATATACAAAATCCTGGTAAGAGCCCTGTTCAATGGGAATGGCAAATACCATGATCTCAGGCTTATCCGGGACAACGGAATTCGCCACCACCGGCTGATCATCCAGAATCAAATCCGAAAGCTTTCTGCCCAAATCCAGATAACCCCTCTGTCCCTCCATTGAGAGATATTCACCGTCCCGGGAAATAAAATAAAAATCTGTAAAATTGCTCTCTTCCCTCGCCTGCTTCACATAGGCCGCAATATCTTCTTCATTTTCCGCAGTTTCCAGATAGGGTTCCCACATTCGCATACGACTCCAGTTTACGGAAACCAGATTGTATAACGCCTGATTTGCCTGATGAAATATCTCCACAAGGTGAGCAGTGCTTTCTTCATAAATCGTCTTTGATACAAAACCAAAGAAAGTAAAGCCGGAACTAATCACCCCTACTGCCAATACAAGTGTAAGTAATAATACAATCAATCGCTTTTTCGTGACATCCGACCTCCTTTCGGCTTTTTCTGATTCTTATTTACTCTGTTTAATCGTCACATACTCTGTCGGCTCCAGAAACTGTTTCGTTTTTTCCAGAGCTTCCTGAATATATTCCTGACTCGTGAAATCATTTACAATATAATCTTCTCTCTTAGCCTTCAGATCCTCAGGCATCGGGCAATTGCAGAAGGTTGGATGTTCCAGATAAGTATCTGCACCCACCAGCATCACCATATATACGGCATCATCATCCAGTGGCTTACCATTTATCGTAATATCATCCAAAGTAAACTTACCATACTCCTTCTCCGTAACGGTGTATTCCAGACCACCGGTAACCGGCATCTGGTTTCGGTGACGGATAGGGTTGGAGCCGTCCTCCTTCACATTCACCAGCCATTCCATGATACGACGTACTTCTGCTCCGGTGTACTCACCACGATACAGGGCGTTACGGAAGGTCATAATCCACTTCACCTGCTGCATAGTGTAATCTCCCTCAAAAATAGGAGAACTTGCAACACTGGCATAACCAATCACGATATCCTCTTCATTTACCGTCCGAAGAGTGTTTATCAGAGAGGACGCTGCCTGACTTCCGTGTACGCCAAAGTCATTTGAATAAGCCGTTTTTTGTGTAAATATTACTTCTTCGGCTTCCGGGTTACTGTAGTCTGTAATCTGGTTATTAAAATCCTCGTATGCCTCCCGGGCACCATACTCACCCTTTATCATCTTGTGTCCTACATCCTGAGAGACAGCAAACACCTCCGTGGATGCCAGGCGCATATACAGGTGATTGCTGTCAATACAATTCTGTACATACTGAAGCGCATCAGAGGAATCGATCTTTACTTCCTTATTATAAGACAGGACGGAAGTACCGGCAGCAACATGCTTCTGGCCTTCCTCGCTGAAAACGGCCATCAGAACCTTCATTACAGCTTCCTTCTTAGCCTCGTCCTCTTCTACCTTTTTGGAAACAGCCAGCTGACACATCGGATAAGTCAAAAGCCAATTATCCTCGGATGTTTCTCCAAAATAGGGCAGCATAATACTGTTTAAACCGTCTTCTTTTGTAATGCTATCTGCCAGAGCCGCCGTATTACGAACCATGGCAGTCTTCCCTGCACGGTAAGCCTCGGTCACAGGAGTGAACTGTAGCTCCTCATCTCCGGGCTGGACGCGAACATCTTTTAAAAATTGCTCATATTTTTCAAAAACTTTTGGCCACACCGTATCATCCAGACCCACCTGAGAATCTTCGGTCTCACTTTCGTAGTCCATACGCCACTGTGTACCCTCGAGACTCATCAGTTCCGGAATAGCACATCCCTGCATAGTTTCCAGACAACTGTAATCATAGTACCAGTCTGTCTGAAACCCCTTGATTCCCAATGCCTCGAAGGCATCAATAGTTGCCACAAACTCAGAATAATTGGTAGGCAGAGGAATATTGTACTGGTCAAACAGATCTTTATTTGCCATAATACAGTCCACTTCGGCACACATAGGAAGCCAGCGGATCGCACCACTGTTTTCACGGTTCACATCCAGGTAACTGCTATAGAAGGTGCCAGCCACCTCTGATGTACTCAAATCCATCAGATGCTCTGACAGAGCCGCAGCATCATTCAAAGAGAACCGGCGGCAGGTAATGATGTCCGGCATCTCCTCTCCCCGTGCAAGCAGATCCTTATAGTAATCCATAGTATTAAAACTCTGTACAAATGTAAAATTAATATCCGGGAACTTCTGCTCCAGCCATGGCGTCAGCTCCTTGAACATGGAACGATCCCACATATACATACTGATAGAAATCCTCCCATCATCTTCGGTGTTTTCTTTCTGGCTTGAACAGCCTGCAAACAAGCTCAACAGCATTACTCCAACGAGCAGCAGACTAATCAGTCTCTTCTTTTTCATCTCTTTTCTCCTTTGAATAACAATTAATTAAATCTTGCCATACTTCTCAGCAAACGTGCTGAATTTACGGGCTTTACAAGGAAATCATCCATTCCCACAACGGTTGCTCTCGCCCGGTTTTCAGGCACGGCATTTGCTGTAAGAGCAATAATGGGGATATTTGCCCGAATTCTATTCGGAAGTTTTCGGATCTTCACGGTTGCCTCATATCCATCCATCATTGGCATTTCAATATCCATTAAAATGAAATGATAGTAACCGGGCTCCTTTGCCTGCACGTATGCAACAGCTTCATTTCCGTTACCGGCTTCCTCAACTATGAGGCCCCGATCCATGAGAATTTCTTTCAAAACTTCACGATTTAGTTCGTTGTCATCCACAATGAGAACTCTTTTTCCTGCCAGCATCTCAATGTCTTCCGGTTCGTTTACAGGCGTCCCATCATTCGGCTCTTCACCCAGGGCATAAGCTATAATTAATTCCATACTGTAGAGAACAGACTGTATCTTATTAAGATATTGCTCTGCTTTGGAACCATATCTCTCACCCATCTCAACATATCCAATCGCACTGCTCAGTTCGGCCCGCAGATCCCTTAAAGATTTTCGGCGGAATTCCGCTGCTTTTCTCTCTACTTCCAATTCTTTTTCCTGCAGCTCCATTTTTTCGAGCAGCAACTCATGATTCGCCTGTGAACTTTGGGTATTACCGTCCGGATATTGAAGGTCAAAAGCAATCGTAACCCCCAACACATCCAGGCATTTCTGAAGTTCTTTGAATGTCATGGTGTCCTGGGAAAGCTTTCTATACAGAGAAGACGGGAGCATTCCCATCCTTTTTGCAAGATCTGCTTTTGTAACTCCAAGCTCATTACAAACGTTATTGATTATTTCTGCCGTATTCATATTACCAATCCTATCCTTATGGCGTATTACATTATTGTTAGTATAACATATTTGACATATTTCTACAAGACGGATTAACGCTTTCCACCACATCCATTTCCCATTGGAAATCTTTAAACTGTCATGAGTTCTGGTGGTGTAGGTATTACCGGAAAAATGAACCAATTCACATGGTTCGTAATTTCTCAGATATGTTAGCAGATCCATTCTCTTTACTTTCTGTACAACTTCTGGTGTAATATATGGCATAAAAATAGCCAGTCGATTCTCGTCTTTGAAAATCAACTGGCTATGTACAGTATCATCAATTATTTTATTTGTTTGCCTCAGCCTTTGGCAATTTATACGAAGCAGCAACTGCCTCCAGACTTTTATAATTGCAATGGAACTTAAGTACTTTCCCAGATTTCATCTGTTTATCATATATTTTCTTTGCTTTTTGTTCAATTCCATCCCTAATCTTTTTGCAAAATACGTATTCTTTATATGTTAATACTCTCCAACTATATTCATCCTTTGGCAAATCGGAATCCAATGTCAAGTCAACATACGAATACACTCCTTCGATAACCGGAATCATCTTTTTTATCTCCAATATGGAGAGAATTCTCTTTTTATAATCCGCATATTCCTCTTTTGGAATACCTTTCTCACTCAAAACAGATTCATTCGTGATGTCAACAATAATATCATCTTCATCATAAACCGCTGTTTTCATATTGATAATTTCATATATTCTGTAATATGACTGATTCACATCTGCCCATGTCTTGTGCTTTTCTTTCGCTGATGTGAACGGAATAACATACTTTTTATCGGCATTTGTTACTAAGATTCCAAGAAAAGGTTTCTTTGCATATTCCGCACTTTTCCTATACATGACCTCACTATCAACTTCATGTAATGCTTTTAAGTACTCTAAATCTACACAAACTATTTTAAAATCTTTAAACTTCATAAGTATTTCTCCTAAAAATATAAGGGAAGCATTACGCTTCCCTTATAGGCTTTATCGTTTCCCATTTCATAACCATAAGGTTATAATCTTCGGCAGGGAATCGCCAATCTTTATCGTCTCTCTCTTCAACGCCTTTGGTGGAGAATCACCACACTTTAATTATATTATACACTTTTTCATGCCAGTGTCAAGATTTCACCTCAACAGGCTACTTTTCTCCATTCACTGATATTCTAAAGTGTCTGTAATATATTTTTTCTTGTTTTGTTTATTATATGCTCATATCACGATAATTTGTGATAAGTTATGATATTCCATTTCGAACGCAAAAAACCCCTGAAAATGCCCATTTCCCGGGATCTTCAGGGGTTTTATAATCATTTTGTTCTAGGAATTTACTTTCCCATCTGAGCTGCAACTTCTGCTGCGAAGTCCTCGTTCTTCTTCTCAAGACCTTCTCCTGTCTCGAAACGAACGAACTTCTGAAGTTTGATCTCTGTTCCGTTTTCTTTTCCAACTGCTTCAAGGTATTTAGCAACAGACTGTTTTCCGTCTTCTGCCTTTACATATACCTGATCTAACAGACAGATCTCTTTCATTTCTTTGTTGATACGTCCGTTGATCATTCCCTGGATAACCTTCTCCGGTTTCTGGGATTCTTTCGGATCGTTCATGATCTGAGCAAGCAGAATCTCTTTCTCGTGTGCGATGTACTCGTCATCAATATCTGCCTGGCTTACATATTTAGCATTCAATGCTGCAACCTGCATTGCAATGTTCTTAAGTGCTTCTTTTACTGCGTCGTTTACAACTGCTGTCTCAGCAACTACTAATACACCAATTCTTCCGCCGCCGTGAATGTAGGATACTACTGCACCGTTATCAACTACAACCTTCTCAAATCTTCTGATGCTGAGTTTCTCTCCGATTACGGAAATCTTCTCTGTCAGTGCATCATTTACAGTCTTGCTTGCATCTTCATTCCAAGCTTCAGCCATGAATGCATCCATCTCTGTATTCTCTGTAGCAAGTGCCTGATTAACAACACCTTTTACAAATGCCTGGAAATCTGCGTTCTTAGCAACGAAGTCTGTCTCAGAGTTAACTTCAACGATTGCTGCAACGTTGTCACCCTGAACATCAGCCATTACGATACCTTCTGCTGCGATACGTCCAGCCTTCTTCTCAGCTTTAGCCTGTCCGTTCTTTCTCAGGAATTCAACAGCTGCATCCATATCTCCGTTTGTTTCATTCAGAGCTTTCTTGCAGTCCATCATGCCTGCGCCTGTCATTTCTCTTAATTCTTTTACCATACTAGCTGTTACTGCCATCTTCTTATCCTCCAAACTTTTTTCATTCGGGGCATCCGAAGATACCCCGATCAAAATCCTACTCTTCTACTGCTTCCTCGTAAGCTTCCTCAGCAGCCTCTTCTACGTACTCATCGTAGCCGGCTTCTCCCTGATTAGCCTCGATAACAGCGTCTGCCATCTTGGAAACGATTAATTTTACTGCACGGATTGCATCGTCATTTCCTGGGATTACATAGTCCAGTTCTTCCGGATCACAGTTTGTATCAGCAATACCGATAAGCGGAATTCCGAGTGTGTGAGCTTCCTGTACACAGATTCTTTCTTTCTTCGGGTCTACGATAAAGATTGCATCCGGTACTTTCTTCATTTCTTTGATGCCACCAAGGTTCTTCTCAAGTTTCTCCCACTCTTTCTTAAGCTGGATAACTTCTTTCTTTGGCAGAACATCGAATGTTCCGTCTTCAGCCATCTTCTCGATCTCTTTCAGACGAGCGATTCTGCTCTTGATTGTCTTGAAGTTTGTGAGCATACCACCTAACCATCTCTCATTTACATAGAACATTCCGCAACGCTCTGCTTCTGTCTTGATAGCATCCTGAGCCTGTTTCTTTGTTCCTACGAAGAGGATTGTACCGCCTTCTGCTGCGATATCAGCGATTGCCTGATATGCCTCATCAACCTTACCTACAGATTTCTGTAAGTCGATGATGTAGATACCATTTCTCTCTGTGTAAATGTAAGGAGCCATCTTAGGGTTCCATCTTCTGGTCTGGTGTCCAAAATGTACACCTGCTTCTAAAAGCTGTTTCATTGAAATAACGCTCATGTTTCTTTCCTCCATTTGGTTTTGATTCTTCCGCACCTCTCATATTCCTGCAGGACCGTCCTGTTCTCAGGCTTTGGCACCCCCGCAGACATCCTTGTGCGTGTTTTTTTGCGACCTTCAAATAATAGCATAAAAACCCTGCGATTGCAAGGTTTTTCCCACTAAATATGGAATTTTTTATGCATTTCCTCCTTGAATTCCCTGCCCTTAAAAATGGGCAGTGCTGCAAGAAAAAGAAAACTCACACCCACACAGACGATTGTAAAATATTTAAAACTCACAATCCCGGTAATGAGGAGCAGAAAGGGCAGAACTGCTCCGTAGCTTGCCGCAATAAAATAATAGATCATATACTCCCGCGCCGAATGTTTCTGTATTCTGGACATCACCAGCATAGATACTTCTACAAACATGCAGGCAATAGGCAGCACATAATTCACAGACCATCCCAGCCATCCGACCGCCTTGTCCCAGATTATACTTCCGATCGTCACGATCAGAAGCATCCAGGCGGCAACTTTCATAAGATTGTGACGCTTACGATACCCTGTAAATAGTGCAAGCCAGACGCTGGCAGCACCGCCTATTGCATAAAAACTCCAATGGCTTTCCGGTGTCAGCATACTGTTAAGCATCCCGCATAGAACTGCGATTACCAGACATACAAATGAGAATGCCTTGAATACCTGCTGTCCCCGATACCCTTCATCTTTCGCCTCAGGATACTCCGGCTTCAGAATCTCACAACTGATCCCCTGCTCCTTCAGTATCCGGAAGAAATTTCTCTTAATATTCGTACTGTCAAACCGGGAAGTAAACCCGAGTGAAATGACATCTGCGAAGGAACACATACACAGTTCTACTTTCGGTGTACTGGTAAATACTCCGAATCTGTAAATATATGGCATGTATGCTTCCGGCATCTTTACAATACTCATATTAGAAAATATGGCTGTAACATCTCTTTCTGCTATCCGGGCTCCCGCATGAATTCCCAGATTTTTAAGACTGATGGGCACAAATTTTATAATTGGATTTAACTCCAGCGCAATCAGATTGTCCATTCTTTTTTCGATCCGTTCCTTTTGCAGTTCCCGCTCAAAGGACTGTTTCGTGTATTCCAGCACCTGATCAAATGAACCGTCATTTTCCCCGAAATGATATCCCGGCTCAATCCATCCAAAGAAATTCAGCATGGATGCCGACGGGAAATAATTTCTGAGATTTACAGGCACCATCAGGATTACCGGCCGTTTCTCCTGCATCTTTGTCATTTCTCCGTGAATTGCACACAAAAATACTGCTGTCAGGTAAACAGTCATGGAAACGCCCTTTTCCCGCGCTTTTTTCAGTACCTCTTTCACTGAGAGAACTGCCTCCGTAATCTGAAGTCGGCCTCTTTCTTTTCTGGGTTTTCGAATCTGAAACGCTTTTGGCTTCTTCTCCCGCTTTCCACGGCGCCTGGAAGAATAGTATTTCGTAAATGCATTATCCTCCTGATCTTCTACCGTCACCTGACTGTCGTGAATCTCCTCATCAACAATTCCTTCATCCTTATGAGCCAGATAAATATAATTCTTAACCAGTTCCCGCACAAACTCCATAGCTCCCGTTCCATCCGTCAGAGCATGGTATACTTCAAAATTAATCCGGTTCTTATAGAAGGTAACATCGAACAGAAGCTTTTTCTTATTTCTAATATAAATATTACTGCAGGGTTCTTTATCTTCCTCACGGACCACCGGCCTCAAGCTGCTCTTTTCCAGATAGTGCCAGAAAAGTCCTGTACGCATGACCGACAGAAAAACCGGATATTTCCGAACCGTCCTGTCCGTTGCCTCCTGAAGAATAACCGGATCTATTTCTTCCTTTAATTCACAGAAAAATCGAAAAACACGCGTATCCTTCTCATTGCTGGTCGCGGAGTACAGCTTGGCCACATTATCCAATTTACGCCAATAAGCTCTTTTAGTCTCAAACACCTCTCTATGTCTCCTCTAAAAATTCTATAATCTTATCAAAACTTTCCTGCACATGGTAAAATTTGATTCCCAGAGAAAAAAATCCATGCAGTGCATCCTTTATACGACATATTTTCACCCGGTTTCCTGCCTGAGCAAGCTTCTCGCCATATGCTTCCCCCTCATCCCGGAGCGGATCAAATTCCGCCGTCAATATCAGTGTATCCGGTTGTCTTGTCAAATCCTCTGCAAGAACAGGAGCAAAATATGGATTCTTCTTATCTTCTTCATTTCTGGCATAATAATCCACATAATCTCTCATCTTTCCTGCTGTTAACAAATAGTCAGTTCCATTTTCCCGAACGGATGCAAATGGTGAATTATCCGAATAGTCGCTGTTAGTAGCCGGATAGATCAGTATCTGGCGTCTGGGCAGGAAATCTCCCTTATCTCTGGCCATGAGACTGACTGCCGCTGCCAGATTTCCTCCCGCACTATCCCCTATCAGTGTAATCTTCTCCGGATCTGCCTTGGGAATCAATATGCCGCTGTAGAGCGCATCTGCCACAGCATAACAGTCCATAAGCCCCGTAGGAAACTTGTATTCCGGTGCCAGGCGGTACTCCACAGCGACCACCAGATGACCCGTAGCTTTTGCCAGCCGGGCGCATACCCGGTCATAATTTTCTATATGTTCCGTTACCCATCCGCCGCCATGAAAAAACAGCATAATCGGAGGAATTTCCTCTTCTTCCTGTGATTCTCCAGGAAGGTAAAACCGAAGAGGGATGGGGTAAGTGCCATTATATACCTGATAATCTACTTTGCGACGAAATATTTTTAATGGATCAATTGCCTTTAGATCGGTCAAATGTCTGGCTGCTTCCACTTCGATTCCATCAAAAGACAGCGCCTTTAATACCTTTAGCATTGTTCTGTTAATTGCCATACCTTCTCCTTTATCTGAAAAAAGCCAGAGGTATCTGCCTCCGGCTTTGGTCATTTACAAATCTTTTATTTTAGGATTATAAGACACGTCTCACACATTTCAACGGTCTGTACTGGCAATCCGCCCATTCAACAATTCCAACTTCCGGTGAAGATGCGTGAATGATTCCTCCTGTACCATTATAGATTCCCACATGTCCATAATAACAGAGCAGATCTCCTGCCTGCGCCTGAGATAATGGAACTTCTACTCCGGCATAAGCCTGATCTGAATCCACACGTCCCAGTGAAACGCCAAATGCAGCATAAATCTGTTGGGTAAATCCTGAACAGTCAATACCATCGGTCAGACTGTTTCCACCATATACATATGGATTACCAAGGAACTGTCTTGCATAGGCAACTACAGCCCATCCATCGGTTCCCTGCGGCGGAACATAGTTTGAAGAACCTCCGCTGTTGCCATTATTTCCGCTATTTCCACTGTTATTGCTATTATTAGCGTTATTTCCTGTATTGTTGGACGCTGCCTGCTGTGCTGCCTGTTGTGCTGCCGCCAGCTGGGCTTCCCTTTCTTCTCTTGCTTTACGCTCCGCCTCCTGCTGAGCAGCAATTGCATCCTGAATCTTCTGATCAAGCTGGGCAATCTCTGTCTGTTTACTCTCTATCGTACTGTTCAGATTTGCTTTCTCTGTTTCGAGACTCACCTGCATCTCCTGAAGCTCAGTAGCTTCTTCCTTCAGACTGACCATCAGATTTTCAACCTTCCTGGTAGTCTCCACATACTCATCCAGTTTTTCTCGGTCATAGGTATGTACTTCCTGTATGTACTCTGCTTTATTTACCAGATCCGAAAAGCTTTTTGCAGAAAGCAGCGTCTCAAGAAATGAACCCGTTCCTTCCTCGTACATATACTTAATACGAAGCTTCATTGCCTCATACTGTTCGTTCTGCTTAACAATAGATTCTTCCAGATCAATATTTGCCTTGTCAATCTCAGTCTGCTTTCTAGACATATTTTCTTCCAGTTCTGAAATCTTATTAAGTGTACTGCTGAGCTGTTCCTGGAGAGAATCCACCTCACTTTGCGTGGCCTCCTTATCCTGCTTCATATCATCCACTGATGGAGTCGCAAAAACCGGTGTTACCACCAACGCACTGACAAGAACTGCTGCAACAAATGCCTGGACTATTCTTTTTTTCATATATATTTCCCCTGTTCTTTTATACTTCCAACATATATCTACATACTTATATTAAGAATACAACATTTTTATCAGAAATTCAAGCCGTATATTTTTGCCAGGCTCCACACTTTTTTGTTAGATTTCTACAAATTCGAATATCCCATCAGGCTCTCATCTACTGCCTTTGCAGCTTCTCTTCCTTCCCGGATTGCCCATACTACCAGAGACTGTCCTCTGTGCATATCGCCTGCCGTGAATATTCTTTCTGCGCTTGTCGCATACTGTCCCGGGGCAGTCGCTACGTTCGTGCGTCCGTTTACATCCACACCAAATGCCTTTGTCACGTAGCTCTCGCTTCCCAGAAAGCCTGCAGCAATCAATACAAGCTCGGCATCTACCGTATATTCACTTCCCGGCACCTCTGTCATCATCATGCGACCTGTCTTCTCATCTTTTTGGGGTTCCAGCTTCACAAGCACTGCCTTACAGACATTTCCCGCTTTATCTTTCACAAATTCTTTTACTGTCGTCTGATATACACGCGGATCATTTCCGAAGACAGCTGCAGCCTCCTGCTGACCATAATCTGTCTTACAGACTTTCGGCCACTCCGGCCACGGGTTCTCAGGTGCGCGCTCCTTTGGCGGTTGTGGCATCATTTCCAGCTGAAGAACACTCTTTGCCCCATGTCGCATGGACGTTCCCACACAGTCATTTCCCGTATCACCGCCGCCGATTACCAGTACATGCTTTCCTTTGGCTGAGATATAAGTTCCTTCCTTTGGCTGTCCGGCTCTTTCAGCGCCCTCCGGCACATTGTTCCACAGTGCCTTTGTGGTAGATTTCAGGAAATCCACTGCAAAATAGATTCCGCCGGCTTCCCTTCCTTTTGCTTTGATATCTCTTGGATTTGAAGCGCCGCAGGCAAGAATAATCCTGTCAAATTCTTTTAGCAATGTTGACGCCTTCTTATCTTTTCCGATATTGCATCCGGTCACAAAGGTAATTCCTTCTTCTTCCATGATACGGATCTTCCGGTCAATAATCTGTTTTTCCAGCTTCATATTTGGAATTCCGTATCTAAGAAGTCCACCCGGTTTATCTTCTCTCTCAAACACAGTTACCAGATGACCTCTCCGGTTCAGAAGGTCAGCGGCCGCAAGACCGCTGGGACCGCTTCCCACAACTGCCACCTTTTTGCCGGTACGTACCTTCGGAGGATTTGCATCGGCATAGCCTTTCTCGTAAGCATTTTCTATAATGGCATACTCATTCGCTTTTGATGATACCGGATCATCATTTAAATTACAGGTACAGGCAGCCTCACAGAGAGCAGGGCATACTCTGGATGTAAATTCCGGGAAATTATTGGTCTTTTTCAAACGGAAATACGCCTCCTGAAGGTTACCATGATACAAAAGATCATTCCACTCCGGCACCAGATTATGGAGAGGGCATCCGCTCACCATCCCCATGATCATCTGTCCCGCCTGACAGAAAGGGACTCCACAGGCCATACACCTTGCACCCTGTTTTTTCTGTTCCTCATAAGAAAGCGGAACATGGAATTCATTATAGTGCCCGATTCGTTCTATTGGGTCCTGTGCCGGTTTATCCTGCCGGCCATATTCTAAAAATCCTGTCGCTTTTCCCACTTTTCCTTCCTCCTATCTTCCGCCTTTGCTGGCATAGAACGCCTCAATCTTTGCCTCTTCGCTTCCCATTCCCATTTCTTCATACTGGAGAATTGCTGTCATCATACGTTCATAGTCAACCGGTATAATCTTCTTGAACTTCGGCAGATATTCGGTAAAATGATTCAAAATTTCCTTACCGGTTTCTGAATTGGTATTTGCAACATGCTCCCGGATCATTTCTTTTAATTCATTTACATCTGTCTTAGAAGTTACATGCTCAATATTGACAAGCTGTTTATTTACCTTCATATATAAATCATTATCCATGTCAAGAACATAAGCGATACCGCCGCTCATTCCTGCGGCAAAGTTCTTACCCGTTCTTCCAAGGACAGCCACACGTCCTCCTGTCATATATTCGCAGCCATGGTCACCGACACCTTCCACAACCGCCGTAGCACCTGAGTTACGCACTGCAAAGCGTTCACCGGCAACACCGTTTATGAATGCCTTTCCGCTGGTAGCTCCGTAAAGTGCCACATTACCGATAATGATATTTTCGTTCGGTTTGTATTTGATTCCCTGCGGAGGATACACAATCAGTTTACCGCCGGAAAGTCCTTTTCCAAAATAATCGTTGCTGTCTCCCACAAGCTCCAGTGTCAGTCCTCTTGGAATGAAAGCTCCAAAGGACTGACCTCCGGCACCTTTACATTTTACCACATAGGAATCCTCTTCCAGCCCTTCCGGATACCTTCTGGTAATCTCTGAACCGAATATGGTTCCAAATGTCCGGTTTACATTACTTACATCCACCTCAATACTCTTCTTCTGACCTTTATTCAGAGCAGGAAGCAGACGCGCGGTAAGCATTTTTTCATCCAGAGTTTTCTCCAGTTCAAAATCATAAACCTTCTTCGGATCGAAAATGACTGATTTCCCGGTACCTTCATAAGGATTATAGAGAATCTGTGTCAGGTCTAATGTAGAAGCCCTGCCGGATTTCGGTGCATCTTTTACACGGAGGAATTCCGTTCTTCCTACCAGTTCATCCACAGTACGCACACCAAGTTTTGCCATATATTCTCTGAGATTCTGTGCGATAAATCTCATAAAGTTTACCACATATTCCGGTTTGCCCGTAAATCGCTGACGAAGCTTCGGATTCTGTGTTGCTACTCCTACCGGGCAGGTATCCAGATTGCAGACACGCATCATGACGCATCCCAGTGTTACCAGTGGAGCCGTTGCAAATCCGAACTCCTCCGCACCCAGGATTGCCGCAATGGCCACATCCCGTCCGCTCATCAGTTTTCCGTCTGTCTCGATCCGCACTCTCTCCCGGAGACCGTTCTGGATCAGGGTCTGATGGGTCTCTGCCAGTCCAAGCTCCCACGGAAGCCCTGCATTATGAATAGAACTCTTCGGAGCCGCACCGGTGCCTCCGTCATAACCGGAGATCAGAATGACGCCGGCTCCGGCTTTTGCCACACCGGCAGCAACCGTTCCCACTCCGGCCTCGGACACCAGTTTTACGGAAATTCTTGCATTCTTATTAGCATTTTTACAATCGTAGATCAGCTGTGCCAGGTCTTCAATGGAGTAAATATCATGGTGCGGCGGCGGTGAGATCAGGCTTACGCCAGGTGTAGAGTGTCTCGTTTTTGCAATCCACGGATATACCTTTCCACCTGGAAGGTGACCGCCTTCTCCCGGTTTTGCTCCCTGTGCCATCTTAATCTGAATTTCCTGAGCGCTGACCAGATATCTGGATGTCACACCAAACCGTCCCGACGCCACCTGTTTGATTGCTGAGCAGCGACTGGTATCCAGACGTTCGATTTCTTCTCCACCTTCACCGCTGTTGGATTTACCATGAAGCTGATTCATGGCAATGGCCAGAGTCTCATGAGCCTCCTTGGAAATGGATCCGTAAGACATGGCTCCTGTCTTGAACCTGGTCACAATAGAATCTACACTCTCCACTTCATCTATCGGGATTCCCTTCTCCGGGAAGTTAAACTCTAACTGTCCTCTCAGGTTAATCTTCTCACCTTCCGCATCTACCATTTCCGTATATTTCTTAAACATCTCATAATCTCCGCGTCTGGTAGACTGCTGAAGCATATGGATGGTGCACGGATTATACAGATGCTCTTCTCCCTCACTCTTGGATTTGTGCTGTCCCACACTGTCCAGTGTCAGGTCTACATCCAGTCCAAGCGGGTCAAATGCCTGTGAATGACGTGCCTTATAATCCTCTGCGATCTCCTCGATTCCAATTCCGCCCACCCGGCTTACGGTATCTGTAAAATAACGTTCAATGAATTTTTCCTTCAGTCCCAGTGCCTCAAAAATCTTTGCCCCCTGGTAAGACTGAATGGTGGAAATACCCATCTTGGATGCAATTTTTACGATTCCGTGGAGAACCGCATCATTATAATCGTTCACTGCCGCATAATAGTCCTTTTCCAGCATATTTGTGTCAATCAGCTGTTTAATCGTCTCATGTGCCAGATAAGGATTAATTGCACATGCACCGTAACCCAGAAGCGTTGCGAAATGATGCACCTCTCTCGGCTCTCCGCTTTCCAGGATCATTGCCACAGAAGTACGCTTTTTCGTACGTACCAGATGCTGCTGAAGTCCGGAAACCGCAAGCAGGGATGGAATTGCAATATGATATTCATCCACTCCCCGGTCGGAAAGAATCAGGATATTTGCCCCCTCCCGGATTGCACGGTCTGCTTCGATATAGAGATATTCCATTGCTTTCTCAAGGCTGGAATTTTTATAATAAATAATCGGAATGCGGGCAACTTTGAATCCGTCTTCCTTCATACACTGAATCTTCAAAAGGTCTGTATTCGTAAGGATCGGATTATGCACTTTCAGCACTTTACAGTTTTCTGCCTTTTCTTCCAGCAGGTTTCCATCTTTACCAATATATACCGTGGTAGACGTTACTACCTCTTCACGGATGGCATCAATCGGAGGATTGGTTACCTGGGCAAATAACTGTTTAAAATACGCGAACAGGTTCTGATGTTTTTCAGAAAGAACCGCAATCGGTGCATCCACTCCCATAGCAGCTGTTCCTTCGGAAGCATTTTTTGCCATATTTAAAATGGATCCTTTTACTTCCTCATAGGTATATCCAAATGCCTTCTGCAGACGCTTGCGCTCCTCTTCCTCATAGGTCGGAACCTTCTCATTTGGAATCTTCAGGTCATGAAGCTCTACCAGGTTGCTGTCCAGCCACTCACCGTAAGGCTCCCTTCCTGCATACATTTCCTTTAATTCATCATCATCGATGACTTTTCCCTGCACTGTATCTACCAGGAGTATTTTTCCGGGGTGAAGACGCTCTTTTACCACAATCTTTGCAGGGTCAATATCCAGAACACCTACCTCTGAGGAAAGGATCAGTGTATCATCCTCTGTGATGTAATAACGGGATGGTCTCAGACCGTTGCGGTCCAGAATTGCTCCCATGCAGTCTCCGTCAGAGAACAGGATAGATGCCGGTCCGTCCCATGGCTCCATCATCGTTGCATAATATTGATAGAAATCTTTCTTTTTCTGAGACAGGCTTCTGTTGTTATCCCATGGCTCCGGAATCGCTATCATAACTGCCAGTGGAAGTTCCATACCGCTCATGACCATAAATTCAATCGCGTTATCCAGCATGGCAGAGTCGGATCCTGAGCTGTTGATAGCAGGCAGTACCTTATGGAGTTCTCCCTTCAGGTGTTCAGACTCCATGTTCTCTTCTCTGGCACGCATTTTATCCGCATTTCCACGTATAGTATTAATCTCACCGTTATGTACAATAAAACGGTTCGGATGTGCTCTCTCCCAGCTTGGGTTCGTATTCGTGCTGAATCTGGAATGTACCAGTGCAATTGCAGATTCATAATCCTCATCCTGCAAATCCCTGAAAAATGATCTGAGCTGTCCTACCAGAAACATACCCTTATATGCAATAGTCCTGCTGGATAAGGATGCCACATAGGTGTCGTCGCTGCTCTGTTCAAAGATACGGCGCACTACATACAGGCGTCTGTCAAAATCAATTCCCTGGTTCACTCCTGCCGGACGTTCGATAAATCCCTGCATGATGCATGGCATACACTCCAGTGCACGGCTTCCCAGAACTTCCGGATGAACCGGCACTTCTCTCCAACCCAGGAATTTCATTCCTTCTTTTTCGACAATGACCTTGAAAATATTTTTCGCCTGATTTCTCTTCAATTCGTCCTGCGGAAAGAAAAACATTCCCACACCGTAATCTCTCTCAGAACGTAAAAAGATGCCGAGAGGCTGACAGACTTTAGAGAAGAATCTATGAGATATCTGTAACAAGATTCCAACTCCATCTCCTGTCTTACCTTCGGCATCCTTGCCCGCTCTATGTTCTAAATTTTCTACAATCTTCAGTGCATCCGCTACCGTACTGTGACTTTTTTGTCCTTTAATATTTACAATCGCACCTATACCACAGTTATCATGTTCAAACTGCTCCCGGTACAGACCATGCGGCTGCTTTTCTATTCTTTCTTTCAAACAACCCAGTCCCTTCTTAAATTTATTTTTTCCTAATATACAACACTTTTCCCCGCTTGTAAAGAGATAATTTTTCTTCATTTGTCAGATTATTTGTCATTTCAGCATTTTGCAGATAAAAAATCTGGCAATTTCAAAAACTGCCAGATTTACCACATGATTTATATTAGTTGTTGCTTATTGTCTGTTCTGGTTTTTCATCAATTCTTTGAATCAATACATACATCGTAGATGCAGCTGCCGCGCATAATGCTGTGATACCGCATACGCGGACCACATTTTCCATCATCCATTCAAAAAGCTGATATTCCGTAGCAATTACCGATGTAAGGTTCATTGCAATGTGAGCCAGTATCGGCGCTTTAACAGATCCGTATTTCTCATAAAGCCAGGAAAAGAGCATACCTGCCGCAAATCCATAGAGCATCTGTATCAGATTGCCATGGAAGATGGCAAACACTACCGAAGAATATAGTGCCGCCTGCATAAAACCGGCTAATCCCCTGAGCCGCTTGAACATCATTCCTCTGAACACCAGCTCTTCTGCCGTCGGTATCAGAATTCCCAGACAGAGAATCTCCATTCCAAAGTCTGCCGCATAAAATGCTGTCGTCACTTCCTGATATTCTTCACTCAATTCCTGCAGATTGGAAAGTATCATCAGATTATTGACACCCAGACTCATACCCACCGCAATCAAAATGACACCGGCATATTTCCACAGAGAAGCCTTCCTGTTCGGAACTATCCCCCACTGTTTATCTTTTCTGCGATCCATATGAAACCAAATCAGCAGAACCGGAATGGTTATGAGAGCCGCCGCTCCCTCAATCGGTGTTGTATATTGCAGCAGATCCTCTGTCATCTGCTCCATAAAAGCAGTCAGCTCCTCCTGATTACTATACATTTCAATAAACTGTTCCATATGAGAATATGCATAAACCAGCAAATAGGCCATCTCCGCCGCAATTGTCACCGCAATACCGATTGCCCATTTGATCACCAGCGGTCCCCAGAGATACCACATGCGCTTTCCGTAACTATACTGCGAGGGATGCTGTTTCTTACCGTTATTCTGATTACTATTGTTATTTATATAATTCTTATATGGATTTTCATTTTGATTTTCCATCATATGCCTCCCGTCTGTCACGCCGTCCGGATTTGTACGGCACTAACTCTATCCATTCTACTTCTGTTGAGCATAACTTTCAATAAAAAAATTATAAACTCTTCTGCTCCTTCTGTTTTTTGAAGGATTTTCTTTACTTTCTTATTTTTTTGCAATATAATAGAAAAAAATTCTATATACAGGATTTTTGGAGGGTACCGGCTTTGGAAAATTTAAATCAGATTATTGCAGCAAATTTAAAAGAGATCCGCAAACACAAAGGGTTGAACCTGGAACAGACATCAGCACTCACCGGCATCAGCAAAAGTATGCTGAGTCAATTGGAACGCGGCGAGGTAAATCCGACGATCAGTACCGTTTATAAGCTGGCACTTGGTCTGAAAGCTCCCGTCACTGCATTTACTGCTGATAAACCGGAACCATTTTCAAGCTCTTCTAAAAAAGAAGTAGCTCCCCTGACCGGAGATAATGGCCGTTACCGCCTCTATCCTATTTTCAGTTTCCGCACAGACCAGGATTTTGAGATTTTTGATCTGGAGTTTGATGAAGGCGGCGAAATGGCCGGTAATCAGCAGATTCAGGGAACCAGAGAATTTATCACTCTCTACAGCGGAGAACTGACACTGGTCTTCGATGACCGCGAATATGTTTTGAAAGCAGGGGATCATGCATCCTACAATGCTTTTGATAAATACACTTATAAGAACACCGGAAAAGGGATGGTGACTGCAAATATCGTCGTCCATTATCCGAATTAAGGAAGGAGTATTGTATTATGGAAGATCAGAAACAGCGCGTATATGACGCATTGGACAAACTTGGAATTAAATATGAGGTCGTAGAGCACGAACCCGTGCACACCATGGAAGACATGGACCGACTTGGACTTCCGGCAAAAGGAACTCTCTGCAAGAATCTGTTCCTGCGTGATTCCAAAGGAAAACGCCATTTTCTTGTAACCTGCGACGAGAATAAGAAAGTGGACCTGAAGGCACTGGGAAGAAAAATCGGCGGCGGCAACTTAAGCTTCGCTTCCGAAGAGCGTCTGGAACAGTACCTGGGATTAAAGCAGGGAAGTGTATCTCCATTCGGATTAATGAACGATACAGACCATGCCGTAGAATTCTTTATAGATAAAGACTTAGGCCGCTGCAAGAGTCTGGGTATCCACCCGCTAGAGAATACCGCAACCGTATTCCTCTCCTACAAGGATCTGGACAAATTCCTGTGGAGCCTGGATGTGGATGTTATGAAGGTTGCGCTGTAAAAACGGGGGACAGGTTCCGCGACTCAGTTAGAGTCGCGGAACCTGTCCCCGTTTTTATTTCAGCGCTTTGCTGATTTCTTCCTTCAGCCCCTTAAGACTTCCCTGAACCATCTCCGGCTTTCCGCCGCCCCGTCCATTGAACCGGCTGTTCAGAAGCTTGCTGTACGGACGCACATCCACATTTTTACTTCCCACCACGTAGCGGTATCCGTCCGCATCATTTCCGGCAAATACAGCGCACACATTTGCACCGCGCTCCAGAAGAAGATTCATCATCTCCCGGGGACCATTGCCGCTCAGCGACTCGTCAAATACGGTCACTACATCAGCAGTCACATCCACCTCCTGCGCCTTATAGCGAAGAAGCTGCTGCTGCAGATCTGCCACCTTACTCTTCAAAGATATCTGTTCTTCCTTCAAATGCTCCACTGCACCTGCAATCTCATTTTCCTTTTCACACAGAAGTGTTCCGATTGTCTTTGCATTCTCCTGCTTCGCCGCATAATCCTTAAGTGCCCGGCGGCCACTCAGCATGTTGATACGCTCTCCTCCTTTATAATTGGTCATGTCCACCAGCTTGATCAGCCCGATCTCGCCGGTCTTTGTCAGATGAGGAGCACAGCAGGCGCACACGTCATAGCCCGGAATGGTAATAATACGCACCTGTCCCTCAATTTCTATCTTACTGCGGTACTCCATGTTTTTCAGTTCTTCCTTTGTTGGAGTCGTGGTCAGAATATCAATGTCACGGAAAATTGCTTCATTTGCCTCGATTTCAATCTCCTTCAACTGTTCTCTTGTGATCGGCCCGTTAAAATCCATGGTGCAGTAATCTTCTCCAAGATGGAATCCCACGTTCTCATAACCAAATCTCCGATGCACGATTCCGGAGATAATATGCTCTCCGCTGTGCTGCTGCATACGTTCAAAGCGCACTTCCCAGTCCAGGCTTCCGTGAACAGTGCTGCCCTCCTCAATCGGGGCTTCCGTCCGGTGATACACGATACCATCCTTTTCTCTGGTATCTACCACCTTTATACCATTCAGTGTTCCGATATCTCCATACTGCCCGCCGCCCTCAGGAAAAAAGGCAGTTCTGTCAAGAACTACCCTGTAAGTATCACCATCCGGCTGACAGGACAGGACAGTCGCATCAAACTCATGCATATGACTGTCTTCATAGAATAATTTTACTGTCTCTGTCATCTTAATTACATCCTTTCCGGTGCTTCAAAACCAAGCACATCGATACATGCCTCCAGCACTTCTTTTGTCAGCACCAGCAATGCAATATATCCTTTCTGTTTCTTCTCATCCTCTTCTGCCAGAATCTTCGTCTCATGGTAGAACCGGTTGAAAGCATTTGCCAGATCATAAATGTATGCACAGATCTTATGAGGTGCCGTTTCTTCAAAGGCTGCTTTCATAACTGCATTATACTTGGTCACTTCCAGCATGAGTGCCTTTTCACTCTCAGAAGACGCACCGTTTATTGCCAGGTTATCGAGGCTCTTTCCATTTTCCTGATATTTTTTCAGAATAGACTTAATTCTTACGATTGTGTACAGAATATACGGTCCTGTATTTCCCTCGAAGGAAGTAAAACGATCCACATCAAAGATATAGTCTTTGCTGGCCTGATTGGATAAATCTCCGTATTTAATAGCAGACATACCTACGATCTGTGCTGTCTCCTGAGCTTCCGCTTCCTCTACTGTGCGGTTATCCGTGATTTTTTTGTACATCTCTTCACGGATCTCCGCGATCAGATTCTCCAGACGCATGACACCACCTTCCCTGGTCTTAAACGGTTTACCATCTTTTCCATTCATGGTTCCGAATCCCAGGAATTTGAGCTCTGTGCTTTCCGGTACGATTCCCGTCTTCTTTGCTGCACGGAACACCTGGATAAAGTGAAGCTCCTGACGCTTGTCCACTATATAAATGACCTTATCCGGATGATAATCCTGCTCTCTTTGCACCAGTGTAGCCAGATCGGTAGTTCCATACAGAGAAGCACCATCTGATTTCTGAATCATACACGGAGGAATCTCCTTCGTATCGCTCTCTTCTTTTACATCAATAACAAGTGCACCCTCATCAATATGAGCAAAGCCCTCTGCTTTCAGGCGCTCGATCATATCCGGTATATATTCCTGTGCATCGGATTCTCCCTTCCAGAGGTCGAAATCCACATTCAGGTTCGCGTAATTCTTCTTAAGGTCTGTCACAGATACATTCATGATGTGATCCCAGATTGCACGATATCCCCTGTGTCCATTCTGAAGCAGGTAGGTAGCGTGAAGTGCCTCCTCACGGTATTCTTCATTTTCCTTGGCAAATGCACTGGCTGTAGGGTAAATCTCTTCCAGTTCACCAATCGTAAACGGCGCTTCCTGCGGATACTCACCCTCGAAGCTGTCATCAAAATACGGAAGCTCCGGCTGACGTTTCTTAAGCTCTGTAATAATAAGACCCATCTGATAGCCCCAGTCCCCCAGATGAATATCACTGATCACCTCATGACCCATGGCACGGGAGATTCTCTTTACACTCTCACCAATGATCGCAGAGCGCAAATGTCCCACATGGAGCGGTTTTGCCACGTTCGGTCCGCCATAATCCACCATGATCGTCTGTGGCTTCTTTGCCTTCTCCAGACCAAGAGCTTCATCTGCTGCCATCTGATTCAGATAATCAGCCACAAATTCATTGTTCAGTTTCATATTAATAAAGCCCGGATTCACAGCCTCTACCTCAGCGATGATCCTGCTGTCCTTCAGATTCGCTACGACATCACCAGCGATCATAATCGGAGCTTTTCTGTATGTCTTCGCTCCTGCCATTGCACCATTACACTGATATTCACACAGATCCGGTCGGTTAGAAAGCGTCACTCTTGCGTAGCTCTTATCATAACCCGCCTGCTCAAATGCAGTCTCCAGTTCCTCAGTAATGAGGTCTAATATCTGTTTCATCTCTTCTCCTCCATTCACAGCCAACAAACATGACCACATAATTATCTAATAGTTTAGCACAATTTACTTTTCCTCTCAATAACCAGTTTACAATTTCTCCCTTTTAAACCGGATTGTGATACGGCTTTTCCCGCCCAGCGTACAGGTAAATAAGGTCAGATCCCAGTCTCCCCTTTCCATCCCTTCAATATCTGCAGGCTTAAGGATTTCCCATTCTGCCATCTTATAAGTAAACACATTGCCGTCCATATCTGTAAATATGACCGTATCTCCTTCTCGTATATTCCCCAGTCTTCCGAAATGGGCCGCATAATTATGACCGGCAATAATGAGATTATCTTTATAAGCAGAGCCTTCGTACCGGCATGGAGCAATTTTTAAATTGGAATCACTCCATTTGCTGATTACCGGCAATACCAGATCCAGAGACGGGATGCACAAAACACCAACATATTCCGTTCCATCTATGATCTTAACCGGCATTTCCATATCCGGATTCCACATATATTCCGGCACTTCAGTTCCTTCTTTGGCTTTCTCACCTGTAAAAATGGATTCTTCCAGCTTCTCTGTCATTTGTGACGCCAGCCGGCCTGCACGGAATCCTTCATACATATTATAGAGTACAAGCAAAAGGGCCGCTGCAATCAGCAGAAGCCCCGTCCATATCATCATCTTATTTTTCTTACCCTTCATAACTTCTCTTCCTCTGGCAAATCAATCCTGAAATAATAATAAGTATTCCGGCAGCAAACAGTATCGGCACCGGCCACCAGAGCTGTCCGGTCTGTGGAAGTTTTCCGGATGGAAGCAAAGGCACCGGTCTGTCAGGTTTCTCTTCAATTCCTTCTTTAGTGTAATGATACTTGGGATATGCTGTCACATTGTAAATCCAGTCATTAGCCTCCTTATCAGATTCTGGCAAAAGCACCGGGAAAGACGAGGCCTCGTATTGATATCCTCCCTGCGAATGGCGATGTCCAAGAACCAGATAGAGTCCGTGCTGAAGCTTCTGCTGCCTTACCGGAAATGTCAGTAAACCCCGGGAATCCGTCTTTCCACTGTCTGCAGGCAGAAGTTTTTCCCTGAGAATATAATCTTCAAGGCTGGAGGCTAATGCTTTCCATTCCTCATCATTTTCCCCCCGTATCTGAATGTTAAATTGTGCAAAATCATCGGTTGGTGTCAATTCTCCGCATTCATCCATCACTGCAACCAGATAAATGTCAAACTGTGCTCCGGTCAGCGGTGTTTCATCCTGCTGATATGAAATGGTAAGACTTACCTCCCGTTCCGGATCAATGCTTCCCGCTGCCTCTACTGTCATTGGCAAAAAATACAACAGCAGGACAAACGCCCCGGCTACTATCCATTTATATATCTTCACCCGCATCACCTCCATTTTTCCTTCTATTCTTCTTCATCAGCAGTACCGGAATCAGGATCAGTAATAATATCGGAACCACTGCAACAGATACCACCAGAAGTGGTTCAATCCGTACAGCATCCGCTGTCACACGGATACTTTTCAAGTCTTCAGCAGGATTGACCCGATGTCCCCGCACCAACAGACGATGCGTATTGATACCGTAAGGAGTACACGTTACCAGCGTACAGTAATCCTCGCCCTCCACGATACCAAGAGACGACATTTCCTGAGGCTTCACAATCAGAATCTTATCAACCTCATAGGTGAGTTCCTCATCCAGTACCCGGAGCATAAATACATCTCCCTCTGTGAGCTTATCCAGATCTGTGAACAGCTTTGCACTGGGAAGACCCCGATGGCCGGACAGGACACAATGGGTATCTGCACCACCAACCGGCAGACTGGACCATTCCAGATGACCGGCGCCAGCCTGCAGTACAGATGCCCCTGCGCCGTGGTAGATGGGAAGTGTACATCCAATTTTCGGTATCTCTACACATCCCATAACCCCCAATCCCGACACATCAAGCATCTTTTCGTATTCCTGTTTCTGTTCTTCTGTCAACACATACGCATTCTTTTGCTCTGCCAGAGATTGGTTATAAGCTTTTGCTTCCTCCCATATCTCATCATATTCCTTCTGATCCAGTTCAGCCACCTCCTTCGCATATCTGGCAACCGCCTGGCTCTGATGAAAAGAATTCCAGTAATTGCTGACAGAAGGATACAGAATCAGGGACAATCCTGCAAGAAAAACCAGAACGAACAGTACTGTTATGAATTTCCTTTTTTTCCTCCTCATTCAGTTTCTGTATTTTAATACTCTTTCCTGTTCATACATCTTCTGATAATCAGAAGTACAACTGCAGCCAGGAGCAGAACAGAACCAATAATATAGAAGAGCGTCGTACCCACGCCACCGGTAGAAGGAAGTTCGATACCGGTCCTATTTATAATCTGAATACCTCCATTATTTTCTGTCCAGGTATCACCGTTCATTGAAGTACTTATATTCTCATGCTCTATGTCGACCTCTACACGTCCCGCAAGCTTGTTGTAACCGGCAGGAGCCTCAATTTCTTCCAGCCAGTATGTAGTATCTGCATCCAGTCCTTTTACCGTAGCTATTCCGGCTTCAATTACAGCAGAAACAAATCCTTCCGCACTTGCCTCTTCCTTTGTAGCCACACGGTAAAGACCACTGCCTTCCTTTACCAGCGGAATCTTATTTCCTCTGATCTGTGCATCATACAGTTCGAATTTTGCGCCATTTAAAAGCTTCTTATCACTGTCTGTCTTGATGATATCAAACATAAATGTATAGGTTTTTGTCTGCTTCTTCTCTGTTTCAAACTGGCTGTCCTCGCCGTAATCCAGCTTCGTAGTATTGGTGTTGGCATCCCTGTAAATAACAGCCTTGCCATTCAAAACTGCGTTATAAGTCACAACAATATCTGTATCGGCAGTAATGGTATCCAGATAGGACTGGACAAAATGAATTTCAAAATCACAGCCATCTGCCAGATTTTCTGTAATAATCGTATAATTAGCGCTATTCAGATCCACGCCTTTTACCTGAACCCGAATGGAATTTTTGTTGAGTGTCAGTCCCTCCGACATTTCATCATGCAGGATATATCCCTGTGCGCCCTTTTTCGCCTGAACAGTCGTCCTGAACTCTACCGTATCTCCGATCTGAGCCGTGTTGCTCTCTCCGAATTTTCCGGTTGAATCTTCTTTTACTTCTTTTTTAATATCCGGCACCTCATTCTTCTCGTACATTTCCACAGAGGGATTTGTGGTATCCAGAGAACATAAGGTACCCAGAGTCGTGTC
This sequence comes from Sporofaciens sp. SGI.106, assembly GCF_050314255.1. Taxonomy (NCBI): domain Bacteria; kingdom Bacillati; phylum Bacillota; class Clostridia; order Lachnospirales; family Lachnospiraceae; genus Sporofaciens; species Sporofaciens sp. SGI.106. Next base: position 44,102 of record NZ_JBNPMZ010000005.1, read on the forward strand.
AATCAGATAATAACCAAGCTTCAGACCGGAAAGTGTAATAGTAGAATACTTTTCACCTTCAGCCGCTTCAGGTGCTGTTGCGGAAGCATCTGCTGTCCTGCTGCCAATCTGCGCCTGTGCAAGCTTCGCAAATGCAGCGGTATCCGCTCCTTCCACCCATCTTACATATCCCTGCCCGTCAAAACTCAAATAAGACGTCTGTGTTCTAAGCCATGTCTCCCACTGGCTGTTAGCCTTGTAGGAATACGCACCCGTTTGGGAATTGTAACTTTCCAGATACAGAAGCTGGTAAGCATTGTAAGTCTGCCCCGGAACAGCATTCTTAATCGTGATCGAACCTCCGGTGAGTGATCCCTCCTGAGCGGCAAATACGGTTGTAGTCATACCCAGAGCCATGACTACTGTCAGCAGGAAGCTGATAAGTTTCTTCACATACTTCATACTTTCATTTCCTTTCTTTTTTATATTTATATAATAGGAAAGTTCCTGCTGTTCCTGTCAGCAAAAGCCCGCCTATCATATACCAGATCATGCCTGCCCCACCGGTATCGGGCAGCTCCGTATAAAAGCGATTGATGATCTTATCGCACCATTCCTTTGTATCTCCGGCTAATGTTTTTACCGTTACCTTTACTTCATCATACGCCACATCCACACAATAGATATCTCCATCTGATATATATCCATCCGGCACCCTGGTTTCGGTAAGCAAATATTGATGACCGGAAGGTATCCCATCGAAAGACACCCTGCCGTCTTTTCCGGAAACTGCAGTCATATCTCTAATGACAACACTGTTTTTACCATCTCCACGGCAAATACTGCATTTCGCCGTATCATGTTTTAAGGTAAATTCCGCTCCTGCCAGCGCCTTTCCCTCGCTGTCTTCCTTTTGGAATTGAAGTTCGCCAAGGTATCCGCATACCGACGGAATCGGAAAATCAACCGTCTTTGGATCAGAAATAGTCAGTTCTCCACCCGTTCCCTGAACCAGTCGGTACTGAAGTCTGGTAGGATCATTGGTTGGATATATGGTATCTTCCGCAAAATGAGCCGCTTCATTTTTCAGCCGCACACGATAGTTCAGCTGATACGTATAAAGAGTGACGGTTCCGCTGCCTGATTCCTGATATCCTGATTTCTTTAGATCCCAGTGGATTGTGCTGTCATTTTTATCAAATGCGGCCGTATTCTCACCATTCAGAATATGCTCACCATTCAGTTTATATTCTCCGGATGAATCTTCATCAATCAACCTGGACGCACTGTCATAGAAGCTGATAAACTCTACATCTTTTTCTGATCCTACCATGGAGGGCATGGGGTCTTCTGTCACCCAGTCTGCCTGGGAACCCTCCTCCACCTTTATTTTTATTTCTTCAAAAATATTCTCATAGGCCTCCAGAAGACCGGAACTGTCTGTACTGTCATAGTAGTAATCAGATCCGATACTGCTGCCCAGCCAGTTTTTGTAAGCTTCGCTGTCGCTGGCTCCCCCGATTACATAGGTAGTATTTTTTCGATCGACCACAGAAAATCCATCTGCCTTTTCGCTTTGTGTGATATATGTCTGGATTGTTTGTCCTCCTACATCCACACCGACGGAAAATATGGTTACACCCGATTTTTTGATAGTTCCGGCCTCACTGCTGGCACGAATTGCCGCTTCATTACTGTAGCTGGTTCCATACAGACATTTTTTCTTTAATACATTATCATAGAAAATATCTCCGGTTGAATCATAGGGGTCGTAACCGGAATACTGATTCTGAATATATGTGGTCGGAAAACCATCACTTAAAAAAATGATAAATTTATTCTGATTCGTAACTTCCTTCAGCATATCCGAAGCTTTCTTAAGCCCTGCCTCAATATTGGTAAAACGTGAGTGGGAGGTTTCATAATCCGAAGCATTGATAATTTTACCGGTCTGTGTTCTCATAATATTCTTCAGCGCATTAGCCTGACTCTGTCCGGTACACTCCTGAAGTCCAAATATCTGATGAGCATCTGTATTGAACGCTACATATCCCACCTTGCTGACTCCCAGCGCATTATTCTCGGCAAACCGGTCCAGGAATCCTTCCGCTGCCCCCATGGCCGCCTCATATCTTGTAGTATCTCCGAAATCACTCTTCATCGTATTGGAGATATCCATTACGATCACCACTGCCATATCCGGTTCCCGGATCACCTCGGATATTTGATTAGAAGTCTGGACCTGAAGCCTGATATCAAATACATTCTCAAGCTCTGTACCGGATATGGTCTTACTTACCGTTACCCCATCATCCGATGTGTTCTCTCCGCCCCGGTTCTCAATCTGAACATCCGAAGGCATGGACGCTTGTTTGCTGCCACCTGCAGCCGAATTCATTGCAACAGCTCTGGATTTTACCGCATACGTCTGCAATGTCTCTTCCTCATTTCCGGTACAGTCACTGTACTCTTCAAACCATCCGCTGTCCCTCAGCTTCATCCAGTTACTTCCTTCTGCTGTCTCTGCAACGGAAGCTGGATTTTCCCCGTCAGACATGCTTTCTTCCGGAGTTTCCTGCTCCTTCTCTTCTTCCTGAGGCTCAGATACTACAGTTAAGTTTTCTGTTGTTACGGTAAGCTTCTCCTGTCTCTGATGGTTTTCACAGACACCTTCCCATGTATTGTGCTCCATAGCAGCATTCACCTGCATTCCGACATGATTTCCCGACGGCACATCTTTTACATCAATGACCACTGTCTGTGTAAATTCCCCGAGGACGATACCACCGCTTCCCTCCTGAGCCTCAAGCAGCATATACCCTGTCAGCACCTGGCAGGAGGTTTCATTTTCATCCATGATACGATTATCAACAGTTACTTCCGGTTCATATCCTGTAGTATTGTCCAGCCATGACATAGTTGAAAGTTCAAATGATGCCTGATTTTCCGGCAAGGGAAGTACAAATTCCAGTTTCACACGTCCCTCTCCATAAATCTCATCCGTATAGGAACTCAATTTCACAGAAAGGCTGTACGCAATCTTCTCACTGTTTTTGACTGTAACGGTGTTGACCCGGGGTTCTTCAGATTCGGAAATAACAGTACCTTCTCCCACATTCAATTCACTAAGAAAAGCACCGTCATCTTCCAGCACCAGATAATCATTTGTTTCCTCATCCCGGACCTGTTCTTCACTATCCTCCGGATTTATCTCCAGTGTGGAAGCCGGACGTATCAGCGCACAAACAGTACAGAAAATAGCCACAACCACCAGACAGATAATCCTCCTGTACCGCCAGATGCCATGCCGGCGGGCTCCCGTATATTTTTCTTCATCCTTCCGAACATCTGGTTTCATATACCAATCCCCCTTTTCTCTGTTTTATTCAGGAACGCCCTCCGATACTTCCAATTCTTGACAATGGCCAGATCCGAAACACAACTTTCCCTATGATCTGTTCTCCGGATACACATCCCACATTGGTATGGCGGGAATCCATGGAAACAGAACGTTGGTCGCCCATACAAAAATAGCGATTCTCCGGCACCTGATAAGGCAGCTCAATATCACATTCGCCCAAATCCTTCTCATCCAGATATGGTTCATCCAGAAGTTTACCATCCACATATACATTCCCATTTTGATCAATATCTACCCACTGACCGGGACCGGCAATGCAGCGCTTCACCAGAATTTTATTTCCCAGATAAAATGCTGTCAGATCCCCTGCCTCAGGATTTGATTCCTTCACAGAAAGAACAATATCCCCTTCTTTAAGTGTCGGAGTCATGGAAGAACCATAAATCTTCAGCACAGACATCCTGATTGCGGCTATGAGAACTACAGCTAATGCCGCTGCTGCCAGAATGTAAAATTCCCTTTTCCATTTCTTCTTTAATTCTGTTTCTGTCATAAGATACCCCCACGTTATACCTTATTCAGTTAAAAATTGATATATTCCTGATAAATGGAAAATTTTCTTGAAACTAATACCAGTTTATGCTATATTAATAGTAACAATTATCATTATTAATTCAGGAGGTACACTATGAATAAAAAAATACTCCGCAGTCTGTCCTATGGAGTTTATGTAGTTTCTACTTTGGACGGAGATCGTAAAACCGGCTGCATCGCCAACAGCATTATGCAGATTACATCTTCTCCCGCAACCATTGCTGTCAGCATGAATCATGACAATTATACAAACTCATGTATGGACAAAACCGGAACTTTTGCTGTGTCTATTTTAAGCGAGGAGTCCGATCCTTCCATCATCGGTCAATTTGGTTTCCAATCCGGCCGTGATGTAAATAAATTTGATGACGTTGCCCACGAGATGAAATCCGGCATGCCTGTAATTGCTGATTCCTGCGGATACGTTGTATGTAAGATCATTGACCGGATGGAGACGTCCTCCCACACCGTATTCCTGGGAGAAATCATCGACGGAGACGTATTTGAAAGTGCACCGGCTATGAGCTATGCATACTATCACAATGTTGTAAAAGGAAAGAGTCCGAAAAATGCACCAACCTATATTGCAGAAGAAGCAGCACCGGCACCCCAGAGCAATGAAAAATGGGTATGCGGCATCTGCGGATATGTATATGACGGAGAAGTTCCTTTCGAAGAGCTGCCAGATTCTTATGTCTGCCCGATCTGCAAGCAGAGCAAAGACAAATTTAATAAAAAATAAAAGTAACGTCAGTGTACGGATTTTTGTCTGCGTCCGTATACTGACGTTAACCTTTTTCTTGACTTTTTTCTTTCCATCTCTTATTGTATTATATAGATAGTACAATATCACATTTTACCCCAATGAAACGAGGTGACGATTATGCCATGGGATCTGGATAATGACCGTCCGATTTATCTGCAGCTTATGGAACGCATACAGAGAAGCATTATTTCCGGTGAGTACCATCCCGGAGACCGCCTCCCTTCTGTACGAGACCTGGCTGTTGAGGCTGCTGTAAATCCCAACACGATGCAGAAAGCTTTATCTGAACTGGAACGGAGCGGACTTGTATATTCATTGAGAACCAGCGGCCGTTATATTACCGAAGACGCTGACCTGCTTGAAAAACTGAAGAAAGAACAGGCATATTCTCATATTATAGAATTTATGGAAAAAATGAGGCAACTGGGGTTTTCTGATGATGAAACTCTGTCCCTCACCCAGAAAATCATAAAGGAGGACCCAAAATCATGAACCCTATTTTAGAATGTCAGGGACTTTCTAAGAAATACACAAAAGACACCTGTGCCCTCTCCAATCTGAACCTGATTCTGGAACGAGGGCAGATTATCGGGCTGTTAGGTCCAAACGGGAGCGGCAAGACAACACTCATCAAACTTTTGAACGGTATTCTGAGACCCACAGAAGGAAAGGTCTTTATTGCCGGATTGGAACCCGGAATAGAATCTAAAAAAATTGTATCTTATTTGCCGGAACGTCCACACATTGATAAGAATTTGAAAATCAGCGAAATGCTCCACTTTTTTGCAGATTTTTATAATAATTTTAATTGCAATCGCGCCTCCCGTATGTTGTCCGATCTGAACATCAATCCTGATTCCAGACTACGGACTCTTTCCAAAGGAACACAGGAGAAGGTACTGCTTGCTCTTACCATGAGCCGCGACGCCGAACTTTACATTCTGGACGAACCCATAGGCGGAGTAGATCCCGCTGCAAGAGATTATATATTGCAGACGATCCTGTCAAATTATAACGAAAATGCAACCATTTTACTCTCCACACATCTGATCACAGACATAGAGAACATATTGGACCGTGCTATTTTTCTACAAAACGGCAGAATCGTCCTAAATGCAACCGTAGATGAAATCCGTATGTCACAGGGAAAATCAATTGATGCTTTATTCCGGGAGGTGTTCAGATGTTAAGAAAATTAATAAAATATGACCTGAAAGCACTGAACCGCTTTCTGATTATTGTTCACGCTTTTTTAATCCTTGCCGCCATACTGGGACGCATATTCATCACCAGCCGGGCAGGCAACGGATCAGCAGAATGGAATACTACCGTCCTCGTCCTCGGTTTTATCCTTAGCTTTTTACTCCTGGCCGGAGCTACCTATACGACAGCAATCGTAGCTGCAGTCCGTTTTTACCGCAATATGTTCTCCGATGAAGGTTATCTGACCCACACACTTCCGGTCTCAACAAACAATCTTCTTCTGTCAAAGACAATTGCCGGAAGCATCTGGGCTATCATTGACAGTATGGCGATCTACCTGTCCTGGGCGATCCTGTTTGCAACGCCATATGTAATAAAAAACCTTCTTGAAAGCAAAACAGAAATAATGACAGAATTTGGTGCCCCGAACATGAATGCTATCTGGAAAATAGCAGGTTTGACCCTGCTTGTCTCTCTGGTTGGCAGCATTCACACCATAATAGCAATCCATTTTTCCATCATCATCGGACAGTTAATGAGCAATCACCGGATTCTGGGCGCCATTGTGGCATATTTCAGTCTCAGTCTTCTGATATCACTGATTACCATGATTGCCATGCGGGTAACCGGACTTTTGAGAATATCTCTTTTCACCACTCAAATTGAAGAGAATTTTCATCCCTACAGTTATTATTGCAGCATGATGAGATTATCTCTGATCCTGGTTCTCGCAACATCCCTGGTACTTTATGTTGTATCACAGGCTATCCTGCGAAAAAAGCTGAATCTGAATTAAAATACTGCCTGTATCAGAAACATATAGAGTACGGTTCCAACACCTATGCTCAGTAAGTTATTGCGTTTCCACACATGGAGTCCCGCCGTTACCGCTACTGCGATCAACTCCGGGATTCCATGGGGAGCACTGATAAGTGAAACCGACTTCAGGCAGTAAATAACCAGCATTCCGATAACAGCCGGTGTCAGTACCTTACCCAGATACTGAATGATTCCCGGTATCTCTTTTCCTTTTGGAAAAAGCAGAAACGGAACCAGACGGGTGGCAAAAGTCGTCGCTGCCACCACCAGTATAATTAGAAGTGAAGTTACTGCTCCAACTGGCATCTGTCATTCACCCGCCCTTCCAGTCTCGTTCTTCCTACAAAAAGAACAAAAATAATCAAAATCATAGATGGCAATACGAACTTGTCCGCCCCGAATATATACAGACAGACGATCGCTGCCGCCACACCGACAATTTCGGGAATCCTGTTTTTCGCATCCATCCACTGTTCCATGAAAATCACCACAAATAACGCGGTCATGGCAAAGTCAATCCCCTCCGAATTGAAAGGAATCAATGTTCCTGCAAGAGCTCCGATCACAGAACCGATCACCCAGTATGACTGATCCATAATAGAGATTGCAAATAAAAATTTTTCTTCATCCACATCAGCAGGAACCTTTGTTGTACAGAGAAGCGAATATGTCTCATCGGTCAATCCGAAAATCATATACCATCTCTTTTTTCCCATATTATTAAATTTCTCAAGCAGGGATATTCCATAAAAAATATGTCTGATATTCACCATCAGTGTCATGAAAATAACCTGGACAAAAGAAATACCCGGCACAAAAAAATTTACTGCCAGATATTGTCCAGATCCCGCATAAACAAGCAGGCTCATTAACATTGCCCACCAACAGGAATATCCTTTTTCCGCAAACATTACCCCAAAAGCAATTCCGATAAAAAGATAACCGGTAAGCACCGGTATCGTATAAGGAAATGCTTTTTTGAACGCTTTCCTGTAACCAGACATTTGTCTTCCTCTTTTCTGTATATCCGTTCATGACGATCTGCTTCCCACATTCTTTATTCAGCTTTTTCCACCTGCCTCTGACCGGCGGAAGAATCTTCATAGGCATTCTTCAAATCTTCAAGTGCCTCCTGCAAAATAGCATCAGAAGCCACTGCATTGGCATAATCCGTCCGAATCTGCTCCATCAGTGCCTGTACATCATCATGAGCCGCTATTGTCTTCACATAATCCTGAATTTCTGCATCATCCGTCTTTGATTCTACCCGGAATACTCCATCTTCGCCTTTCGCCACATACAGCGTCCCAAGGCCGGGAACTTCCGTATAAATATCCCGGATCTTCATATCATACCGGACAAATGCAATATAAGAATCTTTGTACTTTCCATTTTTTGTGTAAACCTGAATATTATGATATCCTTCCACAAAATCTGTCTTATCTTTCAAACCTGTATAGTAGTCACAGACTGCATCTGCAATCTCCGGAGGCTCTCCCAAAATAAGTGGGTTCGTTTCCATCTCCATGCATCCCTCATTCTGCTCCATCTCCGGTTCTTTGTCCTGTGCTTCTATATTACCGGAAGCACCGGCATTTGTCTTTTCTTTCGTAAGGCTGCATCCTGCCGCCGCCAGAATCAGTATCAGTATCATCAGACCGCATATTGTACGCATCCGTCCCCTGCACCAGATACTCTCATGGCTTCGGCCATCTCTCTTCGCCTTCATAGACTACCTCCGTTTGATGATTCTATATTCAGTTGTGCACTAAAAATAATACTCGGAAATATTTTAAAAGTCAAGCAAATCTACCATTGCTTTTTTCTTCATTTTATGCTATTATACTATTTGTCTCTATAGCTCAGTGGATAGAGCACCGCCCTCCGGAGGCGGGTGCGCCAGTTCGACTCTGGTTAGAGACGTAAAAAGAGAAAGATGCGGAACCCACCTGATTCATAAGGGATTTTGTGGTTTTCCTCATTTTTCTCTTTTTTTATGATACCAGGGTTAAACGGTCTAAACCCACATTAAATCAACAATCTGCCACTTTCTTTTTCATAATAATAAGCGCAGTTCGACAATACTTCCTCATCTTTTACCTGTGTCCCGTTTATTTCCCTCACGATTCTGCTCAGATAACGTTTTGACGGGGCTTTACTTTTCGGAATAATAATCACTTCATGCACACTGCTCGGGAGCACGTAGAAACTCTCGCCCAGATAATCTGCAATAGACTCCAATCGATTCGGATACAAAATTGCTGCCGCTCCGTAATTGCGTACTGCATTTGACAGTACATACATCTCTTCTTCTTTTTCTGCTTCCCTCTTTTCCCAGTCATCCAGCATATTTTCTATTACTGCCAGCATGTTTGAAAACTCATAAGGCAGGATGCGCTCCGTATTTTCATCGGCCATCCTGTGGATATCCTGAACCGTTACATCCCACCAGCCCAGATGTTCATTCTTAATCAGCATTGTTGCCATTCGATCCTTCTCCTTGTCAAGCTCAATCAACACATAAAATACAATAGCCAGATCCAGGTAAGGAATATGGGGAACATTCTGCAGGAGCTCTTTATTAGCCTCCCTGTTGATGAGCTGATAAATGATCCTTCCCCTGACATTTTCATATTTCTGAATGAAATCACCTTCCCAGGAATGCTGAAACCGGATCCGCTCATAAAGCTCAAGAAGCTGTTTCACAATTTCCTCCATGGTATATCCGCGCTGGTACCGCTCAAAATATTCTTCCAGGTAAACGGTCGGTGAAATATTAATTCCCGTCTCCACAAAAGTCAGTCCTTTTCTCTTCCTGCCATTATTTTTTGTTGCCGTATGGGTATAAACCTTCTGATTCTCACGCAGACGCATCTGCACCCTCATTTCTATTTCCTGCACAAACTGTTCATATAACATAGTACTCCTTTCTATCAACACTGCATTTTCTGGAACTGTGGTGTGAAACAACACCCGCGAAACATCCTGAATTTAAGATAAATATTATGGTAACCATATTATATATCTGCGCACCCGAAAAATCAAGTTATTTTTTTGATTTATGTAAATTATTTTGAAATCAAAAAAAAATAGATTGCGCTTTCACGCAATCTATTCATTCATCCATCTGTTATGCACGTGACAGATATTCACCTGTACGTGTATCAATCTTAATGGTCTCTCCCTGCTCTACGAACAGTGGTACCATAACCTGTGCACCTGTCTCAACGATAGCAGGTTTTGTAGCACCTGTAGCTGTGTTACCCTTTACTCCCGGTTCAGACTCTGTGATTACCAGTTCAACAGTAATCGGCGGCTCAATGGAAAATGGGTTTCCAAGATAAAAGCTTACTGTAACTTCTTCATTCTCTTTTACAAATTTCATGGAATCTGCTGCATCTTCTGCACTGATCATGATCTGCTCAAATGTCTCATTGTCCATATAGTTATAGAACTCACCATCATTGTAAAGATACTGCATTTTCTTTCTCTCAATATGTGCCTGCTCAAATGTCTCTGTCGGACGGAAAGTTGTCTCAACTACACCGCCATTAATAATATCTTTCATCTTTACACGAACGAAAGCTGCACCTTTACCCGGCTTAACGTGCATGAAATCGATAACCTGACACACTTTGCCATTCACTTCGATTGTCATACCATTACGAATATCACCTGCTGATACTTTTGCCATTACATTATCCTCCTTAAACTGCGCTTTTTCGCGCTTAAATTCTCTCTAATCCTTTTACCATTCTATAATAGATGATGCCTTTTTTCAACCTTTTTTTGCTGTTTCAGACTTCTCTTATAGAAATAAAGAACAATTTTTTCCAAATAACGCTTCAAAACAATCTGTATTTCCTCTTTTGGATGAATCGGTTTCACCAAAATACTCGGAATCCCGGTTCTCTTCGCCCCCCACACATCGGTAAAGAGCTGATCGCCGATAAAAACCGTGTTATGAACATCAGTCCCCATGATTTCCATTGCTTTTTTATAATTTTTCGTAGAAGGTTTGTGCGCATTATACACATAATCCACCTGTATGGATTCATTGAACATTTTTACCCTGGGTTCCTGATTATTGGAAATCAGACAGCAGTGGAAGCCAATCTTTTTCAGACGCTCGAACAGTGCAATCGCCCTCTCATCTGCCGGCTCTCCATGGGGCACCAGAGTATTATCAATATCAAATATCAGTCCACGAAAACCCTTTTCATATAATTCTTCAAAATCAATCACATATGTGGAAGCCACATATCGATCCGGAAAAAATACATCAAACATTATCTCTCTTCCATTTCCGTCAGCTTGCGAATTAACTCCTCACATATCTCAAGCACTGACTTATGATCTGTATTTACAACAATATCCGCTGCCGCCTCATATTTCTCCCGACGCTGTTCCATCAGGTCAGAAATATCCTCTACATTCTTACGTCCGTTGAGTACCGGTCTGTCATCACTGTCCTTCACGCGCTCATAGATAACCTCCGGGCTTGCTGTCAGGAGAACCACTCTTCCATTCTTTTTCATCTCCTCGACATTACGCTCCCTCATGGCAGCCCCGCCTCCACAGGAGATGATGGTATTGCGCTTCGACTGCAGCTCAATCAGAAGCTCCGTCTCCAGTTTTCGGAAATACTCCTCGCCGTAAGTTGCAAAGATATCCGGGATGCTCATCTCCTCACGGTCTGCGATCACCTGATCCATCTCCACAATCTCCATCGCAAACATAGTGCTCAGGTAATCGGAAATCGTGGATTTTCCTGCTCCCATAAACCCGATCAGCACAATGTTATAATCAAAGAGCTTTCTTGCCTGAATCCGCTTACTGTTACGGTTAATGCGACGAAAAACATCATAGATCTCTTCTTTATATTTGTTGTCATCCAGTTTTTCTTTGAGCCTTGCATTCTGCTTCTTTTCCTGCTGAGGCTGAAGAATGGCCATACCATATTTCTCTTTATATGCCATAATCTTCTCTACAATAGCATTACGTTCTACAAGAGCATCAATAATCTTGTCATCGCATAGTGCCAACTGCTCTCTGTACATCTCCAAATCGTTCATCGTCACGTATCTCCTTATTACTTCTGCAATCAATGTCTGTATTATATCAACTTTTGCTTTCCTCCGCAAGAGATAGAAAACATTTTAAAGAGCCGTGCATCTGGTGCAACGGCTCTATGGATCGGTCTGCTATTTTATACCTCTTCTGCAATTTTTGCAATCAGGTCTGCTGCCTTCATGCTTCCGATATCTCCCTCATCACGTTTTCTTACAGAAATGCTTCCTTCTTCTACTTCCTTCTCACCAACGATTACCATGTAAGGAACTTTCTGCATCTGTGCCTCACGGATCTTATAACCAAGCTTTTCATTTCTTAAATCAATCTCGCTTCTTACTCCTGCAGCTACCAGCTCATCCTGAATCTTCTGTGCATAATCTGCAAATTTCTCGGATACTGCCATAACCTTAACCTGAACAGGTGCAAGCCATGTCGGGAATTTTCCTGCATAATGCTCAATCAGGATTCCGATAAAGCGCTCAATAGAACCGAATGCCACACGATGGATCATGATCGGACGATGCTTCTCTCCATCTGCTCCTGTGTACTCCAATTCGAATCTCTGAGGCATCTGGAAGTCAAGCTGAATAGTACCGCACTGCCATGTTCTTCCGATGGAATCTTCCAGATGGAAGTCGATCTTCGGTCCATAGAATGCACCATCGCCCTCATTGACAACATAATCCAGACCGAGTTCGTCCAGTGCAGCTCTTAAGCCTTCTGTTGCCATCTCCCAGTCTTCGTCACTTCCCATGCTGTCTTCCGGTCTTGTAGACAGTTCCACATGATATTTGAATCCAAACTTGGAATATACCTCATCGATCAGTCTTGCAACTCCCTTGATCTCGTCGCGGATCTGATCTTCTGTCATGAAGATGTGTGCATCATCCTGTGTGAAGCAGCGCACACGCATCAATCCGTGAAGCTGGCCGGATTTCTCATGACGGTGTACCAGACCAAGCTCACCCACGCGCATCGGAAGATCCTTGTAAGAACGTGGCTCAACCTTGTATACCAGCATTCCACCCGGGCAGTTCATTGGCTTAACAGCGTAATCCTCATCGTCAATTACTGTTGTATACATATTGTCTTTGTAATGATCCCAGTGTCCGGAATTCTCCCACAGATGTCTGCTTAAGATAATTGGTGTAGAAATTTCTACATAGCCCTCTCTCTGATGCAGCTTTCTCCAATAGTCAATCAGAATGTTCTTAAGAACCATTCCCTTTGGAAGGAAGAACGGGAATCCGGGACCCTCGTCCATGATTGCAAATAATCCCAGTTCCTTACCTAATTTTCTATGGTCACGCAGTCTTGCCTCTTCCATTCTCTTTAAGTATGCTTCCAGATCAGCAGCCTTCGGGAAGGATGTTCCGTATATTCTGGTAAGCATCTGATTGTGCTCATCACCTCTCCAGTATGCACCGGCAACACTCTGCAGTTTGAATGCCTTCACAACGCTGGTATTGGATACGTGAGGGCCTGCGCACAGATCCACGTATTCTCCCTGTCTGTAGAAGCTGAGTTCTGCATCCTCCGGCAGATCCTCGATCAGTTCAACCTTATATGGCTCATTTTTCTCTTTCATCAGGGCAATTGCCTCTTCGCGGTTCATAGTGTAACGCTCAAGCGGAAGGGCTTCCTTCACGATCTTGCGCATCTCCTTCTCAACCTCTGCAAGATTTTCAGTTGTAAACGGAAAGCTGAACTCAAAATCATAATAAAAACCATCCTTAATTGCCGGTCCGATCGCACATTTGGTATCCGGATACAAACGCTTTACAGCCTGTGCCAGAATATGGGAGGTTGTATGATGAAATGCCTCCTGTCCCAGTTCGTTTTCAAATGTCAGATCCTGTACAGAACCATCTTTCATGCTTACTTTCATTGTCATTTTCTCCTTTCATTTTACGCATTTCTTTGCGCATCATCGCACAAAAAAACACCTTTAAACATACGGTCCCTGCCGTCTGTCTAAGGGTGCATCTCACTTTGCACGGTTCCACCTTAACTTTTCACTTCAGATTCTCACAAATCCTATCCCTTAACGCGGGAGCATCGGCATTGCTTATTAAGAGTACGGTCGGATCCTCTTCAATACTAATCAGCCGCTTCTGTTCAGCAACACAGCTCGGGAATGGTGTTCATCCGGTCTCTGCTATAAAGGGCTCTCAGCATCCGCCCTTCTCTCTGGATAGCTACTCCTGACTACTCGTTTCCGTCTCTGCTTTTCTTTCATTCCTGCCTTTTCAGCTATTTCTAATTATACCGCTTCCCCCGAAAATGTCAACCTCTAAAATCATAAGAAAGTCTTCATACTTTTTTCAAAATTTTATTTGGAAATTGTGATAGAATTAAGAATATATGAAACCAATGTATTCAAGGAGAACTCATCTATGAACCACTCTCACAGAAGAAAAAAACTGTCTCCCCGTCAGAGACAGATAAGAACTCGAAAATATACGAAAATCGGAATCCTGATTCTCATTATCCTGGCAGTCACCTGCATCGGCTTAAAGCTCCTGAATCCGGGATGGATAAGCAGAAAATATACAGAAATCAGTAACCAACAGGTGGATGCTTCCGAACCGGACATTAACGTCCAGCTTCTGACGGTCAATCCCTACTCACGGCCAGGCACAGAAACCGACAGAATCACAGGAATCGTGGTTCACTATACAGCCAATCCGGGGTCCACCGCTATGGATAATCGAAATTATTTTGAAAGCCTGAAAGATACTCACGAGACAAAGGTGAGCAGTAATTTTGTAATCGGTCTTGAAGGAGAAATTGTACAGTGTGTTCCTACCTGGGAGGTTGCCTATGCATCCAATTCCCGCAATAATGATACCGTCTCCATCGAGTGCTGCCATCCTGACGAAAGCGGTAAATTCACAGATGCAACCTACCGTTCCATGGTGCAGCTTTGCGCCTGGCTATGTCTGAAATTTGATCTGGATGAAAATGATGTCATCCGACACTATGATGTAACCGGAAAGAACTGTCCAAAGTATTTCGTAGAAAACGAAGAAGCCTTCACCCAGTTCCGGGAAGATATCAGGAATGCAATAAAAAACACGCCGTCATAACATTGCCGTCATGATCCAGCGTGTTTTTTTGATTCTTAGCAGAATTTATAAGTTGTAGTAGTATTATATTCTTCTCCCGCTTTAACCACAGGCCCTTCGAACATTTCTTTATTCACTGCGTCCGGGAAAAACTGAGTTTCAAAGCAGATGCCATGATGCTGGTTATATACAGCCCCGTCTCTTCCCTTTTCATTATCTACAAAGTTAGAAGCATATATCTGCATTCCCGGAAGGTCTGTATATACTTCCATGGTAATTCCACTCTCGTTAGCGCTCATTTCTGCCACCTTGCGGTATCCGCTGCCATTCAGCACCCAGTTATGATCGTATCCGCTGCCGAACTTCAGCTGGTCATAATCTGCCCCTGCATCTCGGCCTACCGGTTTTTTAACACGGAAATCCATTGGTGTTCCCGTAACATCCAGAAATCTGCCTGTCGGGATAGACTGTGCATCTGCTTCCGTAATAGCATCAGCATCCACCCATACTTCCTGCGCGAACATATCGCCGGAATCATGTCCATTCAGATTGAAATAGCTGTGATTAGTCATATTGATAATCGTATCTTCCTCCGGCACACCATAATAATGAATCTTCAGCTCATTATCCTCTGTCAGAGTATAGGTTATTTCCACAGTAAGTGCTCCCGGATACCCCTGATCCATATCCGGACTGTTAAGAACAAATATAACATGAGCATCATCTGCTTCTTTCACCTGCCACATCCTCTTCGTCCAGAAATCAAGACCACTGTGCAGATTGTTATCATTATCATTCTTTGCAAGCTCATAGGTCTTTCCGTTCAGTGTAAACTTAGCACCGCCGATACGGTTTGCTATTCTTCCCACAGAAGCGCCAAAGAAGCATGTTCCTGCCTCATAGCCAGCTGCATCATCATATCCCAATGTTACATTTACCGGTTTTCCATTCTTATCAGGCACCAGAACAGACACAAGAGTTGCACCATAATCCGTCACATGTGCTTCCATACCGTTCCCATTCTTCATAATATACAGGGTTGTCTTTTCCCCTTTTGATGTCGTTCCAAAATCTCTTTTCATACCTGTTCTCCTTTTCAAAAATTTCTGTCGCCGTTCTTCTTATAAATCAAAAATGCCATCTGCAGCAACATTCCTGTCGTTTACAGATGGCAGTACTGCCTCTTATTCGTCTACGCTGTAGTTCGGAGCCTCTTTTGTGATATGAATATCATGCGGATGACTCTCCTTCAGTGATGCAGCAGAAATCTTTACAAACTGTCCACGCTGTTTCAGTTCCTCAATTGTAGGAGTTCCGCAGTAACCCATACCGGAACGAAGACCTCCCATAAGCTGGAATACTGTATCTTCTACACTTCCCTTGTAAGCTACACGTCCTTCAACACCTTCCGGTACCAGTTTCTTCGCATCAGTCTGGAAATAGCGATCCTTACTTCCATTTTCCATTGCGGATATGGAGCCCATACCACGATATACTTTGTACTTTCTTCCCTGATAAAGCTCGAATGTTCCCGGGCTCTCATCACATCCTGCAAAGATACTTCCCATCATACATACATTCGCACCTGCAGCGATTGCCTTTGTCATATCTCCGGAATACTTGATACCACCGTCTGCAATAATCGGAATACCGTATTTGTCTGCAGCTTCATAACAATCCATAACTGCAGTTATCTGCGGAACACCGATACCTGCAACCACACGTGTAGTACAGATAGAACCTGGTCCGATACCAACCTTAACCGCATCTGCACCAGCCTTAATCAATGCTTCAGCTGCCGCTCCTGTAGCCACATTACCTGCAATTACCTGCAGATCCGGGAATTTGGATTTTACCATATCTACAGTACGGATTACATTTGCAGAATGACCATGTGCGGAATCCATTACTACCACATCAACCTTGGCATCTACCAGAGCCTGCGCTCTCTCCAGACAGTTTGCAGTAATACCAATTGCAGCTCCGCAAAGCAGACGTCCCTGAGAATCTTTTGCTGATAATGGATATTTGATCTGTTTTTCAATATCTTTAATAGTGATAAGTCCTTTTAAATTGAAGTCCTTGTCTACGATCGGAAGTTTCTCTTTTCTGGCCTTTGCAAGAATACGTTTTGCCTCTTCCAGAGTAATTCCTTCCTGTGCAGTTACCAGGCCCTCTGAGGTCATGGATTCTTTAATCTTCTTTGTGAAATCTTCTTCAAACTTCAGATCACGGTTTGTGATAATTCCTACCAGCTTTCTTCCCTCTGTGATCGGAACACCTGAAATTCGGAATTTGCCCATCAATTCATTAGCATCAGCAAGTGTATTCTCCGGTGAAAGGAAAAACGGATCTGTAATAACACCATTTTCAGAACGCTTTACCTTATCAACTTCCTCTGCCTGCTGTTCGATAGTCATATTTTTATGAATGATTCCGATACCACCCTGACGTGCCATTGCAATGGCCATACGATGTTCTGTAACCGTATCCATACCGGCACTCATCATCGGAATGTTTAATTTAATTTTCTTTGTAAGATAAGTGGATAAATCTACCTGATTTGGAATCACCTCTGAATATGCCGGTATCAGTAACACATCGTCAAATGTAATTCCTTCTCCAATAATCTTGCCCATGACCTATTGACCTCTCTTTCTTCCTTCGTTTTACCATTAGGGTTACTACTGATTTAAATGCTATAATACAAAATAAACCTCCAGCTTGTCAACTGCTTTCTCTTATTTTTTACGGATTACTTTTCTTGGAGCCATCATCCACATGCCTTCCAGAATCGCATCATTCGGCTCAAACACCACTCTTGTCTTAGCACCATTTGCCACAATAACCATCTCATAAGTCTGTGCACCCTGTGTTTTACTGGAAAAATCACATACCTTCGCATTTTTGTGTGGAGCCAGCTCAGCCGAACCAGAAGGAGCCAGAACTTCCATATCATTAATATTCATGGAAAAAATATGTTTTCTTCTCTCCTTGTGCATAACCTTGTCCACATCCAGATCTCCATTCATAAACAGATACTCATATTCAACATCCAACCATCTGAATGCAAAAACATCCAGAACAATGAAAATTACCGGCAATAAGATCCCAAAAGGAAACATAAATACCGCCAGAACGGATACTACTGTAAGCACCAGAAGAAGTACTTTTATCAGGATATCCTTCGTATCTGTTTTTTTCTTTACAAGCTGCTCTGCATAAAAATCGCCCATTCTTGTCTTCCTCCAATATTGTACTCAAATTCGATGTTACTATTGTAACACATTTTTGTATAAAAAGAAAACTCCTGCACGGGGAGTTTTCTTTTTTTTCATAATTATTGTAAATTTTTTAATTTTTCATCCAGGAAATTACATCATTCCCATTCCTGCTCCGCCTGCCGGCATCGGAGGAACATCCTCTTTAATATTTGCAACAACAGACTCTGTTGTCAGAAGTGTGGAAGCTACACTTGTTGCATTCTGCAGAGCACTTCTGGTAACCTTAGCCGGATCAAGAATTCCTGCCTTTACCATATCCACATATTCTTCGTTATAAGCATCAAAACCAATTCCCGGCTCCTGCTCTTTTACTTTATTGATAATAACTGCACCTTCAAGGCCTGCATTTGCAGCAATGTGGAACAAAGGTGCTTCCAGAGCCTTCAAAATGATCTTAGCTCCTGTCTTCTCATCACCTTCCAGAGTCTCTGCCAGTTTTTCAACTTCCTTGGATGCATGAATATATGCAGAACCGCCTCCTGCGATAATTCCCTCTTCTACAGCAGCTCTTGTAGCTGCAAGCGCATCTTCCATACGAAGCTTCGCTTCTTTCATCTCAGTCTCTGTTGCTGCGCCTACGCGAATAACTGCAACTCCGCCTGCCAGTTTTGCAAGTCTCTCCTGTAATTTCTCTCTGTCAAAATCAGATGTTGTCTCTTCAATCTGTTTCTTAATCTGAGCAACACGTGCCTCAATTGCTGCTTTATCGCCCATGCCATCAACGATAACTGTGTTTTCTTTCTGAACCTTGATAGATTTTGCACGTCCGAGCTGATCCATAGTAGCCTCTCTCAGATCCAGTCCCAACTCTTCTGAGATTACCTGCCCGCCTGTCAGGATAGCGATGTCCTGAAGCATTTCTTTTCTTCTGTCACCATATCCCGGAGCTTTTACTGCTACCACGTTAAATGTTCCACGGAGTTTATTTACGATCAAAGTAGTCAGTGCCTCTCCCTCTACATCCTCTGCAATAATAAGAAGTCTTGCTCCTGCCTGAACGATCTGCTCTAACAGTGGAAGGATTTCCTGAATGTTGGAAATCTTCTTGTCTGTAATCAGGATATATGGATTTTCCAGATTTGCCTCCATCTTATCCATATCTGTTGCCATATATGCGGAAAGATATCCGCGGTCAAACTGCATACCTTCTACCAGATCAAGCTCTGTCTGCATGGTCTTGGACTCTTCAATTGTAATAACGCCATCGTTGGAAACCTTCTCCATAGCGTCTGCTACCATATCGCCCACTGCATCATCACTGGAGGATACTGCTGCAACTCTTGCGATCTGCTGCTTATCTGTAACCTTGCTGGACATTTTTTTAATTGCCTCTACTGTCACATCTGTTGCTTTCTTCATACCTTTACGGAGAACGATTGGGTTAGCTCCTGCTGCCAGGTTCTTCATTCCCTCATTAACCATTGCCTGTGCAAGAACAGTAGCTGTTGTAGTTCCGTCACCGGCAACATCATTTGTCTTGGATGCAACTTCACGGATAAGCTGTGCACCCATATTCTCAAATGCATCTTCCAGCTCAATTTCTTTTGCAATTGTAACACCATCATTTGTGATCAGCGGTGCACCGAAAGATTTGTCAAGTACAACATTGCGTCCTTTCGGTCCAAGTGTTACTCTTACTGTATTTGCCAGCTGATTTACACCTGCCTCTAAAGCAGCTCTGGCTTCATCTCCATATTTAATCTCTTTTGCCATGATTCATTACCTCCCAGATTCTATTACTCAACAATTGCCAGAATATCATTCTGTTTTACAATGATATATGTCTCATCATCTAATTCAACTTCTGTTCCTGCATATTTGGAATAAATAACCTTCTGTCCTACAGTGACATGCATCTCGATTTCTTTTCCGTCAACTACTCCGCCAGGTCCCACTGCGATAACTTCTGCCTGCTGTGGTTTCTCTTTTGTCTGTCCTGGTAATACAATTCCGGATTTTGTAGTCTCTTCAGCAATCAACTGTTTCAAAACGACTCTGTCTCCTAATGGTACTAATTTCATATTATATTCCTCCTTTAATACTCTTTACCACTTGTTAGCACTCACAAAAAGAGAGTGCTAAAAGATTCTAGTAATAAAATAGCACTCTCATTTTGTTTTGTCAACACACTTTATTCAGTTTAGATTATTTTTATAAAATCCATTTTCTATCTGAAAAACGAGAAGATTTCCCCGCTTATCCCGAAACCGCTCCTTGACCATACCATGACAGGAAACTTTATTTTCATCATCCAGGATTCTGCACTCATATACTCCATCCAGAGAAATCATATCCAATGAAGCTTCCATAAGCAGTAAATACAGATATTCTTTCTCCGGATCATGCTCCAATATCTCGCAAAAATAGGTCTGCTTATCTTCCTCTACCCCTTCACGGATCATCTTAATCATCTGAAGTTCTACAGGACATCCCTCATACATCTTTATACTCTCCTTTCAAAAGAAGGGCATCAGTTTCCCGATACCCTTCGTTTCTTCATTTCTGTCTATTTACTTTTTTTCAGCCTTAATCCGGTCTAATTCGGTAAATACATAATCATTTACCACCTTAATGTAAGTGCCCTTCATACCGGACGATCTGGATTCAATCACTCCGGCGCTTTCAAATTTACGAAGAGCATTCACGATTACGGATCTGGTGATACCTACACGGTCAGCTATTTTACTTGCAACCAGAATTCCTTCCATTCCATCCAGTTCGTCGAAGATATGAATAATAGCTTCCAGTTCTGAAAAAGAAAGTGTGCTGATAGCAGATTGAACAATGTGCTCTTTTCTTGTTTCTTCCGCACTTTCTTCATTTACAGAGCGGAGCATCTCCAATCCAACCACAGTTGTACCATACTCACTTAAAATGATGTCGTCAATCTCATATCCCTTCTTAGACTTGTAAATAAAAAGTGTTCCAAGCCGTTCTCCCGCAATATCAATCGGTGTGATAATTGCCTGATAGCCATCTACCACATCATGGGAAAAACCAAGAGTTTCAAGATTCACATTTTCCTTTGTCGAAAGAATACTGAGCAGACGTTCATTCAACATATCGTCTATATGACCGCCCACCTCGCCTTTCAGTAATTCAGTAATCACACCTGTTCCGGTACACTTGCTCACACCAAGAACTTTTCCTTTTTTACTGATTACCAGCACATTCGAATCCAGAATTTCAGTCAGCACAGCACAGATGTCATTAAATACGACCTTACTCGAACTATTGTTGTGCAGTAATTTGTTAATTTTTCTTGTTTTATCTAACAATTGTACGCTCATATGCAACCTCCATCCTTTGAGTGTTATATTATCATACAATTCATGCAATTTCAACAAATCACCGTGTTTTTTTATTGATTATTTCATAAAATTTCTAATTATTTTTATTATTTTCAATATATCCACATTTCTGATCGCCGCAAACCAGTTTATTTCCCTTTTCCACCATATAAGATCCGCACTTCGGGCACTTTTTCTCTGAAGGTTTCTGCCAGGACATAAAGTCACAGTTCGGGTTATCTTCACAACCGTAATACTTTCTTCCCTTCTTCGTCTTACGAAGAACTATCTCTTTACCGCATTTCGGACATGCAACTCCGATTTTTTCCAGATATGGCTTGGTGTTTCTGCATTCCGGGAATCCCGGACAGGCAAGAAATCTTCCGTGCGGACCGTATTTGATGACCATGTTGCGGCCACATTCTTCACAGATAACATCGGTTACCTCGTCCTCGATCTTCACACTCTCCTGTTCTTCTTCCGCTTTTTTTACCGCTTCTTCCAGATCCGGATAGAAATTCTCAATAACAGATTTCCACTCAACCTTTCCTTCCGCCACTTTGTCAAGAAGTCCTTCCATGTTTGCTGTAAAGTTCACATCCACAATTGCCGGGAAAGACTGTTTCATAATGTTATTTACCACTTCACCGATTTCTGTCAGATAGAGATTCTTATTCTCTTTTGCAACATATCTCCGGGCGATAATTGTTGAAATTGTCGGAGCGTAGGTACTCGGACGACCGATTCCCAGCTCCTCCATGGTCTTAACCAATGCCGCTTCCGTATAATGAGCCGGCGGCTGTGTAAAATGCTGCTTCTGTTCAAAATGATTGCAGGACAGCCTTGAATCCCGATCCAGACTCTTCACCAGCACATTGCTGTCAACTTTTTCCTCGTCCGCTTCCGTATATACAGAGCGGAATCCTTCAAATACAATCTTGGATGCTGCCACAGTAAAACGGTATTTTCCTGCGTCTATCTTTACAGATGTAGTCTCGTATTTCGCCGGTTTCATTCTGCTTGCCACAAATCGTTTCCAGATAAGCTGGTAAAGACGAAACTGATCTCTGGTGAGGGAATCCTTCATAAGTGCCGGTGTTCTGGTCACATCTGTTGGGCGAATCGCCTCATGAGCATCCTGGATCTTCTTTCCATCTTCCTTCTTAGATTCACCGGAAACCACAAAATTCTCTCCGAAATTTTCTCTGATATATGCTTTAACGTTCGCATCAGCCTCTTCGGATACACGGGTAGAATCCGTACGCAAATAAGAGATCAGACCTACTGTTCCATTACCTTTTATATCAATTCCTTCATATAGCTGCTGTGCAATTCTCATCGTCTTCTGTGTAGCAAAGTTCAATACTTTAGAAGCTTCCTGCTGCAGGGTACTGGTAGTAAAAGGCACCGGTGCCTTTTTCAGTCTCTCTCCTCTTTTAATATCCGCAACCTGATAAGATGCTCCCTCCAGATCCTTCAGAATCTCCTGCAATTGCTGTTCAGAATGAATGACGATTTTCTCTTTCTCTGTTCCATAAAATTTTGCCACAAGCGGCTTTTTCTCACCTTCGATATTCAGATATGCATCCAGAGTCCAGTATTCCTCCGGAATAAAAGCATTGATTTCCTCTTCCCGGTCAGCAATGATTCTCAGAGCGACTGACTGAACACGTCCGGCACTCAGACCTCTCTTCACCTTCGTCCAGAGAAGCGGGCTGATCTCATATCCCACAATTCTGTCCAGAGCCCGGCGCGCCTGCTGGGCATCGACCAGATCCATATCTATCTCACGCGCATTTTTTATAGAAGCCTTTACAGCATTTTTCGTAATCTCATTGAAGCTGATACGATAAGTCTTCTTCTCGTCTAATTTCAAAGCCTTTTCCAAATGCCAGGAAATAGCTTCTCCCTCACGGTCTGGGTCGGTAGCGAGATATACTTTATCTGCCTTTTTTACTTCCTTTCTCAGATTTGCGAGAATCTCACCTTTTCCGCGAATGGTAATATACTTTGGTTCAAAGTCATGTTCAACATCTATTCCAAGCTGACTCTTCGGCAGGTCACGCACATGGCCGTTAGATGCTGTTACCGTATAATTACTTCCCAGAAATTTCTTTATTGTTTTAACTTTTGCGGGAGACTCTACAATTACAAGATAATGCGCCATTGTCTATATTCCTCCATTCAAAATGCCATTCCTATACTTTGGCTTTGATATAGTAATTTCTCGAAACCTCTTTCACTAACCCTTTCATAATAAGTGAAACAAGCTGCTGCATCGCAACCTCCGGGGAAAGCCCCGTTTCTGACAGCAGACAACTTAAGCTCTTCGGAAACAAATCGAGCTTACTATACAACAATTTTTCTGTACTTTCAAGCACTTTTTCATTTTCAACTGTGTTTGCCAGAATATTTACATCTCTGCTTTCATATTCCATTTTCAGATCTTCCAGCAGTTCCTCCGGAGAAATAAGTATGCCTGCCCCCTGTTTGATCAGCCAGTTGCAACCTTTACTGAGCGGACTTGTGACCGGGCCCGGAAGAGCATATACATCCTTTCCCTGCTCTAACGCCATATCGGCAGTAATCAGAGAACCACTGCGCTCTCTTGCCTCCATAACAAGCACAACATCAGACAATCCACTGATGATGCGATTCCTGGCAGGAAAGAATTCCCGGAGCGGGGGCATTCCTGTCGGCTGTTCAGACAAAACTCCTCCCTTTGTCTGCAGATCTGTATAGAGACCCCTGTGATCTGCCGGATAGCAGATGTCAACACCGCATCCCAATACAGCATATGACACTCCCCCCGCATTTAATGCACCTCTTTGTCCTGCTCCGTCAATTCCCTTCGCCATCCCGCTGATAATCTGAATTCCTGCCCTGGAAAGCTCTTCTCCGAAAAATCGTGCCATTTCCTCCCCATAAGCCGTACACTGTCTTGCTCCCACAATCGCAACAGACATAACATCTTCTTCTGGCAAATTTCCTTTTACATACAGTGCATAGGGCGGTGATGATATTTTTTTCAGCCGTTCGGGATACCGTACATCAAAGTACGGGACAAAACAGATTTCTTTTTCCTGAAATCCCCTGTATTCTTCTATCCATTCTTTATCTCTGACTGCATCAAGCAAAATTTTACAATCCTTTTTTGTCAAAAAGGAAAACTGTTCCAACTTTATTTCTTCTATATTAAATATTGCTTCAGCATCCCCCATCTCTTTCCTGAGCAGATACTTCTTCCTGGCCGAAAGAGAACGAATCCCTGCAAACCACCATTCATACATCTCCTTCATTCACAACTCTCCTTTATTCATTTCCTCCCCAGTATTTTTTATCCACCACACGATACCCAATTGCTTCCTGGAGATGGCTGAGAGCGATTCTCTCCTCGCCTGCCAGATCTGCTATAGTACGTGCCACCTTCAAAATCTTATGATAAGTTCTCGCAGTCAATCCCAGGCAGTCAAATGCCTTCTGTATCATCTTCTCTTCCTGAATTCCAAGAGCACAATATTTTCTCACTTCCTCCGCGCTCATTCCCGCATTAAAATAATGAGTTCTCCCACTAAACCTTTTTTTCTGAATCTCCCGGGCCTTCTGTATCCTTCTGCGGATTTCTCCGGATGTCTCTCCCTTTTCTGCCTTCAGAGAATCAAAGAGAATTCCCGGAACTTCAATACAGATATCCATTCTGCTTAAAAAGGGCTGGCTGACCTTTCCCAGATACTGCTGTATCTGATGACTCGTACAGCTGCATCGGGCATAATCAGGATAATATCCACAGGGGCAGGGATTCATCGCCGCAACCAGCATGATATCAGCCGGGAAACAATAAGCTCCCTGATTTCTGACAATCCGTACTTCCCGGTCTTCCAGCGGCTGACGCAGCACCTCCAGAACAGCTTTCTGAAACTCTGCCAACTCGTCCAAAAACAATACACCCTTACTTGCCAGACTGATTTCTCCCGGTCTCGGGTATGTTCCTCCCCCGATCAGGGCACTTTTTGTAACCGTATGGTGCACCTCACGAAATGGGCGGCAGGTCATCAGTGGATTCTCAGGATCCAGCATTCCCATCACACTGTATACTTTCGTAATCTCAATGCTTTCCTCCAGAGTCAGTTCCGGAAGGATTGTAGGAATTCTCCGGGCAATCATAGATTTTCCGCTTCCCGGCGGTCCGATCAGCAGAAAATTGTGCCGCCCCGCAACTGCAATCTCCGCTGCACGTTTTGCAGCCTCCTGCCCCAGAATATCACTAAAATCTACATCTTCACCTCTATTGCTGCTGCGGATTTTCTTCAGTGCTTTCACCTGAAACTTTGCACTTTTACCGTTATTCCATTCACTTTCTCCATCATGATTCAAAAAATCACACACCTGTTTCAATGAATCTGCACACAGAATCTCCACACCATCTACAAGTAATGCTTCTCTTTCGTTTTCCGCCGGGACAATACAACGTCTGTACCCGGCCTTCTTTGCCTCTGCCACAATAGGCAGAATTCCATGAACACTTCTGACCTGACCATTCAGTCCCAGTTCTCCTATCACAAGTGTTTCTGCAAGAGTGTCTCCCCTGATTTCTCCCAGAGACACCAGAATCGCAAGTGCAATGGGAAGATCAAAGGAACCTCCTCTTTTTCGGATATTTGCCGGTGATAGATTAATCACCATCCTCTTGGCCGGAAGGATCATCCCACAATTACGGATAGCGGTTCGTACCCGTTCTCCCGCTTCTTTCACTTCTGCCGAAAGATATCCAACCATATGGAAGACAGGAAGCCCATTGCTGAGATCTGCTTCCACCTGAATGAATTTCACTTCCAGTCCCTGGATAACAGCAGACACAATTCTGCTGTAACTCATAGTCATCCTCCTCTCTATTTAGTTTACATTTTTCATTATTATATTTTAATTACGTAAACTTGTCAAGCGTTAAAAATAGCTGTCCCCGTTTTACCGGGAACAGCCATAAAAAGCGGACAGAGAACCGTCCCTATTTTAGCCATTTGTCCAGTGTTTTTGCAAGCTTCCTGAAATCAAGTGGTTTTGCAATATGCTCATTCATTCCAACCGTTTTCGCCGCCATAACATCCTCGGCAAATGCATTTGCCGTCATGGCAACAATTGGTATCTGATTACAGTAATCCCGCTTCATAGCCCGAATTGCCCTTGTAGCGTCATACCCGTTCATCTTTGGCATCTGGATATCCATAAAGACAATATCATAATATCCGTCCTCACTCTCGAATACCATATCTACCGCCTCTGTACCATCAGTAGCACGTTCTACAGCCATGCCTGTCGTTTCCAAAATCTCTGCAGCGATCTCTGCATTCAGATCGTTATCCTCTACAAGAAGGGCACGACAACCGGAAAGATCCATCCTCTCTAATTCAACGAGCGGATCTTCCTGTTCTTTTCCTTCTGTATCCCCCACAAGAGTATTGAAAGTCTTTTCAAGTCTGGAACGGAATAAAGGCTTGCTGATAAAGGCATTCGCACCTGCTGCTCTGGCCTCCTGTTCGATATCCGACCAGTCATAGGCAGAAATGATAATAATAGGTACTTCTTTCCCAACAGTCCTGCGTATCGCTCTTGTACATGCGATTCCATCCATGTCAGGCATCTTCCAGTCAATGATGCAGGCAAAATAATCCCGGTTCTGTTCATGATGAAGCACAACACGTTCCACAGCCTCTGTACCCGAAGAAACACCTTCCGCATTCATTCCCAGATCATTCAACATACCGCAGCAGGACTCAAGGCTTAACGGATCATCATCCGCCACAAGCACATCCAGGTCAATGAACTTATCATACTCTAATTTCACCTTATCCTGAAGCTTCAGATACATCGTAACAGTAAAACGTGAACCGACACCATGTTTACTCTCCACCTTGATATCCCCACCCATCATACGTACGATGTTTCGACTGATGGGCATACCAAGTCCGGTTCCCTGAATCTGATTCACCCGGCCGTCCGCCGCTCTGGCAAACGGTTCAAATACCTGATCCAGGAATTCTTCACTCATACCAATCCCATTATCTTCAAAGATAAATTCATAACATCCAACCTTTGCCTGATTCGAAGGTCTTTCAGATATGGAGAGCTGTATTTTTCCTCCATCCGGTGTAAATTTCACTGCATTTCCCATCAGATTTGTAAACACTTTCTGTATACGAAGACTGTCACCTATTACCGCTTCATGGGTCACACCGGAAATATTTACACAAAGCTCATGATGATGCTCCTCTATCTGCGAATTCGTCATTGTAAGCAGATTATCAATTAAATCCGAAAGATTAAATTCCTCTTCGACAAGCTCTACCTTTCCGGATTCAATTTTACTCATATCCAGAACTTCATTAATCAGGCTGAGCAGATGCTTGCTTGCCTGAGTAATTTTCTGCAGACTGTCCTGCACACGTTCTTTATCGTCAATATGAGCCGCAGCAATGGCTGTCATTCCAATAATACCATTCATCGGAGTACGGATATCATGAGACATATTGGAAAGGAAGTCTGTCTTGGCCTTGTTTGCTGCTTCTGCCACATCATACGCTGCCTGGAGCGCCATTTCCTGCTGACGTTCCTTCTTAATCAGATCATCAACATTTCTGGTTCCGACCACAGCAACAAATCCGCCATCTTTTTCCCTGACAAAGGAAACCCTTGCCTGAAGATACATGATTCCATCATCTGTTAGCTTTTCATAAGTCAGAGAATAATCCTTTCCATCCCCCCGGATATGTTCAAGAGACAGTTTATCCAAAAATTCATCACGGCTTTTCTCTGAAATCAACTCTTCTGAATAACTGCGAATCCCCTTTGACCAGCAATAATTATGTTTGCGGAAATGTTCTGAAATCGCACGGCCATCTTCATCCTCTGCACGGTAAGTGGTAACCCTGTCCGTTTCAGGGTCAACAAGAAGTACCGAATAGTATTCCGAGCCCAGACCTTCAATAATTTCACTCTGTTCTTCGATCTCTTTTGCCTGTTTCAAACGGCGCTGCATTTCATCATTGACATCACGTATTCCCAGAATAAATGTAATTTCCCCGTTTTCGTCCACAGTTTTCACAACATCCATCTCGAAATATGCACTCACACCATTCATATTTCTTCTGAATATCAATTTATACAGACCAACCTCCGGAACCTCTTTCAAAAGAACATCCAGGCCGGTTGCCTCTCTGATCCGTTCCCGGTCTTCCGGAACAATATAAGTATCAATGTATTTAGAAATAATTGCCTCATAATCGCCACTTTCCATCAACTGTCGGAGCTGACCGGAATCCATGGCTATTCCATCCGTCCTGTAAAGAGACATTTTCCCGGTCTTTACGTCTATTTTAAACAGGCTGTGATATTCCTTACTCAGGGCTTCCGAGATCACCATCTCTTCCTGAAGAGTTGCATTGAGCTTCTCTACCGCAACAAGTGCCTCCTCTACTTTTCGCTGTTGTGCAAGCTCCTGCTTTTTCTCCTCATCCACATTTTTAAACGCAATAACGAACTCATTTCTTTCGCGTTTCGGCTTTACAAGCTGACACTGATAATATTGCATCAGCCCATTACGGAATATCCGGTAATTAAAGTAATAAGTCATTTTATTTGACAAAAACATATTCAAACCAGTAACTGAACGCAGCATATCAAAAAGATGTCTGTCCTCTTCCAGCACATCATTTTCAATATAAGAAGCAATATTCTTCTCATAATTGCCTGCTGCAAATTTCTGACCGTAACGCTCACTCATGGCCTGTCCCATACGATAGCAGACCGCTTCTCCGGTATCTGCATTGACCGCATAGACATTTTCGTACGGTATAGCAAGAGCCTGTATCAGGTTATCCTGGGATTCCATTGCCTCTCTTTCAGCAGTAATCTGGCGAAGACCACAGATAACCCTGATATTGTTACCGGCTTCGTTTTTCTCAACCGGGATAAGACTACACCTGGTCCAGCCGCCATCCCTGGCAGGAAATTCCTGAATAAGGAGAGACTTCTCCCCCAGACGCTCATCGATTGTGTCAAAATCTGTAAAATAGCGCAGAATCGACCTGTACTCTCCGGCAGCCAGTGTGTCCGCCATTTGTTTTAATGCAACCCTGGCATCCCCCTTTTCCCCATAAAGGTGGTGTATACCATCAATAGAAATGAGTTCCTGAAAGGTATTTTTTTCAAGATCAATATAATACAAAGCATAGAAAATACTGCTTAACGAACCAATAATAGATGTATGCTGCTTCTCGACAGCAAGAAGCTCGGTAAGTTCCTCATTGGTCTCCTGCAATTTTCTCTGTGCCTGCAGTTCCTTAACTTTCGAGTCATGAATAGACTGTGTGGCAAAAATAACGTGAGCCAGCCTGCCATCCGAATCCCGGTCACCTTCAATGAAAGAACACTGTCCCCAGCTTCCTCCGTTTGGAGTATCCGCGGAAGAAAAAATAGTGCTGCAGTACTGCTTTGATATAATCCGGGTTTGCTTTAACCGTTCATCCAAAGTAGACAATTCTACGAAAGCGAGTAATTCTTCTGTAAATTCATGGGTTACCATGTGGCGGCAGAAATAATTCAGCCTTTCCTGTGCATCACCGGATGCTCCTATATGTGAATGCACATCTGTCATAGATGAAAGCTCCGTAAAATGGTTGGTCGAAAGATCAATATAATATACCGATTCATAAATCTCACTTAAGGATTGAATGATCTTCATCCGGTTCATTAATTCTTTTCCGGTCTTTTCAAGTCTTTTATTCACCATACGTCTGGTGGATATCTCGCTGTAACAGGTAGAGGCGACTACTGACAGCAGCAAAAGATCTTCCGTATGGCGTCGCGGATTATCCACCCCCAGGAATCCCACAACTTCTTCATTTGCCACTATAGGAGCCGCCATCAGACTCTCGATCCCCTGCGGTTCCAGAATCTGATAGGTCTTTGATTCGGGACCATAATCATCCGCCAGTGAGGTAATAAAGAACTCACCCTTCTCTTCGAATTCCTGAAACCAGCATTCTACCCCTGCCAGCGGAATATCCTGAAGGTTATGAATCTCCGCAGAAACTCCGTCACGGCACCACTCGAACGTATTACTGGTATGTGTACGTTCCGCATTCAGTTCAAAGATATAAGAACGATCCGCATCATAATACTCCCCGATATCTTCCAGGATACTTTGAAGCGTCTGATCGTCCTTCGGTTTGTCCAGGTAATCGCGCAGAAAATGCTTAATCGCCCACTCCTGATTTATATTTTTCTGTACTAGCTCATTCATTCCCAACCTCCAAAAAACTGCTGCATCACCAAAACTGATATAGTATAATTTTACCAAAAAAACACCCTCTTGTCCATGATATTACATGCGTTCCGGGCAGTATGGAAAAGCACAATTTTTCTTCTATTTTCATAAAATATAATTAACAACATCATGAGGTGCTTCGCTTGAACTCCTTTCCCCAACCTCTCACTACCGCGGAAGAACAGTACTATCTCCAGAAATATACGGAAGGCGACCTTGAAGCAAAGCACATTCTGATTGAACGGAATCTGCGTCTTGTTGCTCATATTATAAAGAAATATCAGACAACAGAAGAGGATGCCGAAGATTTTCTCTCCATCGGTACGATCGGACTGATCAAAGCTGTAGTAACCTTCGACCCTGAAAAAAGCGTCCGTCTCGGTACCTACGCCGCCAGGTGTATCGAAAATGAAATCCTTATGTATTTTCGCTCCCGCAAAAAAACTTCCAAAGAGGTTTCCCTCTATGAACCCATCGGAACAGACCGGGAAGGAAACGAAATACAGCTTTTTGATATTATCGAGACAGACACAGATGATGCCCATCAAAATGCTGTTTTAAAACAGGATGTGCGCCTGCTTTATTCTAAAGTTGAATCTGCCCTTTCTCCCAGAGAACGCCTGGTTCTGAAAATGCGCTACGGTTTATATAATGAAGAAGAATATACCCAGCGCGAAATTGCAAAACGGCTTGGTATTTCCCGTTCCTATGTATCAAGAATCGAAAAAAGTGCTATTGAAAAATTGCGGGCATTTTTCTAAAAAGCCCGCTTTTCTATTTGAAATCATAAAAATTTGTGATACCATTATCCTAAACTTGTTTGTCATGTTTGAGAGAATGTTTATTAAATGGGGAATTGCATTATGAATAAAATAAAATCTTTACAGAAGTTCAGATATTATCAAACTTTATTTCTGAGTCTTATGATTATTTTTGCTGCGCAGATCAACCTGAATCTGTTTATCGACAATTTCAAAATATCCGTTGCTATTATCTGTCTTCCTGCTTTTTTATTTTTACTTGATGATTTTGCCCTTCTTCCCGTCACACTGATTTCGGCTTTGGGCGTATTTCTTTCACGCATCCTCCTTTACTGGGTACAGCATGGTTATCTCAGTCAGGCTGCCCTTTCAAGCTTCCCTGAGATGATATTTTACCTTGTATATGGAATGCTATTATACATATATACCCGCAGGAAACAAAACTCTGCTTTTACTGTCAGTTATCTGTTTCCGCTGTTTTTTATGGACTATCTTTCCAATTTGAGCGAGTTGCTGCTCCGCATCCACATGCAGGCTTTCGAGCCACGCACACAATTCAGTATTCTTCTGGTAGCTCTGGCAAGAACTTTACTTTTATGGATGATACTCACCATCTTCGACCGGTATCGCCTTACTCTGATGAACAGGGAGCACGCCGAACGATATCAGCGGCTTATGGTGTTGATTTCCAGGTTAAATGGAGAGGTCATCTGGATGCAGAAAAACACCTCCCTGATTGAATCTACCATGAATACTTCTTACCAGCTTTATCAGCGGCTTACGGAAATGTCGGAAGATTCCACCCTCTCCCGCGACGCACTGACAGTTGCCAGAGACATTCATGAAATCAAAAAAGAATATCTTCTGATTATGAGAGGATTATCCGAAGCACTGCAGACAGAATCCAGCGAAGAAGGAATGCTGATCTCTGACATTTGTTCCATTCTTCAAAGTGCACTTCTGACAGAGGCAAGAGAACTGGACAAGGAACCTGAAATACTCATAAAATGTAACAGCAGCCTGTATACGGCCAAACCTTATCTCCTGCTGTCTGTTTTTCATAATCTTTTTGCAAACGCACTGGAAGCATCAAAAAAACCCAATCCATCCATCCAGCTTACGCAGACGGAAGATGATAAGGATTATATCTTTTCCATCACGGACGACGGTCCCGGCATCCAGCCGGATTTTCAAAGTCAGGTGTTTGAACCCGGCTTCTCTACAAAGATTAATTTTGATACCGGAACGATTAACCGGGGACTGGGACTTAATATTGTAAAGGATATTGTAGAACAGGAACTGAACGGGGAAATTTCTCTTTCCTCCGTTCCCGGAAAGACTACTTTCCTGATTCATATACCAAAAGACAAACTGGAGGTCAGACTGCCATGAAAATATTTCTGCTTGACGACGATAAAACGATTACCAATATTTTAAAAATCATCATACAGACCCGCGGACTGGGGGAAATCTGCGGTACCTGTAATCACGCCCCTGAGGCACTGGAGGATATCCGCTACATCAATCCTGATATTATAATTGCAGATCTTCTCATGCCGGAAATGGATGGTATTACATTTGTAAAAAGGGCAAAGACGCTCCTGCCTCAGACCGCTTTTATCATGCTTTCGCAGGTGTCTTCCAAAGACATGATTGCCTCTGCTTATGAAGCAGGTATAGAATTCTACATTCAAAAGCCGATCAACAGTATTGAGGTAGAAACTGTAATCAAAAATGTGTGCCAGAGTCTGTCCATGCAGCGTACCATGCAAAAAATGCAGTCTATTTTCCAGGACAGTATGACAAACAGCAGTCAGAGTTCTTCTGCCTCCCCGACCGAAACTGACTACCTGCCCCGCCTGCAGCGTATCCTTCAGCAGCTTGGAATCGTAGGTGACACCGGATGTAAAGACATTATTATGATCATTGATTATCTGATAAAAAGCGGACAGGCGCTGGAAGACATTACGCTCAACGAACTTTGCAGTCATTTTACTGATGCTCCCAAATCTATGGAACAGCGTATCCGCCGGGCTGCAAACACCGGCATGGTGAACCTGGCTCATCTGGGACTGGAGGACTACGGTAATGAGATATTTACAGAGTATTCCAACTCACTTTACAACTTTGAGCAGGTTCGAAAAGAAATGGATTTTATCCGGGGAAAATCCGACAAACACGGTAATGTGAAAATAAAAAATTTCATAAATGCCCTTTTAGTCACCTGCAAACACTGATGTTAGGCTTAATATATAAAACACTCCATTTTGTCTTTGGTAAATTTGCACAAAATATGAGTGCTTTTCTATTTTTTAATGTTCATCATGATACTTTCTGAAACTTTTTGAAACCTTTATTCTATATTGATTTCATCAATAAACGAACGGACTAATAAATTCAATCAATAACAAATTACGAGGTGAAAGATTTATGATGACAATTATTTCAGGAATTGGGTTGTTACTGTTAACTCTGGCGGGATTTTCTCTCTTTAGTCTGAAAATGCCCAAAGGTCAGCTTGCCATGTCCGGTATGGCTAATGCTGCGATTGCTACTTTTCTGGTAGAAGCAGTACATAAGTACATTACCGGTGATCTGCTGGGCTTTTCTTTCTTCAAGACTCTGGGTGAAACTTCCGGAAGCCTAGGAGGAGTAGCTGCAGCTATCACAGTTCCCATTGCGATGGGTGCCAATCCGGTATTTGCCGTAGTTGCCGGCGTCGCAGTCGGCGGATATGGTATTCTTCCAGGTTTCATTGCCGGATACATAATCGGTCTCATTGCACCAATTATCGAAAAGAAACTTCCTGAGGGATTAAACATTATCGTTGGATCTCTTCTGATTGCACCGATTGCAAGAGCAATTGTTATTTTAGTGAACCCTGTGGTAAATGCAACACTGGCTCAGATTGGCGGTACGATTTCCGCTGCTGCAGAACAGTCACCAATCCTGATGGGATTCCTGTTAGGTGGTATTATCAAGATGATCTGTACTTCACCTCTGAGTTCCATGGCTCTTACTGCTATGCTGGGTCTGGATGGTCTGGCTATGGGAATTGCTGCCATTGCATGTGTAGGAGGTTCCTTCACAAACGGACTGATTTTTGCCCGTCTGAAACTTGGTGACAAGAGTAATGTCATCGCTGTTATGCTGGAGCCTCTGACTCAGGCTGACATCATCACTGCGCATCCAATCCCGATTTACTGCTCCAACTTCTTTGGCGGCGGTTTTGCCGGAATTTCGGCAGCGGCATTCCATATCATTAACAATGCACCGGGAACCGCATCACCGATACCTGGTCTTCTGGCACCATTTGCATTTAATCCGCCGCTCCATGTTTTGGGAGCTCTTGCCTTTGCAATATTAGGCGGATGTGTGGCTGGTCTGGTTGGATCCATGATCTTCCAGAAAAAAATAAAATCCATTTCTCTTCCGAAAGCAGAACCTGTTCCGGAACTGGAAATGGAATCATAAGGCAATCATACTATGAAATTTAATTTCTCTTCTCCTTTAGTGGAGTGCGCCAATCGGCGCACAAAAAGCCGCTGCGCCCAATCTTTTTTCGATTGAAGCGCACGGCTTTTTTTATATTCCTGACCCATATTCTCTTGCAAGCCTTCTTCTCTTTCTCTGTGTTCTCAGATACTTTCTTCTTCGAACCATTTTCACATGAACTGAATAAGCAAATAATCCTGCTCCGGCAAATAAAATTACAAGAATATATACGAAAATCGGAATTACAAATTTTTTCTTGAAACTCACCTTCAGATTATGATCTGTCCGGATGTTCTTTAACACATACCCCGTCTCATATTTTTCAATGTTCTTCTCTTTTCCATCCACCGTAAGTTCGGAAATCCGGTACCCGTCATCCGGTTTATAAGACACTTTATAATCCTCTCCACCCAGTACTTTCGTACTCTCGCTTACTTTTCCGTTTTCCGCCTCAGTATTCATCTGGAAATAATAGGGTATCTCTACCTGATAGAATCGGAACATCCTCGTTCCATTCCCATCCGTCACATTTACCACCGACAGATAGACTCCCTCTTCAATCTCACATAGGGATTCCGGCTCATCCGATACAATATTTTCAAATTTAAAATCAATCTGCGGATCCGCAACCAAGGCTCTTCTTGAGATGGAATACACATGAAGATAATCGCCAATTCCCAGATTCAAAGTCAATGGAAAATTCATAATATAATCTCCCACCAGCACAAGGTCCTGAAAATTATTCCCCTTAGCCGTATCCGCATAGCTTCCCAGGTCCTCGATTTCCTGAAAATTTTCATCCAGAATTTTAAAACTGTATCCACCGTCTACATTTGTCTGAATGATATACCGGTTTTCATTTTCATCATAATCAATTCCCAGCACATTGTAATCATCACTGACTTTAATCGTCCTTTTGTACGCCAGAGTATCCGGATCCATCACATAGAGACATCCTCTGTTTTCCGGGTGCATATTGGTATACAATGCCACATAAATTTCATGGGTATTGGGATTATAAGCCATTCCATTTCCATGCTCCCAGTTGGTATCACTCGCACGATTAGCCAGTGAATACTTCTCTACCGGATTTCCATCTTTATCCATATCATTTTTATAATATGCCGAGACAATATCCGGAACATCCTCGCCATCTGATGTATTTTCAATACAGATTATATAATCCTCCGTTGAACAGATAGACTGCACTACTCCGTACTCTCCCTGAATGTTTTCTTCATAGACCTGTTCCCACGTCAGATTAGAAAATGCATCGTCTCCCGCAATCTCTGCATGACATTCCAGTTTCCACAGCCCGGATAAGCAGACCAGACATAATAGACCCAGAATGAATTTATCCCTCATTAATAAATCTCTCCCCTTTTGTTACTCCCTTTATTCCTCATTCACAGAATTTCCTGAGAAAGGCTTTAATCACGCCTTCTCAGTATATCATATCTCTGTGCCTCACATCCCAAATCCACGTACAGTACCTGTTTCGGATGTGGTGCACTCTCCTGCTCCTGTCCGTCCTCATTCACGATTCTTTGGACTGTCACTTCTATATTATCACCATTTGGCTTCATTATTTCAATCTGTTCCCCGACAGAAAATTTATTTCTCTGCTCGATGCGGTACATACCATCCTTTTCCTCCCCGATGATTCCCAGATAGGTATATTCCTTTACATACGTATTACTGTCATAGATCTGTGTATTTTCATCCGGCTTTCCAAAATAGAATCCCGTAGTGAACTGTCGATAAGTACAGTTGGATATCTGATCCAGATACCATGGCATATTAGCCTTATATTTTTCCGGATCCTCCAGATAATCGTCAATAGCCTTCCGATAGGTTCTGGCCACAGTTGCCACATACAGGGCTGTCTTCATTCTTCCTTCAATTTTCAAACTGTCGATCCCAGCATCGATCAGCTCCGGAATATGCTCAATCATGCACAGGTCTTTAGAGTTGAAAATAAAGGTTCCTCTCTCATTTTCATAAACCGGCATATATTCTCCCGGCCGTGTTTCTTCCATCACCGCATATTTCCAGCGGCACGGATGGGTACATGCCCCCTGATTGGCATCTCTTCCGGTAAAATAGTTGCTCAGCAGGCATCTGCCGGAATAGGAAATACACATCGCCCCATGAATGAAACTCTCAATCTCCATTTCTTCCGGGATATTTGCACGTATTTCCTTAATTTCTTCGATAGAAAGCTCTCTGGCCGACACCACTCTCTTTGCCCCCAGCTTCCACCAGAAATTATAGGTCCCGTAATTGGTATTATTTGCCTGAGTGCTGATATGCCGTTCAATCTCCGGGCACACTTCCTTTGCAATCTCAAATACAGCTGGGTCTGCAATAATCAATGCATCCGGTCTAATTTCCTTCAACTCTTCAAAATATGTTCTCACTCCTGCCAGATCACTGTTATGTGCCAGAATATTTGCAGTCACATACACCTTGACTCCGTGCTGATGAGCAAACGTGATTCCCTCCCGCATATCCTCCATGGAGAAATTCTTAGCC
The DNA here is from genome assembly GCF_050314255.1 of Sporofaciens sp. SGI.106. Taxonomy (NCBI): domain Bacteria; kingdom Bacillati; phylum Bacillota; class Clostridia; order Lachnospirales; family Lachnospiraceae; genus Sporofaciens; species Sporofaciens sp. SGI.106. The sequence goes on from NZ_JBNPMZ010000005.1 coordinate 81,652, forward strand.
TTTGCCCGCAGACCAAATGCTTCGCCGCCGATATACACTGCATCTGCGCCAAAGATGACTGCTGTTTTCAACACTTCCAGACTGCTGGCCGGAATTAATAATTCAGGGCGTCTTATCATCTTACCGTTACTCCTCTCTGATATTCCTGACGTTTCTGATATTTCTTATTTTCTCAGTTATTTTCCTGTACATTCTGCTATACATTCTTCTCGCCCTGTTTTACGCTGAGAGCAAGTCCGTCTCCCAGGGGTACGATCGATGTCAGCAGATTCTCATTATGCTTTAACTCATAGAGATACTCCCTCATTCGACTGTGAATCGTACGATTCCGCCTCTCCACCGCAAATCTCGATTCGATCACATCTCCGTCCTGCAGCACATTATCCGACACCAGAAGCCCTCCCGGCTCCAGCAGACGGATTGCTTCCGGCAGGTAATGTATATACTGTCCCTTCGCCGCATCCATGAAAATCAGATCATAGGTTCCCCCAAGATTTTTTAAAACCTCCAGGGCATCTCCCTCAATCAGGGTAATCTCCTCTTCCTTTCCCGCTCTTCTGAAATTCTCTCTGGCAATCGGAATTCTCTTTTCGTATTTTTCTATAGTCGTAATTCGATTTCCCTCCGGCGCATAAGCATTCATCAAAAGAGCAGAAAAACCCACCGCAGTTCCAACCTCCAGAATTCGCATAGGCTTTTGAATCTGAAGAAGCACCTTTAAAAAGCTCTGGGTCTCCTTCCTTATAATCGGCACATGATCTGCAAGCGCCTCCTGCTCAATGGTTTCCAATAGTTTAGAATCCGGCATTTCCAGAGAATGAATGTAAGTTACCATACGTTCATCAACTATCATTTCTTTCAAACCTTTCATTTGGGTACACCACAAAATGCAAAAAGGTACACCCCATTTGACAATTTAGGACGTAGTAAAATGCATTTTACTACGTCCCCAATTTTACACATCCATAATTATCGGCAGGATCATCGGTCTTCTCTTGGTACGTTTCCAGATAAATTCATTCATCGTATCACGGACAACCAGTTTAATCTTACTCCAGTCCGCGCCGCGCTGATTTCTCAGACATCTGTCCACCGCATCCTCCAATACGCGCCTTGCATCCTCCATCAGTCCCTCGGACTCCCGTACATAGACAAATCCTCTGGAAACAATATCCGGACCTGCAAGCAGCCGGTTCGTTCCCTTCTCCAATGTCATAACAACAATAAGGATGCCATCCTCAGCCAGATGCTGACGGTCACGCAGAACGATATTTCCAACATCTCCTACACCAAGTCCGTCTACCAGAACCTCGCCGGTATGCACTTTATCTACAACCTTTGCCTCCTGATCGCTGAGCTCCAGCACATCTCCGGATTGCAGCATAAATATATGATCCTTCGGAATACCAAGAGCCTGAGCCAGGCCCGCATTTGCCTTCCGATGACGGTATTCACCGTGAATCGGAATGGCATATTTCGGTTTTACCAGTGAATATATCAGTTTCAGTTCTTCCTGACAGGCATGTCCTGATACGTGAGCATCCTGGAAAATAACGTGCGCTCCTCTTTCGGACAGCTCATTAATAACCCTAGACACGGATTTTTCATTACCCGGAATCGGATTAGAACTGAAAATAACCGTATCATTCGGCATAATAGATACTTTTTTATGAATATCCGCAGCCATTCTGGAAAGAGCCGCCATGGACTCGCCCTGACTTCCCGTAGTAATAAGCACCGTCTTCTCCGGTGGGTAGTTCTTAAGCTGGTCAATCTCTACCAGTGTCTTATCCGGTACATTCAAATATCCCAGTTCCTGAGCTGTAGAAATAATATTGACCATGCTTCGACCCTCTACAACTACCTTCCGTTCATACTTATACGCTGAATTAATAATCTGCTGCACACGGTCTACATTAGAAGCGAATGTAGCGATAATAATTCTGGAATTACGGTGTTCCGCAAATAAATGATCAAACGTATGTCCAACTGTCCTCTCTGACTGAGTGAATCCCGGGCGCTCAGCATTGGTACTGTCCGACATCAATGCCAGTACACCCTTCTTACCGATCTCACCAAACCTCTGCAGATCAATGGCATCACCAAATACCGGTGTATAATCTACTTTAAAATCTCCCGTATGCACCACGATACCTGCCGGTGAATAGATTGCAAGAGCGGATGCATCCTGAATACTGTGATTTGTCTTAATAAATTCAATTCGGAACTGTCCCAGATTTATAGACTGTCCGTGCTTTACAACTTTTCTTCTGGTATTGCGAAGCAGATTATGCTCTGAAAGTTTCTTTTCAATAATACCCATTGTAAGCTTCGTCGTATATATCGGAAGATTGATCTCCCTGAGCACATAGGACAAAGCTCCAATATGATCCTCATGTCCATGAGTAATCACAAATCCTTTCACCTTCTGAATATTATCCTTCAGATAAGTGATATCCGGGATTACAAGGTCAATTCCCAGCATATCATCCTCCGGGAAGGCCAAACCGCAATCCACAACAATAATACTGTCATCGTACTCGAAGGCAGTAATGTTCATTCCAATCTTCTCAAGTCCGCCAAGTGGAATGATACGCAGTTTTCCATTGTTTCCTTTCTTCAAATTTACACCTCCATGTGTTATTTTGTTCCGTCTTCTTTTAGCAGACATTCCCTGCACTGTCCATAGAACTTCAACTCATGATCCAACACATGAAATCCCGTTGCCATCTCAATATGTCCCTCCAGTTCATCCAGAAGATCATCCTTAAACGGGAGTATCTTTCCACATGTTTTGCATATCAGATGATGATGGTGGTGCTTTGCCTCATTACCGGGCATCTCCCCGATCTCATAACGCACGCATCCGTCATCAAGATTGATACGATCCACCAGTTGCATTTCCAGAAGCAGCTGCACGGTACGGTAAATGGTAGCCAGTCCGATATCCGGATAGTCTTCTTTTACCAGCTCATAAATGTCCTCCGCGGTCATGTGTCTGTCACGATGGTCCGCAAGTACTTCTAATACAAGTAACCGCTGATTGGTCACTTTAAGCCCCTTTTCTTTCAGCATTTCCTTGAATTTTTCCTGACTAATAGACATAGCAATTACCTTTCGATATCCACATCCTCCAGGAGCTCCTCGAACACCTTGAGAAGCGCTCCAAGCTCCACGTCATCCTCCACGATCTCATACACACTTTCTGTATCTTCTGCTTTAGATGTATCTTTTAAAATCAAACATTCTGCGTCATCTTCCTCAGAATCAGTAACCAGAATGTAGGATGTTCCGTTGACTTTTGTCTGTTCCAGTACAAAGAACTCCTCTTCTCTGCCTGTATCATCAGACATGAATTTAATCTTTTCCATTCTATACTCCTCAGATTATCCTCTCATATATCATGAGGTACATTTTTAAATTAAAGAGGAAGACTCCTTCTGATAGATTGAATCCAGATAACCCTGTAAAATAAAAACAGCGGCAATCTTATCGATATACTGCTTGCGGTCCTCTCTTCTCACTTTACCTTCCATCAAAGTCCGTTCTGCCTGCGCCGTAGTAAGACGCTCGTCCCACATCACCACTTCCAGCCCTGTGCGCCGTTTCAGCATCTCACCAAATTCCAAAGATTTTTCCGCTCTGTCTCCAATATCATTATTCATATGCTTGGGAAGTCCAAGTACGATCTTTTCCACACCATATTCAGAAATTAATTCCTCAATACGCGCACATGTCCTTCGCAGCTTATTTTCCTCTTTCCGCCAAATCGTCTCAATTCCCTGGGCTGTAAGACCCAGCGGATCGCTGATTGCGACCCCTACGGTCTTAGAGCCATAATCTAATCCCATAATTCTCATAATCAATTATTCCCAATTGTTATGTTCGATATACGTCTTCAGCATCTCTTCTACCAGCTCGTCCCGTTCCATCTTCATAATCAGACTTCTGGCTCCATTATGACTGGTAATATATGTGGGATCACCCGACATAATGTACCCTACGATCTGATTCACAGGGTTATATCCCTTCTCGCTCAGAGCCTTGTATACAATTTCCAGTATATCCTTTGCACTGATCTGCGGCCCCGTCTCTACCTGAAAAAATTGGGTATTTGATAAATCCTTCATCCTGCTCACGTCCTTCCCAAATACTTCTATACTATTCTACATGAATCCAATTGAAAATTCAACGTAATATTTGTAAATGGTTCTCAATTTCTACATTCACCAGCCGGTTTGACATATTCTCTTCTGTTTTTAATCCAATCTTGACATATTCTCTGGTATGCCCTGCCTGATAAACTTCTCCGTCAACCGTTACCGGTTCCTCCATCAGAACCTCCACGGTGGTTCCCACCAGTCTTTCTTCGTATGCCTTTCGCTTTTCTTCACCGAGAGCAATCATCTCATTACTTCTCTTTGTCTTAATCTCATGCGGCACCTGATTATCCATTTCAGCCGCTTTTGTTCCTTGTCTTCTGGAATATTTAAAAATATGAGTTTCATAAAAATTCACTTTATCCACAAAAGCCTTTGACTGCTCAAATTCTTCTTCCGTCTCTCCCGGAAATCCTACAATAACATCCGTCGTCAAAGCCGGATGATCAAAATATTTCCGCAGAAGCTCACATTTTTCAAAATATTCATCCGCCGTATACCGCCGGTTCATCCGCTTCAGTGTCGCATCACATCCACTCTGCAGTGAAAGATGAAAATGTGGACACATCTTTGGCAGAGATGCAATCGTTTTTACGAATTCTTCTGTAATGATCCGGGGCTCCAATGATCCAAGGCGAATTCTACTGATTCCTTCCACCTCATGAACAGAAAGTATCAGATTCAGGAGACTGTCCTCGGTATCCACTCCGTAGGAGCTCAGGTGAATTCCCGTAAGCACTACTTCCTGATATCCTGCCTGTGCCAGTTTTTCCACTTCCGAAACAACGTCCATACGCTCTCTGCTTCTGACTCTTCCCCTTGCAAAAGGAATAATACAGTAAGAGCAGAACTGATTGCAGCCGTCCTGCACCTTAATATATGCCCTCGTATGCTCTGCTGTCCTGGACAGATGAAGTTCTTCATACTCAGAAGTGTGATTAATGTCAATAACTGTTTCCCTGACAGATTTTTTCTCCCAAAATGCATCCAGAATCTCTATCAGATCCTTCTTCCTGTTATTTCCTATTACAATATCGATACATTCATCAACCTGTTCGCCCTGTGCCTGCACATAACATCCTGCCGCCACGATAACCGCATCAGGATTCATCTTCCTTGCCCGATGAATCATCTGCCTGGATTTTCTGTCTGCCATATTCGTCACCGTACATGTATTGATAATATAGACATCCGCTCCTTCTTTAAACGGAACAATTTCGTAACCATTTTCCTCCAGCATCTGCTGCATTGCCTCTGTCTCATATGCATTTACTTTACAGCCCAGATTGTGTAATGCTGCTTTTTTCATTTTTCTGTTTCTCCTCTACCTGTTTCATAATGTCTTATACAATTTGTTATAAGATCAATCCGTTGTATCTGAATTCTTTGGCATTTTATTCCTTGACTTTTGCACTTTCAACTCTTAAGATATTTTATAAAGGATGAAATAAAAAACAAGGAGGATTTTCCGATGAAAACAGTACAAATTTCTTTAAACTCAATTGACAAAGTCAAATCTTTCGTTAATGATATTACCAAGTTTGATTATGATTTCGATCTTGTATCCGGCAGATACGTAATCGATGCAAAATCTATCATGGGTATCTTCAGCCTGGATCTTTCCAAACCGATTGATCTGAACATCCACGCTGATGACAACGCTGATGCAGTTCTTGAAGTTTTAAAACCATACCTGGTATAATTATTTCAGAATCATCGTTCTAAAAACAACACAGATACGTCGAAATGTATTCACATTCCGACGTATCTTTTTTTACCTATTTTACTTCTATAACCTCTACCGTATCGATTGCTGTCTGAACCAGCTCATCAATCTTCTCTGCCAGATTCTCTTCTGACTTTTTGATAATATTGATATTTGGTTTTGTTACTGGATGCTTTGCCACAAAAATTGTACAGCAGTCCTCAAAGGGCTGAATGGATGTCTCGTAAGTACCAATTTTTTCAGAGACCTCGACAATTTCCTGTTTATCAAATCCGATAAGCGGACGGTAAACCGGAAGCGTACAAACCTCATTAGTTGCTGCGAGACTCTGCATGGTCTGACTTGCCACCTGGCCGATACTCTCACCGGTGATCATTCCCAGACATCCGTGTTCTTTTGCAAAATGTTCTGCAATCTTCATCATATAACGACGCATGATAATCGTAAGTTCATCATGCGGACACTGATCATAAATATAAAGCTGGATCTCCGTAAAGTTCACCACATTCAGCTTAATCGGTCCGGAATATCTGGAAACGATTTTAGCCAGATCCACAACCTTCTGTTTTGCTCGTTCACTGGTGTACGGCGGTGCATGGAAATAAGTAGCCTCAAGACCAACACCCCGCTTTGCGATCATATATCCTGCCACCGGACTGTCGATACCACCGGACAGCAGAAGCATTGCCTTTCCGTTGGTTCCTACCGGCATTCCTCCCGGTCCCGGAATGATCTGAGAATAGATATAAATCTGTTCTCTCACTTCAATATGAAGCATGACATCCGGCTTGTGCACATCCACACGAATCTCCGGAAATGCATCCAATACCGCTTCCCCTACAGAATAATTGATTTCCATAGAATTCAGCGGATAGGTTTTCCTGCTTCTTCTTGCCTCTACCTTAAATGTAATATTCTTATCCGGATACATCTCATCCATGTAAGCAACTACATCTTTTTTCAGTTGTTCAAATCCCTGATCCTCTTTGCGGACTACCGGACAAATACCCACGATTCCAAATACTCTCTTTAGGCTTTCCACAACTTCATCACAGTCATAGTCGCCTTCACAATCCACATAAATTCGGGCCTGAGATTTGTGAACTTCAAAATTTCCATCCAAATCCTTCAGCGCATAACGCACCTGACGCACCAGCGCATCTTCAAACAGATAGCGGTTCTTACCCTTGATTCCAATTTCTCCATACTTTATTAAAAATGTCTGAAATGTCATTTTTCTTTCCTCTCTTTTTCATCTAGTGGCGGATGCGTACCCCGCATCCGTCAACCCGTCATCTTTCTAGTGTCTGGTATATCTGCGGAGCATCGGCACCAGACTGTTCAATGTTTCCAGTGTATAGTCTATCTCTTCCAGTGTAGTAAATTCTGACATACTGAACCGAAGGGTTGCATCCAGATATTCCTTCTTTGCCCCGATTCCTTTTAACACCCCGCTGATGGCCGGATGATTGGAAGCGCAGGCTGAACCGGAAGAAACACAGATGCCCTTGTCCTCCAGTGCATGCAGGAGAACCTCACTACGAATTCCGGCAAATCCCACACTGATAATATGTGGTGCACTGGTCTCATCATAGAGCCCGTGAACGGTTGTGCTCTCAATCTTTGTCACTTCTTCAATAAAATGCTTCTTAAGCTCTCTCATCCCTGCCACCTTGGCATCCAGGTCTTTATAAATCTCCTTCGCTGCCGCCGCCAGGCCTGCTATTCCCGGAACATTTTCCGTACCGGACCGAATATTTTTCTGCTGTTCACCACCAAATACAATGGGCTTAATTTTTACATGATCGCCAATATACAAAATTCCTGTTCCCTTTGGACCGTGAATCTTATGACCACTCACGGAAAGCATATCAATCTTCATCTTTTTCGGATAAATGTGATATTTTCCAAAACCCTGAACAGCATCCACATGGAACAGAATGTTTTTATTATATGCTTTTACAATGCTGGCCGCTTCTGTTATAGGCTGAACAGACCCCACCTCGTTATTGACATACATAATAGAAACAAGTATGGTATCCTCGCAAAGCGCTTCCTTCAAAGCGTCCAGCCTCACTCTTCCATAACGGTCTACCGGGAGATACGTCACCCGGAATCCTTCTTCCTCTTCCAGATACCGCATGGTATTCAAAATTGCCGGATGCTCAATGGATGAAGTAATCAGGTGCTTACCGGCTCGATGATTAGCCCTCGCAGCCCCTATCAGTGCCAGATTATCGCTCTCCGTTCCTCCGGAGGTAAAGAATATCTCCTTTTCCTGAACCTTAAGGATCTTCGCAAAAGCTTCCCTGGCTTCTTTTATATAGCGTTCTGCTTCTACACCCTTGAAATGCATCGAGGAAGGATTGCCATAATCCTCACACATTACATGCCGCACCACATCGCCTACTTTTTCATAGGCTCTGGTAGTCGCAGAATTATCCAAATAAACTTCCATGATAAACTCCTATTCTTTCTCTTTTACTATAATTTATGCGTTTTCATTTTCCAGGTGATACATCAGAATGGACAGCGTAGTCATTCCGGCAGTTTCCGTTCGAAGTATCCGCCGTCCCAGCGTAATTTCCTTCGCACCGACTGCTATTGCCTGTTCCACTTCTTCTTTTTCAAAACCGCCTTCCGGTCCAATAAAAATACCTACCGATTGTCCCGGCCGAATAGATTCGATCACGGTTCGGGTCGTCTTCATTCCCTCTGCCAGTTCATATGGAATCAACACAACATCCAGTGTTTTCGCATATTCCAGTGCTTCTTTAAAGCCCAGAACCTCTGACACCTCCGGTATCACACCTCTCCCGGACTGTTTTGCCGCACTGCGCGCAATCTCCTGCCAGCGTTCCACCTTCTTTGCCGCCTTCTTCGCATCCAGTTTAACAATAGAACGCCTGGTAGAAACCGGAATCACTTCCGAAGCCCCCAGTTCTACTGCCTTCTGGATGATCAGTTCCATTTTATCACCTTTCGGAAGTCCCTGAAATAAACAGATTCTGGATGGAAGCTCCGTATCCGTACTCTGTTCCTCATCAATCTCCAGAACTACCAGCCCCTGCTCAAATGCTTCAATATGACAGCAGTACTTATGATTATTGCCGTCACTGACCTCCAGCACCTCTCCGATTCGCATGCGAAGCACATTTTTCATATGATTCACGTCTGAACCTTCTATATAAATTTTCCGTTCACGCACCTGTTCCGGTGTCACAAAAAAATGCTGCATCTTCTATATTCCCTACCTGTGCTTCTAGTTCTTTCTTGCTGTAACAGAAACCCATTCTCCCTGATGATTTACTTCCAGTACTTCAAGACCTGCCGCCTTCACGGCATCTACCACCGTCTGTTCTTTATCATCAATGATTCCGCTGGTAATGTAGATTCCGCCCGGCTTAAGCTGAGAAAGAATCACCGGTGTAAGAGGTACCAGCACATCAGCCAGAATATTCGCTGCTACAATATCATATTTCTCATAGCCCACTTTATCCTGAACTGCTTTGTCGTCAATGATATTTCCAATCATCACTTCATACTGTTCTCTGGAAATACCATTTACTTCCATATTTTCATGAGTCGCATCAATTGCGCAGGGATCAAGATCGGTTCCAACAGAATACTTTGCCCCGAATTTCAGAGCCAGCATTCCCAGAATACCGCTTCCGCATCCCACATCTAAAATCACCGTATCCGGTGTCACATATTTCTTGATCTGACGAATACAAAGCTGCGTCGTCTCATGCATACCTGTACCAAATGCCGTGCCCGGATCAATATGAATAATCATCTTATCTTCATCCTCCGGCTGAACATCCTCCCAGGATGGAATAATCAGCACATCGTCAATTGTAAACTGATGGAAATACTTTTTCCAGTTATTTACCCAGTCCACATCCTCTGTCTGCGATTCCTCAATCGAAGCCTCTCCTATATTCACATAGGTACCAATATCCGCAAGCTCTTCCCTTACCGCAGCCAGAATCGCATCTTTATCTTCCTCTTCCTCCAGATAAAAGCTGATGTATGCCACGCCGTCATCCACAGCAATCTCCGGCATAATATCCACAAACATCTGCTCCTTATCCGACTGAGTAAGCGGGAGTCGGTCCTCCATCTCTACTCCCTGGATACCAAGCTCCATCAGACTGCTGCTGACAATATCCTCTGCTTCGGTTGTTGTCTTGATTCTAAATTTATTCCACTTCATATAGTTTCACCTCTGAAATTCGCGTTCGTTGTATCTATCATATCATAATATACCTAAATGCTCAATTAAGATTTTTACACCCAAAAGGATAAGAATGACTCCTCCTGCGATCTCTGCTCTCTTCTTGTACCGGGAACCGAATACGTTACCGATTTTTACACCCGCCACTGATATAAGGAAGGTTGTTGCTCCGATGAAACAAACTGCCGGTATGATTTTCACCTGCAAAAATGCAAAGGTCACACCTACTGCCAGAGCATCTATACTGGTAGCCACAGCAAGCCCTACCATAGTATGCACATCCAGAGCTTCATCACACTCGTTTTCATCTTCCTCTTCAAAAGCTTCTTTTAACATATTTGCGCCTATGATTCCAAGCAAAATAAACGCGATCCAGTGATCGATCGAGGTAATGATATCTTTAAACTGTACCCCAAGTAAATATCCGATTACCGGCATTCCTGCCTGAAAAACTCCAAAATAGAGGCCTACTATCCCCGCCTTGGTCCAGGTACATTTTTTCATCGCAAGCCCTTTACAGACCGACACTGCGAATGCATCCATAGACAAACCAACCGCAATTAAGAACAACTCAACCAATCCCATATTTTTTTCTCCTTTTCATCTCATAATAGATTATTGCACATTTTCCATGACATAAAAATAGACCTACCCGTGGTACTCCCACGGATAAGTCTCATCATTTAAAGTAATGCCAGATGCTCTGCATCAGTATGTTGACAAAACTACGCTGTATATGCGCCAACTACTCCCTTACCGTTATGTGCTATTATAAGGATTCCGGCTACACCTGTCAAGAAGATTTCGGAAACCAGACGTTCAAATCCACGTTTCCTTCAATCCCCGGCACGCTTCCCGTTTCCGTATACTGCCACATGGAGAATTCATATGGACACTGAGGCTTTGGTTCATAATCCGCATACCATTTTTCATATTCAGTAAGTTCCTCCAGATTCAGGGTAAATGCCATCCATTTCATATTGGCATAAATCATCGTATCATATCCGGCATTCTGAATCCTGTCACAGAAAATCCGGCAGTTCTTTGTAAACTGTTCCCCTGAAAGGTTGTCTGTTCTTGCTGTATCGAACTTTATTTCCTCAGTATCAAATACAACCGGGCAGTTTATCTGATAGTCTTTGATTCGTTCCAATACAAAATCCGCCTCTTCCTCTACCTCTTCATCGGTAATTGCCTGGGAGAAAAAAAAAACTCCCACATCAAGACCTGCGGTCAGGGCATTTTCCACATGCTGACGGAACATGGAATCTTCTACAAGAGTTCCCTTTTCACCATATCCCCGATAACCAAGTCTTATCATGACAAAATCAATCCCTGCATTCCGAACCTGCTGCCAGTCTACCTGGGGCTGATACTCTGACACATCTATACCCAGCCTCGATTCCTTTTCTCCATTTTCGCTCATATAATACTTGTAGCCATTCTCCTCCACAATTCGGGACAGGTCATAAGTATTCGTGGGGACCTCCTCCAGAAGTTCTGCCTCATATTCTTCCCCCAACACATCGACAAATGTGTAGATCTTTTTCTCTTTTTCTTTTTCTTTTTTTTCTTCATTCTGTGTCATTTCCTGACTTTTCTTACTGTCAGCTTCGACTGTTTCCACCTGCCCGCAGCCGGTCATCAAAAGCACGACTGAAAGAATTCCCATCAGCATAACTGACAATTTTTTATTCTTCTTTCTCATATGAAACTCCTTCACACACCTGACATACTCTAAGCACTCCTTCACACACACGGAACCGGATATCAAATCCTGCATATTCCATTCCGTAAATCCTCTCCTCATCCTTCTGATAAGAAGGGCGCACATCCTGCGCAAGGATTTCTAATAATACTGCCCTTTTCTCTTCCGGGATCAGTTTCAGCCATTCTTCCGGAAATTCTACCTCAAGACGGTAATCTTTCACTTCTTCTGCAAACCCGCCCTTAGCTTCCGGATGGGCATCCACATAGGGCAGATACGGTTTGATATCATAAATCGGTGTACCGTCCATCATATCCGCTCCCACCACATGCAGTACCGGTCCCTCTGAGGTTCTGTATTCTATGCTTTCTAATCGGACACAGGACAATCCCAGAGGATTGGGACGAAAGGGAGAACGGGTGGCAAATACTCCCACTCGTTTATTTCCTCCCAGTCTGGGCGGACGAACCGTAGGGCTCCATGTATCTCTCACCGCTTCCGAGAATTCCCAGATCAGCCACAGATGGGAATACATGTCCAGTTCCCGCACTGCTTCTTCGCTGCGATATTCCGGCTCAAAAATGATTTCTGCCTTCGTATCCACAAGACCGCTCTGTCTTGGAACTCCGAATTTCGTCGGAAAATCCGTGTGAATACGCGCAATTGTCTCCAATGTCCACTTTTGTTCTTTTTTCATGCCTTTTCTCATGCCTTCTCTCCCAGCATCTGACGGATCATGGCAATCTCTCTTTTATGTCCCGCATCATCCCATGGCGTTTCCAGATAGAAGGGCAGATTGCAAAGCTTCGGATGAGTAAGTACACGGATCAGCGCCTCCGAACCAATCTCTCCCTCTCCAAAGGCCGCATGCCGGTCTTTTCTGGAGCCGAAGGGCATCATGCTGTCATTTAAATGAATAGCTTTCAAAAGCTCAAAGCCCAGAATCCGGTCAAATTCATCCAGCACACCATCCAGATTTCCCACAATGTCATACCCTGCTGCAAACACATGGCAGGTATCGAGACAAATGCCAATCTGCTCCGGATGTGCTGCTCCATCCCGGATTTTCTTCAGTTGTTCAAACCGATATCCGATTTCCGTTCCTTTTCCGCTCATGGTTTCCAATAATACGGTAATATGTTCCTGCCCCGTCAGTGCCTGATCCAAACCGCGAATGATATTTCTGATTCCCTCTTCCTCACCGATCCCCGTGTGACTGCCCGGATGAAAGACCAGAAGTTCCATCCCAAGGTCGTCCATTCTGGCTACATCCTCACGGATAACCGTACAGGCAAATTCATATACTTTTTCCTGATTACTTGCCAGATTCATAGTGTAAGGAGCATGAGCCAGGAGAGGCCCAAATCCATGTTCCCGTCGTATATTCTGAAATTTTTCAATTTCCTTTTCCTCATAAGTCTTAAAATTAGAACCCCTGGGATTCCTGCTGAAAATCTGCATGGTATTTGCCTGCATCTTTACTACATTTTCTGCAGTCTTTGCCAGGCCTCCGGCAATTGACATATGTGTTCCTATGGTCAGCATACTTTTCCTCCTATCTCTGTCAGAAGCCGATGCTTTACTGAATCGTCTGCAAAAGATATATCTACTGCATTTTTCAGCAGCCGCTCCACCTCATCATCTCGGATATTATATGTTTTTTGAATGAATTCTAATTCCTTCGTAATAGAAGTACCGCTGACCGTCCGGTTGTCCGTATTCACTGTAACGAAGAGCCCGGCATCCAGAAATTCACGAAGCGGATATTCATCCGGGCATCGCACCGCCCTCGTCTGAAGATTACTGATCGGACACATCTCTATCCCCACTCGTTTATCCAAGCAGAGCTTTTGTACATCCGGCCTTTGTCTCATGGCAATCCCATGACCGATTCTTGCGGCACCGACCTCAATGGAATCTATAATATTCTGCGCACTTCCACACTCTCCGGCATGAAGGGTAAAAGGCATGTCCATTTTTTTCACTTCTGCAAACAGATTCATAAACCCTGACATGGGAAATGCCGCTTCATTTCCTGCAAGATCAGCTGCACACACACCATCACCCAAAAACAGACGGGCAGACTTAAGCATCTCCAGATTCTGCTTCTCCGGGTGATGGCGCATGGCACATACAATCACATTATAATCCACATTATATTCCCGTTTTCCCATCTCCAGTCCTTCCAGAACCGACTGTATCACACGCTCCGCCGTCATCCCATGGTGGACGGAAAGCATGGGAGCAAACCTCACTTCTACATACCGGATGTTCTCCTGCGCCACTGACCGGATAAAATCATATCCTGCCATCCGCAAACTCTCTTCACTTTGCAGGCATTTAAGCGGAATCTCGAATTTCTCCAGATATTCTGCCAGATTTTTACAATCCTCCGACACCTGCAAATCTGAAAGCAGTACCTCTTTTCCCAACTGCTTCCGAACATATTCCAGAGACAGCGAACCATCCAGGTGACAGTGGAGATCCAGTTTGGGAAGTTTTTTTAACGCTTCATATTCTATCATATTCGTATTTCTCCCGTCTTTCCTTATTTCATTCATTAACTCTATGATATCTTCTCTTTCGTCCATTTGTCTATACATTTACTTAATTCTTTCAGATACTCTGAAAACTCAACATTTTCTTTTCCATAAGTAAACTGCAATTCATACTCCAGAGGGAGCCACGTAGCAATATCCGATTCATTATGAGAAATAACTGCCTCCAGTTTATCCAGTGCCTTGTACGTCTTCGCCTCCAGCGTATTCATCTCTTCCATTTCCCGCAACAGATTGACCCATTCTTCTTTCTGTGGAGAAGGGAAACTGCCGATCCACTCCTGCAGCAATGTTTCTTCTTTCTCCGCATCTTCCTGCGTTTTCTCAAATGTAGGAATATCTCCTGTAAAAGCCTCACCCAGATCATGAATCAGACTCATACGAATCACCCTGTCCATATCTACTTTCTGAAACTCTGCTTCTCCTGAAAGAAGCATTGCCATTAACGCCATACGCCAGCTGTGATCTGCAACACTTTCCCTGCGATTTTCTGATGTATAACAATGCCTTGTCGCAATCTTAAGTTCTGCTGCCTTAGATAATATTTCCAATAATTTTTCCGGAGTCATTGTTCCTCTCCCCCCTTTTTATGTATATTAATTATGATACTTTGACACCCTCCTGTGCTGCAAACAATGTACAGCCACGCCGATTACCAGCATTATAGTAAAAATCTGTTACAGTTTCTATAATTATACTGGAAATAATGCTGATTAGGGAATATAATCTTATTTGAAACAGGAGGGACCCTATGAAAATACTGATTGTTGACGACGAGCCCATGTCTCTCGAGGAAACGAAAGAAACCGTTGAAAAGATAAGGCAGGGCGATGAAATTATATGTGCGGAAAATTATATGGAAGCTCTTTCGGTAGTAGAACCAACCGGATGTGATATTGCACTTCTAGATATTGATCTGCCCGGCATGAACGGTCTGACACTTGCGCAAACCCTGAAAGAAAGCAATCCCAGAGTGAATATTATCTTCATTACTGCTTATGATGAATATGCACTGAATGCCTTCTCTATACATGCCAGCGGTTACCTTTTAAAACCTATTTCTGCAGATGCCATGGCAAATGCTTTTGCTCATCTGAGATTTCCTATAGATTCCTCAGATAAAAAAGTAAAAGTACAGTGCTTTGGAAATTTTGAAGTATTCTGTGATGGAAAACCAATTCATTTTTCCCGGACAAGAGCAAAAGAATTATTTGCCTATTTGATTGATTTAAATGGTAAATCGGCAAACACAGAAGAATTATGCAGAATACTGTTTGAAGAAACTGGAGACCCTAAGAAAAATTCCCACTATGTCAGAAACCTTATTTCTGATATCCGAAAGACACTTCGTACGTATCACGCCGAAGATATATTTTTATCCGGCAGAAATCAATTTTCAGTTAACCCTGATAAAATTGATTGTGATTATTATCGATTTCTGGCCAGAGATCCATCGGTAATGAACAATTATCTGGGAGAATACATGAAGCAGTACAGCTGGGCTGAATATTCCATCAAAAAACTGGAAGAAATACAAAGGAACTGGTAGAGGTGCCATTATGTTTACAATAAAATCCATCCACATATCACTGGAACTATGGGGAGCAATCTTTTGCCTGATTGCATCAATCTGCATTTTCTACAGCAGAAGCATAAAAAAAAGACGGCGTATCCTTATCTTGCTGTTACAACTCAGCACAGCATTTCTGCTGTGTATGGATGCCTGTGCATGGGGATTTCGCGGATATCCCGGTGATATCGGATTTTATATGGTGCGTATCAGTAATTTTCTGGTATTTCTTTTAAGTGATGTCATTTTACTTTTATTTCATGATTATGTGTGCAGCTATGTCTTTGATGACAGGCAGAGAAAGGATTTGCCAGCCTGTGCAAGACTGGTTTATGCAGCCGGAATCACAGGTATCATTCTTGTAATTCTATCCCAGTTTTTTAACTTTTATTATTATTTTGATCACGCAAACATCTATCACAGAAACTGGATGTTTCCTCTGTCCATGATTCCTGCAATTATCCAGATAATCATCGATTTGTTCTTTCTGGTTAAATATCGGAAAAAACTAAAAAAAGAAATGTTTATTTCCATGATTTCCTACATTATCCTTCCCTGCATAGCTATGTGGGTTCAAATTTTTTATTATGGAGTATCTTTCATTAACATTGCTATTAATATTTCCATGATTTTTTTGTTCATTACGGCAATGATTGATCAGGGAAGGACAAACTATGAATTGAAAATTGATATTATGATTTCCCAGATCAAACCTCATTTTATATATAATTCTCTGACAACGATCAAACATTTATGCAAAAAGGACCCTGAACTTGCTGCAGAGACAATTGATGAATTTGCAAAATATGTAAGAGGAAATTTATCTGCTCTTTCAGAAAAAAAGTGTATCCCATTCGAACAGGAGCTAGAGCATGTAAAAAGCTATCTCTCAATAGAACAAAAAAGATTCGGCAAAAGAATTCATGTTGAATATGATATTGAGACCGTTGACTTTTGGATTCCCCCTCTAACACTGCAGCCTATCGTGGAAAATGCCGTAAAACATGGAATCACAAAGAAAATAGAAGGCGGTACAATTCGCATTTCTACATCAAAAGAGAAAGACTATTATATTGTTCTCGTTGAAGATAATGGTGTAGGATTCGATAGCACACATCAGAATAGAAACATTTCCGAAAAGCATATTGGAATCCGGAATGTCAAAAAAAGAATTGAAAATATGCTTGGTGGAACCATGTATGTTCGGAGTATCCCCGGAGAAGGAACGGCCGTAGAGATACTCCTGCCAAAATAGGGGACGTTTCTGTCTGGTTTTATTTATTGATATCAAATTCTTCAATCACTTTACGCATCAGTTTTTCAAAATCTGCTGCACCCTGATTCGTCATATTCAATACTTCTTCATGCGTCAATGGCTGATTATTTCCCTCCACACCTGATTCCATATTTGTAATAAAGCTAATACCACATATCTGCATACCCATTTGATTAGCTGCAATCGCCTCAACAGCCGTACTCATACCCACAATATCTGCTCCCATGGCTACAAATGCTTTCATCTCAGCCGGAGTCTCATACTGTGGACCGGAAGCCTGAATATAAACGCCTTCCTTAACTGTAATTCCAAGCTCATTAGCGTCTTTCAGAACCAGTTCACGCAATTCTTCACTGTACATATTTGTTGTATCCGGAAATGTTTCTCCAAGCTTCGAGTCTTTATCACCAATAAGCGGAGACGGCACCAGACATGCAATCTGATCCGTAAATACCACAAAATTACCTGGTCTTATCTCTTCTTTCATACTTCCAGCAGCATTTGTCAAAATGACAGTATCTGCTCCCAGAAGTTTCATCACACGGAGAGGAAGAACCACTTCACTCATCTCATAACCTTCGTAGTAATGCACACGTCCCTGCATAATTACTACTTTTTTATCTTCTATCGTTCCAAAAACATATCTTCCCTTATGGCCCTCGGCACTGCAGGTTGGGAATCCATCCAGTTCAGAATAATCTACAGTGGCCTCAATATTTATCTTATCTGCAAAATCTCCAAGCCCGCTTCCCAGAACGATTGCTATATCCGGCTCAAAGTCGGTCACTTCACGTATCTGAGTTACATATCCCTGCAGGCGTTCATAATAGGCATCCCCTTCTGAAATATTTTCATCCGCGGGATTATCCTGTTTCCCGGAACAGCCTGTTACTAAGACAAATATGATTGCTATCATCACCCCTGTTAGCCATTTCACTTTTTTCATGATATTTTCTTCCCTTTCTTATTATCTGTTTCAATTGTAACACTTACTGTTAATAACTTTCAAGAATAGAATAGGGAACAGGACAGAGAACCGTCCCTATTCCAGGCTGTTCATCCATTTTTTTCTTCGGAATACAACCATAGATATTCCGAATCTCACGCATTCCTCCAGTGACAAGATAAAATATACATATGGAATGGAGAACTTCAAAACAAATGCCGAAAGCAGACCCAATGGAACGCCGAACCCCCAGGTTCCGATCATGTCGATGATCATGACATATTTTGTTTTTCCCCCACTCCGAATAATACCGCCTCCCACAATCATATTCAATACCTTAAATGGAGCAACAACCGCATATGCAATCAAAATCTGCCTTGTCAGCAGCTTCACCGTTTCGTCAACCTGATATATTTTCACGTAAAATGTACTCGTCACGATCACCAGTGCAGACAAAATGACAGAGCCTGCTAAACCATAGAGAATCAGTTTTTTTGCCGCCTCATAAGCCTCGTCATATTCCTTATTTCCCAGCTTCTTCCCGATAATGACACTTGCAGCCTGGGACAGGCCGCACAGAGCTCCGATCATCAGTCCCTGGACAGGATTAATTAATGTCATGGCCGCACAGGACTCTGTCCCCATATGCCCATAAATTGCGGCATAGACATTTTCTCCCAGACTCCAGACAAATTCACAGACAAGGATTGGTAACAGCATTGCCGCATATTGCTTCCAGTTGAATCTTATATTCATTGTATAACAATCCTTTGGTTTTTGAAGCAATTCTCCGTATTTACATATCATGAACAGCATGACCAGAAAATTCACACATTGCGAAATCAGCGTCGCAATTGCCGCCCCTTCTGCACCTCTGGGAGAAAAACCACATTTTCCAAATATGAGAACATAGTTTAAACCAGTATTTAAAATTGCGGAAGCGATACTTGCATACAGCGGTAGCTGTGCCTTTTCCATACATCGAAAGACAGTTGACAAAAGGGTCGCCCCAGCCATTGGCACAAAGGTTCCCGAAATAATTCTGAGATAATCGGCCGCTGCCAATATCGTTTTCTGATCTTTCGTATACAGACTCATAATCTGTTTTGGGAAAAAGATGCATACGTCACAAAATAATGCCGCCATTCCAAGCGCAAGTATAAGATTTAGATAAAAGCTTCTCTGAACCTCCTGTCTATTCTTCTGCCCCAGATATTGAGAAATCATAATTCCCGCTACTGCCCCAATCGCAGAGACTATAACTGAAAAAATGGAAGAGAATTTTCCGGCCAGTCCTACACCTGCCACACTGATACTGCCAAGCTGTCCGATCATAATCTGGTCTACAATACTGAAAGATGCCTGCAGCATAGATTGCAGTGCAACCGGGACTGCCAGATGGCATACCGCTATAAAAAAAGTTTGTTTATGTTTCATAAGAATTCCTCCGAAAATAATTTTCACTTTTATTGTATATGCGGATGCTCAGAAACTCAAAGGTTAAACGCATAACCCAAACCAAAAAAGGAAGGCTGTGTTTGTGCAAAATTCACAGCCTGAATTATAAAATATTTCTTTATAGCATTCTGCGCGCTTGAAGTGAGAGTCACCTCACATCTAATGTACTCGCGCGCTCTACCAGCGTCACGGGCAGCATAATTGTAACCTCGTCGTTCTTCTTCTCTTTCAGTTCATGAAGCTTCTCAATCGCAATCTTTGCCCTCAGAGCACCATCCTGTTTCACGGTTGTCAGCGTCGGCCAGATCATCTCACACATGGGAATATCATCAAAACCGGCAATAGATATGTCATCTGGTACAGCAAATCCATTTTCCATCAGAAAATGCATCAGATCAATCGCATAATAATCCGAAACCGCAAAAACCGCCGACACACAGTGGAATTTCTCAATCTCTCTCTGATAATACTCCCAGCGTTCTTTTTTATGCATGGGAATCACCATAACATCACTACGGTCCGCTCCAAATCCTTTTTTAAATCCGTCCAGTCGTTCCTTATCAACACCGGTTTCATTGTCTGAAATACAGATGGCCCGCTCATGCCCGGTTCGTTTGAAATAGTTTCCGATCTGAAAACCTCCATCAAAATTATCAATGGTAATATTCACAATACGCTCCGGATTTTCACAAAAACCATCGTACACAACAAATGGAATTCTCATGTGATTTCTGAGATACATATAATCCTGGTCACAGAAACCAATCATCACAAGTCCATCCATATTCCACATAGAAGCAAACTTCAGGATTTCTTTCGGATTCTTTGCCTTTTTTACCATCATAAATTGTCCGTGAGCTTCGATCTCCGTAGATAAATAATTAAGTGAGGATGAAATGAAAACATCATCCAGTGTATGACCTTCATACTTCTCGTGATCATTTACGAAAACTCCTATAATTTTCGAGGAATTCTGTGCCAGAAGAATGCCTGCCATACTGGGAATATACTGGCGTTCTTCCAGCAATGCCTGCACACGCTTAACCGTTTCATCCGATATTTTCTTCGTTTTTCCATGTATGACATTCGAAACAGTTGCGGTGCTGAGTCCCAGTTCCTCTGCAATGTCACTTATTCTCACACGTTCCTGCCCCATATTATAATCTCCTATCCTAATCCAACCCACTCTACCAGCAGAATCACAAGGAAAATGATATTGGATATGGTGAACATCACAAAATATTTACCTTTGCCGTGTGGCATCTCCCGTGCAATCTGCCGATACGAAATCAGGCTTGCCATGGAAGCAATCAACGTACCCAAACCGCCGATGTTCGTTCCGATGACCAAAGCTTCGATATTATGTGTAAAACCAGAGAGCAACAACGCTGCCGGAACATTGCTGGTAATTTGCGAAGCCAGCACAGCAACCGGGACCTCACGTCCGGAAATTATTTCCTGAATCCATGCAGAAAATGCCGGAACACGACCCAGATTACCAATGAAGATAAAAAATGCCACAAAAGTTAAGAGAAGAGAATAATCCACCCGGCGCAGCGTGATTCGATCCACAAAGAACGTACAGATCAGCACAATTGCAAATACAATGCCATATGGAAGAATATGTATAACGGCAAACAGACAGACCACAAATAAAATCACATAAAGTACTACGATTTTATTATCACTTGATATATATTTCTGTTTTGTGATATTCAGAGCATATAGCTTTTCTTTTTGTCCATAACAAAGCAAAACCGCCCAGACTGCAAGCAGCACCAATGAAACAATTGTATAAGGAAGCATCAATTCAACAAACTGTACTATGCTCATGCTGCTTTTGCTATAAAGGTAAAGATTCTGCGGATTACCAATCGGAGTCAGCATACTGCCAAGATTCGCTGCAATGGTCTGCATACACACAACTGGCAGTGCAATCCTGTGGCGTATCTGTCTCCCCAGATTACTCAGCACCGCAAAGGTAAACGGTACAAAAGTCATCAGTGCAACATCATTTGTAATGAACATACTCCCGAAAAAGCACAATCCAACCAGCACAAGAACAAGCTGGAGTATCCCTCCTGTACGGGAGAGCAATGCCTGTCCCATCCGGTCGAACATGCCTTGCCGCCCCAATCCGGCCATGACAGTCATCAACGAAAATAAAATTCCAAGCGTACGGAAATCTATATAATCAATATATTGTCTATCAGGATAAACAAAAAAAGAGGACAACACTGCCAGTACAATCGCAACCGAAAGTACTGTCTCCTGCTGAATGAAACGTTTTAATTGCATAAATAAAATTTCCTTTCACAAATTACTACTCCTACAAAACAGCCCTATTTATTTTCCCGAAAATTCATTGGACGGCGGCAGACAGGTATGATTTTTACATACATAATAAGTGGTTCTGCCATTTAATAAACGATAGTCATCTGTTAACTCCGGAAGGATCCGGACATCTGCATACAACGGAAGCCGGGCCAGTACCTCTCCAGGTTTCTCACCTGAGAGAACGACGGTTATCTTCTCCGGCGGATACAGATACATCAGCAGCGCAGTTTGAAATAATCCATATCCCGCAGGATATCCCTGTGCTTCCCCGGACAGGAACGCAAGCTGCCGCTCGGTCTGTTCTTCATATCCCTCTCCTGCACCAAGCAGTGAAAGTCGCACCAGACAGTAAGCCATGACTGAATTTCCACTAGGCAGTGCACCGTCATAAGTTTCCTTCGGTCTTGTGATGAGAGTAGCATTCTCAGCTCCATATAGAAAATATCCTCCTCCGTCCCAATCCTCAAATTGTCTCTTTGCCTCACGCAAAATCTGCTCTGCCTTTTTCAGATAGTCCGGCTTTGCGGTGACATCATACAGACAGAGGAGAGCCGCACCGTAATATGCATAGTCGTCCAGAAATCCCCTAACGGAATGAATCCTGTTACGGCAGCTTACATACAGAAGATTACCTTCTGCAAGATATTCCTCGATAAACTGATGATTCTTCTCTGCCACTGAAAGATACCGGTAATTACCCGTTACCCGGTACAAAACTGCAAATGCACAGATCATAAGCGCATTCCAGGCAGTAAGAACCTTATCATCCAGATGAAGACTTGCGCGGGATTTGCGATATTCATACAATACCTTTCTCTCCGTTTCAAATTCACAGGAAACCGTATTACCATTCAGCAGATTGGGAATGTTTTTTCCTTCAAAATTTCCCTGCTCTGTAATTCCGAAATGCCTGCAGAACATTCCTCCTGCTTCATCCCCGAGAATTCTACATATTTCATCATAATCCCAAACATAGAATCTTCCTTCTTCCCCTTCGCTGTCCGCATCCTGGGCAGAGTAAAATTCTCCTGATGGTCCCGTCATTTCCCGCAGTACATATTCCGCCGTCTGTTCTGCCGTATCAAGAAACATCTTCTCTCCCGATTCCTTATATGCAGCCGCATATGCCAGAATCAAAAGCGCATTGTCGTAAAGCATTTTTTCAAAATGAGGTACTAAAAATCGCTCGTCTGTGGAATATCTGGAAAATCCGTAGCCAATCTGATCAAAAATCCCGCCTCTTCGCATATTTTCCAGCGTCAGCTTTACCTGTTGAAAAGCCGATTTCTCCTGATGAATGTGGGCATACAGCGTGAGAAAAATCAGATTGTGCGGCGTTGGAAATTTGGGCGCACTCCCAAAACCGCCATATCTTTTATCAAAACTTCTGGAGAAAAGTTCTGCGGCTTTTCCCGGAAGCTGCGGATCCATTCCCCGGCTCTTGCTGTTTTCCTGCGTATCCGACGTAAGATGTGCAATAATATTCTCCGCTGATTCCAGAAGACCAGCCCTGTCCGTCTGCCATTTTTCTGCAATGGCAAGGAGCAACTCTCCAAAACTGTACATTCCATATCGGGATGTGGATGGAAAATAGGTACCCGCATAGAACGGCTTTTGCTCCGGAGTCATAAAGATACTCATGGGCCATCCGCCGCTCCCTGTAAATGCCTGGCATACCGCCATGTATACACTGTCGATATCAGGCCGCTCCTCTCTGTCTACCTTAATGGATACAAAATAATGATTCAGAATATCCGCAATCTCTCCACTCTCAAAGCTCTCATGAGCCATCACATGACACCAGTGGCAGGTGCTGTATCCTATACTCAGAAAAATCGGCTTATCTTCCCTCTTTGCCCTGTCAAATGCTTCCTCTCCCCAGGGATACCAGTCCACCGGATTTTCCGCATGCTGCAAAAGATAAGGACTGCTTTCATATTTCAAACGATTACTCATATTCATTTTCCTCCTGCTATAGTTTGTGCAAAAGGAAAAGATTTATGCGGGACAGAGAACCGTCCCTATACCTTCGCAGATTTTTCTGGTTACAACCGCATTATTCATGGTATATATGTGAATTCCTCTGATGTCACTGGTCAGAAGATCTATGCATTGACTGATTGCGTAGGATACTCCCGCATCAAACATTGCTTCTTTATTATATTCATACTTACTTATCATTCTTTCAAAACGCTGTGAAAATGCTGCGCCACACATGGATACCATCTTTCTGCTCTGGGCAGCATCTACCACCGGCAGGATTCCGGGAATGACAGGTGCCTGCATTCCTGCTATTTTGCAGTCTTCCTGAAACCTGAAAAAAGGCTCATTTTCAAAAAAGAACTGAGATAACAGTACTTCTGCTCCGGCATCCACCTTTTTCCTCAGATTGAGCATCTCGCTTACCCTGTCTTCTGATTCCTGATGGCATTCCGGATAGCATGCGCCCATAAAACAAAACTCACTCTTTGGCTTCAAATAAGAAATCAAGTCAGAAGCATGTTGAAAATCATCTTTTTCCGGAATTTCAGGATTCCTGTCCCCACGGAGCGCAAGAACATTCTGGATTCCTGCCTCCGTCAATGTTTTCGCAAATGCGTCAATTTCTTCCCTGTCATAGAAAAGGGAAGGTAAATGTACCACCGGCTCCACATGGTATTCATACTTAATTTTCTTCGCAAGCTCTATCGTTCTGTTTCCCTTCGAACTTCCTCCCGGAATAAACACTATGCTAATAAAATCCGGATTCAACTCACATAAATCAGCCAACGTGTCGTCCATTTTCTTCCATTCTGTTTCTCCATATGGCGGAAACACTTCGAATGAGAGACTCCTTTTATCCTTCTTATAAATATCTGAAATAAACATACTTATCCTCCCTCTTACTATTTCGATAAAACTATGTAATTTAGTGAAATATGATCCGCGTTACAATCAAATAGAAAATCAATATCCATATAATCACGACAGGGATTCCGTAATACCACTTTTTAGGTCTCCCCTCACTCCACATGTTTTTCGCCTGTTCCTGATGTTTCATCCAGACATCTTTCGGAATAAACCTGATTGTCAATGCAATCAATGCCGGAAGTAGGATAACGTCATCAAAGTAACCCAGAACCGGAATAAAATCAGGAATCAAATCAATTGGAGACAGTGCATATCCCACTGTAACTGCTGCCAGTATCTTTGCCAATAGTGGTGTCTCAGGATCTTTTAGTGACAGGAATATTGCCGGTATTTTAATTTTTATAAGATTGTAATCTTCCCTGTTCATATTGAAAATCTTCTCCGTCATCATCGCCAAGTTTTATTGTCAGTTATAGTATAGCTCTGCCAGGAGTACTCGTCAAGAAGAATAAGAGACCTACCTCATCCTGATAACTACATTGCCTGCGGATTCTACATTACTCGCAGTGCGTATTGCATCTTCCAGGTTCCCCAACGGGAACTCATGGGTAATAATGCTTTCAAGATCCCACTTACCGCAGGCCATAATCTTTTGCACATCCCATACATCCTCCGGCATATAGCCTCCGGATCCTATAATGCTTTGTTGAGCATAGGTCATATGTAATAGATCAATAGTGCGAGGTGCATTGTTGACGGCAACGGAAACAAAACGGCTTTCGATCTTTCCAAGGCGCAAGAAGTCATCCAGAATACTTTCTGCACCGGCAGCATCCAGCCAGCAGTCAATATTCGCAGTTATACCTCCAAGAGAAGGCGCTGTACCGAAGAATGCCCGGGCTTTTTCTTCAAAATTCCCGGAAAATGGATTACAAGTTTCAAAACCCAGATTTTCCGCCAGCTTCAAGCGAAATACGGAACGATCACAAATCATGACTTTGTCCATGCCAAAATATTTGAAGGCAACTGCTGCTGCAATGCCAATTGTTCCACATCCAAACACAACAGCATTCTGACCGGCAACATACCGATTTCCATCACCGCAGGGAAGCATTCCTCTCCGCGCCGCCCGACATCCTACTGTAAATGGCTCGATCAGACTTGCAAGTTTATCAGAAATACCCTCATCCACAGGATAAAGCGAATGATTTCTCCTGGCGTTCGGAATAAGGATATACTCCGAAAATCCACCGATCGTTCCGGCTCGTTTCGTATCGTCTTTCGCATACCGGGGATAGGGATAAACCCGTTCACCAATTGTAAAATCCGTAATATTCTTTCCGATTTTTACAATACGTGAGACTATTTCATGCCCGAACTCTCCTCCCACTGTAATTTTATGCCCGGTACCCGGGCCATGGGCAAATACTGCCATATCTGTGCCGCAAATACTGGAGTACAAATTCTGTATCAATACATCGTTGTCTCCAACCTCCGGCAAAGGCAATTCCCGGATTTCAATATTCTCTTTACCTAAATATATTGCAGCTTTCATTTATCTTTTTTGTCCTCCTGATGCTGCGTACAGGAACGGACAGAGAACCGCCCCTTTCCCCAGACACATTGATGTATCACGGCAATTATATGGTCAATAGAGTCAGCACAATCGTTTGTTAGCCATTCTGTGATAATTGCCATTAGTCCCCTGATATAAAACGCCATGATGTAAAGTCTATCCTGCTCCGGAATTTGATGGCGTTCTAAAATAGGTGTAAATACATGGCGAAACATTTTGCCATAGGTTTCTTCCAACTGGAGTATCGCCGCATTTTCCACTGCCGTTCGGAACAGACGCTTGTGCTCTTTGATATAACTGAGATAAGGCATCAGATATTCCGGTGTCACAAGATACAGTTCAGAAACCGGGCACTCTCTCAGCCGATTCACCACTTCTGTTTCGATGGAGTTTTCTTTCATGTGGGTAAGGAACTGATCGTATAAATACTGAATACTCTCACACAAAAGATCATTTAGTGTATCGTAATGCAGGTAGAAAGTGGAGCGATTTACCCCGGCTTTTTCACAAATTTCCTTAACTGTAATATAAGGAAAATCCTTCTTTTCCAATAGAGCAAGGAATGCTTCATCCATACAAACGGCGGTATTAAAATATTTACTTTCAGATTTATTCAAAGTGTTCCACCTTCTTTCTTACTTTTCTGCTTTGCTGTAGCATATAAACGGCAATCAGTATGACACCACCCCATACAAATCCACCGGTAATGGCATTCATCATCTTGCGATAATTCTCACCATTTGCAGAAAACCTTGAGATCATGGCTGTCTGCAAGCCGAGAATCGACATCATCGCCGACACAAAGTTCAACACCTTCGCAACAGACAGAACCGGGCTTCCCAACTTACGAAATTTTACAATGTTGACAATGGACATAATCATCGCATAAAAGGTATAAAGAGCCGACAAGTAAATAACATATCCCGGATATGAAAACCCGGAATTCGTCTGTACCATCAATATGATTATACCACCCATCGGAATATTCAGCAAAAAAAGCAGCCAGGCAGTACGTCGATAGCAGCAAATTTCATTCTCTTTATCGTGATGCCGGTAGTTAAAAACCAAATAAGCTCTCAGTCCACCCAGTATCAGATAATAAACTGCCAGGGAGATAAACCAAACCGAATGATAGCGGATACTCGCAGCAACGCGGAATACCACATAAAAAAAGTTGACCGTCATACCCTGATAAATGCTGATGCCACCCCGAAAAGCAAGATCATTCAAGTATTTCCCACCGAGTCCTGAATCGGCAACCTTTCGCATAATCTTACTATTTAATACCGCTGACCTTATTCTTACTGTCAGTGCAGGAACGCAAATCAGCAATATGCTGAGAGAGTATGCCGACATACCATAGATTGTATATGCCAGCATACTCTCCTTTTCTCCCATGGCAAAGATGAAAATAAGTGCAGTAAATGACATCATTGGGATGATAATCCGTACCCATTTCGGCGGATAAAACATTTTTTTCAAAATCATCCTTGCGTAATTCATAACTTAATTCTCGCTGATTTCCTTTGCCAGCTCCATAATCTCAAAAGCATACTTCTGCTTTCCTTTTTTCAGCATTTTCTTATAGACAGGATAATTGATACCCATACCGAAAAGCCCGACAATACCAATAATAACTCCGAAGACGAACATGACAGCAGTTCCGCTTCCGATCACTTTCATTGAAAGGCACATACCAACACCTGTCACCAGTGCAGCGATGATACCGAAAGAATAGGTAAAAACCGTAGCCGGGAGCTTTGCTTTGGTGTCCAGTTTGCGAAGGGCAACTACTTTCGAAGTGTCCTTCGGTGCGTACTCGTTTGCAAGTTGTTCTGCGTAAATTTTATCTGTGTTCATTTTTATTTCCTCCTTCATTTGATAGTTCAATTGTAACGAAGAAGAAAAACAAATTAAACAACACAAACGGCATTAAGTGTTGTATTCAGGATCAGGGACAGTTCCAATGTCCCAAAGAATTATTTCCAGTGTTTCAATTTTGGAACCACAGCTTCCATATGTACTCTGACTTGTTCCGCCGGCCACTCTTCAGTTGCCATGTGTTTAACGCAAAAATCAATTAATTGTTCTTTGCTTGTATATTTGAGTTCACCGCCAGAATAGCACCATTTACAATAATCCTCGTTAAAATCACCATTTGTCTCCTTACTGATGGTGGAATCCTCCAATGGCATGCCGCAGCATTGACATATCAGCTGTCTCGGAGAGCCTAATAATGTATTGATTGAAACATCAAATACCTTAGACAACAACTTTAGAGTCTCTGTATTAGGCACTGTTTCACCATTTTCCCAACGCGATACAGCTTGTCTCGTTACCATTACTTTTTCAGCGAGTTCATCCTGGGATAAACCACTTTTCTTCCGAAGTTCAAAGATAACATTATTTGTTTCCATACTTCATTTCACCTCCTACTACTATATATGGTAACACATCATATCTGTTTATCAAAGCAACCTGCAGTTGCTCTTCTTTCAAATCACTGAATCGGACGGAGAACCGTCCCTTATTGACGCAATCACGAATTAATTCTATACTATCAGTAGAGGGAATTAAGACTCTTATTATATTTTGGTTTTGAAATTGGAGGTTTACAATGAAAGACAAAAGTTACAGCAAAGTACCAGTATTTGAAAATGGACTGGCGCAACCGGTTTTCCCTTTTACGGATGGAAAAACCGGAGAACATTATGCCCCGGCCACATCAGACATTGTTCGCTACTGTGTGTATGTGGAATCGGATTATGATATGGACGGAGACGGTAAGCGGGATCTCGTAAAAGTTCTCGTTCAGGTTCCGCGCAGTGCAGTAGAAGGAAATTACAAGGCTGCTTCTTTATTTGAAGCCCGTCCATACTGTGCCGGTGTTCAGGAAGATGGATATAAACATATGAAAGAAGTGGAAAGCAGAAAATATTCCAAATTTGACTTTGCTGACCTTTACAAAGAAGTGGCTCCCCGTGTTCCTACCGGTTCTATCAGTGCCATGGAGCTTGCATTAAAGTCTGACCCTTCAGACTGGTACTATCCGGACAAAGGAAATCATAACAACATGGTTTATGAGAACCTGGAAAACTTTAATTACTATCTTGTGCGTGGATTTGCTGTTATCATAAGTGCCGGTTTCGGTGCACTTGGCTCTGATGGCTTCAATTATGTGGGATCTGATTTTGAAAGAGATGCTTTCAAATCTGTTGTTGAATGGCTACATGGCGACCGTATTGCCTATGCAGATCGCGAAGGTACCATTGAGACAAAAGCAGACTGGTCAAACGGAAATGTTGCAATGACAGGCCGCTCCTATGCAGGAACTATGCCATTTGCAGTTGCAACAACAGGTGTGGAGGGATTGAAAACAATCGTTCCTGTAGCCGGAATTTCCGACTGGTACAGCCAGCAGAATATGCAGGGTGCGCAGCGATACTGGCCAAAAGAGATGTTAAACAGCTACCTTGCATACTATTGTTCCAGCCGTTACAACGATGAAACATTATCAGAAAAACAGCTGGATGACATTGCAGCATTTCATCACGAGCTGAGCCTTCAACAGTTGAAATGTGGTTTTGATTATGACGCGGACTTCTGGGGAAGTGGAAACTATCGCTTAAATGCAGACAAGATCCGATGCAGTGCGTTAATTGTTCAGGGATTAAATGACGAAAACGTATCTGCGAAGCAGTTTGAAATGATGTTTAAATCCTTCCAAAAGGCAGGTACAACGGTCAAAACAATTCTTCATCAGGGACCACATATCACACCGACCATGCCAAATAAAAATTACGGTATCCTGATCGATGGAAAATTCTATGATGATATCGTAAATGAATGGATTTCTCACTATTTGTATGGGGTTGAAAACAATGCGGAAGCCATGCCTGAGGTTCTGGTACAGACAAATTATGATCAGAGGAAATGGGAAACTTTCGATTCCTGGGATACAGAATATCGCATGAAGCTGGAAAGCGCAGATTCGGGTGTCTCAGTCATCGATACAGATTGGGAAACCGCCGGTGTGAGCGCAGAAAACTTCGATGATGTGATGGGTCAGAAATCTACAAATATGGCTCAGCGCTATGTTACAGCACCATTTGACGAGGCGGTAACGATACAGGGAACCGTATGTCTGAACTTAAGGGCTGCCTTAAAAGATGGTGATGCCGAACATGATTTCCATCCCGAAAACAGGAACGACGTGGATACCCTGACGATGCAGCTTGGTTCTTCGAAAGTTTCCGGCAAGATGGACGATGTGGAAATTGCTGTTCTTCTCTGTGATGTGTGTGACAAAGAATTTGACAGTATCCAGACAGTCGATCCGGAACGAAATATTATTCCTACGGTTACCGTTAAAGAAAACGGAATCATAAATGGTGGAGATCTTCCGGCATTTGACGAGGCGGAATTCTGTACCGTACATAAAAAATATCGTGTAATCACGCGTGCATTTGCAGATCTCTGTAATCCGGAGGCTGGTTATGAGCCGGAAACCGCAGCGAACAGCATTGAGCTGAAGAAGGGCGAATATCATGATTACCACGTATATTTCAACGCAACAAGATATACGGTAGAACCGGGGCACAGCCTCGCTGTCGTAATCGCTACCGAAGACCCGGTAAACTGTCTGATTCACAAAACATATTCGATCGAAATCGATAATGCTTCTGTCCGTGCAGATGTTCCGGTGACAGCAGATTCCAAAGACCGAACCTTATACACAAAGTAGAATAACAAAACCTGGATTCAAAAAAAGAGTGAAGATCATTTCGCATTAAGATATCTTCACTCTTATTTTTGTTAATCTGCTGGCTGTTCATCAAATCGTCTGTCCCTGAAATAGTATTCCTTATCATGCTCATTGATTTCCCTGTATACCTTACATGGAACGCCAAATGCAACCACATTTGCCGGTATATATTTCGTCACAACGGAACCTGCACCGATTACAGAATTTTCACCAATTGTCACTCCCGGTAAAACGATCACATTCGCCCCAATCCACACATTATCACCAATAGTAACCGGGAATGAATACATTCCATCTGCGCGGTGAGCCGGATGAATCGGATGTCCTGTGGTACTCAATGTTACATTAGGACCTATCAGGACATTTTTTCCGATTGTTATTTTCCAGTCATCAATCAAAGTCAGATTCATATTTGCATAAGTGCCTTCTCCGATGGAGACATATTTCCCAACCGCTGCTGAAAGAGGAGGTACGATCCACACATTCTCTCCTACCTCTCCGAATATTTCCGGAAGAAGTGCAGCCCGTCCGTCCATATCTTCCGGCGGCAGCGCATTAAACTGCTGCACAAACTTTTTGCACGTGCTTGCAATTCCATATTTTCCTCATCATCGCCCCATAAAAAACCGTTCTTCATCTTTTCTTGTTCTGTCATTTTTACTTTCCTCCTGTTTTTTTAATATATGAGGACAGAGAACCGTCCCCCCTATAATTGCTTATTTCCTTATCATCCACACATTCTTTCACATAAAATCTCATAAGGTCTTTATGAGCAATTTCATCGTATGTTAGAAAGCGGAAATTATTTTCATCCTTCATAGGCAATTTCGCATTCTCATCAAGATTCTGTTTATCCCAACCTGTCTTTCAAAAATTCTACAGTCTCTTTTAGTTCATCAGAAAAATCATCTAAATCACCGACAGTTATTACACCCTCACGTAAAAGGCGAATCAGATCAAATGGCACATCCTGTTTACTTAATTCAATCAATACCCCTGGATTTTTCTTGTCTCTCTTAATGCGCTTCTCCATTTCCCAAAACTTTGTGGACGCAGATTCATCACTCGTCAAATAATCAACATATGTTGCCACAAGTCTCTCCATATATGATTCCTGCCATTCAGGAAGCTTTTCTCTATACAGTTTCCAATCTCTTTTTGAAACCTCCATATTTCTTACTCCTTTTCCGTACTTTGTAGTTAATTCTTACTTTTTCTACGCACACTGTGAATATTTTTATTTGTATCAATTTTAGATTTTGCTCTATATCCAAGAGAAATAATCATATCAAGATTATACACCTGTTCCACCTTATTTCAACAAAAAAATAGACAGCCATCACTCTGGACTGTCTACCCGCTAATGAAATATTTGGATACAGGCATTACCCTTGCCTCTCCACGGCCTGCATAATCTTTATTCTCCACATAAGTCGCCTGGCTCTCCGCACTCGTCACATCAAGCTCATCCAACTCAAGTTCAACCTCAACACAATCATCCGCTTTCCGTCGGGACAAAAGAACAACATTCAGCATGTCTGCTTCGTTCGCATATGTAAAGGAAATCTGAGCTGGTGTTAATTCCGGCGGAAGCAAGTTCTCTTTAATTCCATCTGTATGTATCCTGTAGTTTAGCTTAGAGATTTCTCTATTTAAATTCCAGTTTAAAGATAGTCTGGCATTTTCTCCTTCTTTCAATCGTTGATAATCTTCAATTATATACAACTTGAATTCCGGAGAAATCCATGATGCAAATCTATTTAACCCAGACTCATTTTTAATTGCCTCGAATTCGACACAATTAAAATTAGGATTATGAATTAATTCCCACAATCCGACAAATGCCACAGTACTTTTATTACGTAACCAGTTCTGAATGACATAGCCTGGATATTCACCTTCTCTTTTCTTTGCAATATCTGTCAACGAAATATAGTCATTTTGTAAATCCTCAGAATAAACACTAATATCTATCCCATTTGCATGAATTGTATCTTTAATTATCTTCACCGTTGCCATCCTCCTCTTTAACCAGGCATTAACCAGTCAGGACAGGCAGGCATTTCCTTTTCCGGAACCGGCTCTTTTGTATTCAGTTTTCTTTTTCCCGGATTACTTTCCAGCTTCTTAACCGCAGTAGGCTTTGGTTTTCTTCCAGCCATCGGAATCCCTCATTCCTTCAAATTTGGGGCACAAAAAAAGCACCAGTTTCCCGATGCTCTAATGTATCCATATGTACTTAATCAATCTTTATATTATAGAATTCTTCGCTTATCAAGTGTTTGATACTCTCTGGTATAGATTTATGTTTATCTTCTACCAGTAACGTATCGTACTTTGCCGTACTCGCATCTTTCGAGAAAATAAAGTCAACAATTTCACCATCATTACTTTTCTCAACAGACGAATCCTCAACCCGTAACGACATAGGCAGAAAGAAGTCATTTACCTTCTTTCCTTTATTATCCGTATTCTCTGTTAGACCTAATGTAAACTCTAAATTGGTAACACTGAGTTTGTATATAATTGTAACAGTCTGCATATCCTTAAGAATACAGACCATATCATTTGTTAACTCTGGTAATCTCTTCAAACATGGCAGTTTCTTTTTTGCATTCGCATATGGGTGTCTTGCATTAAAATAAAACTGGTTATTTGTAAGTTTCGCCTTTTTAGCATTCTTATAAAAATCCTTTGAAGAAAGCTTTGTCTCCACTCCTGTTAAATGAAGAAAGTGATCTACAGGAAAAGATACTTCGAAATATTCATCTCCATATACATACAGAAAAGCTTTACCTGCTAAATCTTGGCTATATATCACAGCTGAATCTATAATTCCTTGTCGTATTGCATTTTTCTTATCCGTTTTAGTTGCCATCTATACCTCATACGTAAAGAGGAGTGTGATGCGAAACCACACTCCTCAGAATTTCTTAAAAAAGAGTTTTCTGCTGGTTGTCAGCCTCGGTATCCAGTTAAGATACCCATAACGACATGGAAATCATTAAGTCCCCCACGTGGACTACAGCTTTCTCCAAGCTGCCAGGCTCGATGCCCAGTTAAGACATCTAATGAGATGGAAAATTATCCTGCTCCATCTGCAGCCCAACTTTTAACGATGCTCTTACATCGAGAACATTTCTGTTCCTACTTATATTATACTCAGTTCAGCGAAAAAATCAACATAAATCCATACTTTCCATATATTTCACTTACATGATCGTCGGCGTCTCCCGGTACTTATAGCCGCTCTGCACATAAACCTTAATGCTTCTTTTCTTTGCCATTATGATTTCCTCCGTTTCTGTGATTGTCATTGATTGCCAGTTTCTTCTTCCAAATCTTCATCGATCCTTATTTTCGTATCCGGTTTTCGGTTGCTCAAGAGACACACAGTTTCTATATGATAAGTCCCCGGGAATAAGTCCACGCATGCGATCCGCTCCACCTGATATCCCCTTCCCTGCAGCATCTCCAGATCCCGCGCAAGGCTGGTTGGTTTGCAGGCGATATACACCATCTTCTCCACGCCGAAATTTGTGATCTTCTCCAGTGCCTTCGGATGCACACCGTCGCGCGGCGGATCAAGCACGATCAGGTCTGGCTTTTCTCCCAGCTCATCGATGACTTTCAGCACGTCTCCCGCCCAGAAGGTGCAGTTAGAAAGACCATTGAGCTTTGCATTTTCTTTTGCTGCCTCTACGGCTTCTTCTACGATTTCAACACCTACTACTTTCTTAGCTACAGGGGCTAGTATCTGGGCAATGGTTCCGGTTCCGCTGTACAGGTCGAAAATAACCTTGTCCTTTGTCTCACCGATATACTCTCTTGCTTTTTCGTACAGAACCTCCGCTCCCAGTGAGTTGGTCTGAAAGAAAGAAAATGGCGTGATCTTGAACTTTAATCCCAGAAGTTCTTCGTAGAAATAACTCTGTCCATATAAGGTTTCCGTTCCTTCATCTTTCACTGCATCTGCCAGGCTGTCATTCCGGGTATGAAGGATTCCGGCAATTTTCCCATCCATCTGAAGAGCTGTGAGACGCTGCACCCACTCATGAAGATCGGCAACTCTTCCATCTGCATTTGCACTGGCTGTTATCATATCAATGAGAATCTCTCCCGTCTTCACTGCCTTTCTCACCAGCAGATGGCGAAAATATCCTGTGTGGCGCATTTTATGATAATAAGGAAGACCGGTCTCTTTCGCATACTCCAGCGTGCATGCAAGAATCTTCCGGTAATCTTCATCTACGATCTGACACTCTGATACATTAACAATGTCATGAAAGCTGCCTCTCTTATGCATTCCAAGAGCCAGCGGGCCATCCTTATATTCATCACCGAAGGAGAATTCCATTTTATTTCGGTAGGCATTTTTTACCGGGCTTTCCAGCACTCCTTCCCAAAGGTATTCTCCTTGCACTGCCTTATCCATCATGGCGTGAATCTGTTCTTCCTTCATTCTGATCTGTTCTTCATATGGAAGATTCTGATAAGTACATCCTCCACATTCTCCGAAATGCGGACATGGGGAAGGGATTTCAAGAGGCGAAGGCTCCACCACATTAAGAAGTCTTCCTTCCGCTTTTCCCTTACGTATCTTATTAACCGACAATTCTATCTTTTGTCCGGGGACACCATTTTTTACCATCACAGGCTGGTCTTCCCCTTCTATACGCACAATGCCATGATTGGGAAAATCTACTCTTTCTATCACTCCCTCTAAAATTTGTCCTTTTTTCATTACTTTATATCCATCCTTCCATTTCTATTCTCAATTCAATACTCGCTCACGAGTCCTGGCGCGGGATTCGAGCCTGCGAACTAAAAAAGGTCCACTGGACCTTTTTGGCGTATGCATGGCAACCGAAAAAGAGGACAGAACCTTGCGTCCTGCCCTCTGTGGATTTTTGCCTTATACCTGATCATCATCATTGAAGAAGTCATCATCGAAATCATCTTCAAAATCTTCTTCGAAATCTTCCAGATAATCCGGGGTAAAGAAACAATATACTGCATATGCAATAGCTGCAACTGCTGCGATTGCTCCTACAATTGCCAAGATCCAGAGAACTGTTTTACAGCATTTATCCTCTTCTTCTTTTTTGTGAATGAGATCGTTCAACTTTGATGCAGCAATAATATCTTCTACTTTACTCATGGTCCCACGTCCTTTCTTTTGCTTGTCACGCAAGTAAAATTCATTAGATTCATTATAACACTAACCTATGAAGATTACTACAATTTTATGTGAAAAAACATAATTTTATCCTATATTTTCTGAAGCTTTGCAAAGGCAGCAAACATTTTTTTCGTTCCTGCCGAATCGAAATCCACCGTTACTTCATAATCTCTTCCGCCCTCAGTGATGGCTGTCACAAGACCTTCTCCGAACTTCACATGGCGGACTCTGTCTCCCACATCATATCCCGGTCCTTTACCGCCGGTTACTTTAAACTGTTGCACCGGTTTCATGACAAATGGCTTCGAATGAAAGCTCTGTTTCGCCTGCTGATAAGCAGTCTGCTTAAGCGGCTCAGCCTTTTTCATTTTCTCAAATATCTCTCCGGAAGATAAAAATTCTACCGGAATTTCTTTCATGAACCGTGACATGGTGTGATACTGAGTTTCTCCGCGAATCATCCTGCGCCTTGCACATGTGAGTGTGAGATTTTTCTTTGCTCTGGTGATTCCTACGTAGCATAATCGCCGCTCTTCCTCGATTTCCTCCTCCGGATTATCTGCCTGAATAGAAATGTAACTTGGGAAAATGCCTTCCTCCATTCCTGCCAGATATACCTGAGGGAACTCCAGACCTTTGGCACTATGCAGTGTCATCAACACAACATAATCTCCATTTTCATCCAGGCTGTCAATGTCTGCTACCAGAGCCACTTCTTCCAGAAATCCGCTTAAGGTTACCGGCGTCTGCTGCTCCTCGCACAATTCTTCATAAGCCACGATCTTGCTGCGAAGCTCGTCGATATTTTCCAGACGGGTCTCAGCCTCTATCTCACCCTCTGACTTCAATTCTTCCTCATATCCTGTTTCTTCTATTATTAAATCCATCAGCTCAGAAATGCTGAGATTCTCTGCTTCTGCTTTAAAATGCTCCATTAAAGCCACAAAGGACTCCATCCTTGCAGCTCCCCTTCCTATGTTGGGGATCAGGTCTACTCCCCGCAGTGCTTCGTAGAAACCGATTTCCCGGGACGCCGCATATTCCTGGACTCTATTAATACTGGTAAGGCCGATTCCACGTTTTGGAACATTAATAATCCGTCGCACAGCCAGATCATCCCGCCCATTGTCGATGGTTTTCAGGTAAGCCAGCAGATCCTTGATTTCCTTACGTGCATAGAAATTGATGCCGCCTACTATTTTATATGGAATATTGGCAGTCACAAATTTTTCTTCAAAGAGACGGGACTGGGCATTGGTTCGATACAGAATCGCATTATCAGAATAGGCAAGGTCTCCTGCATTCACATGGCTCTTAATATCTCCCACTATGTACTCTGCCTCGTCATAGGCAGAATCAAACTCCCGGAACGTTAACTTCTCTCCCTCTCCATTTGCTGTCCAGAGCGTCTTATCCTTCCGCCCTCTGTTATGTCGTATCACAGCATTTGCCGCATTCAGAATATTTCCGGTAGACCGGTAGTTCTGCTCCAGTTTAATCACTCTGGCATCTTCAAATACCTGCTCGAAATTCAGGATATTTCTGATATTTGCTCCACGGAATTTGTAAATAGACTGGTCATCATCTCCCACCACACACAGGTTCCTGTATTTGGATGCCAGAATCTGAATCAGCTTAAACTGTACGGTGTTAGTATCCTGATACTCGTCTACCATAATATAACGGAATCTCTCCTGATAGTACTCCAGAACATCCGGCTGAGTCTGAAAAAGCTGTACCGCTTTTACCAACAGGTCGTCAAAATCCAAAGCATTATTTGCGCGAAGCTGTTTTTCATACTCTTCATACACCTGGGCAATCTTCTGTCTTCCATAATCCCCTTCCGCCTGGAGGCGATATTCCGATGCAGTAATCATCTCATT
Source organism: Sporofaciens sp. SGI.106 (assembly GCF_050314255.1). Classification (NCBI taxonomy): domain Bacteria; kingdom Bacillati; phylum Bacillota; class Clostridia; order Lachnospirales; family Lachnospiraceae; genus Sporofaciens; species Sporofaciens sp. SGI.106. The sequence goes on from NZ_JBNPMZ010000005.1 coordinate 119,884, forward strand.
TTTTGCCGAGGAAATGGCTGACAAAAGAGAACGTTCTTTATATATTTTGGTATCAATCTGAAGATGCTTGCAGACATCCTTCATTAGCGTCTTCTGGTCGTCTGTATCGTAAATCGTAAAATTCGTATCGTATCCAAGACGGTCAATATATCGTCTCAGTATCCTGACACAGGTAGAGTGGAAGGTGCTGACCCAGATACTTTCAGACCCGTATCCTACGATATTGTCCACTCTCTCCCTCATCTCTCCTGCCGCTTTATTGGTAAATGTAATGGCAAGAATATTCCAGGGATTGATTCCCTTTTCTTCTATTAGATATGCGATCCGGTGTGTCAGCACCCTGGTCTTTCCGGAACCGGCACCTGCCAGAATCAAAAGCGGTCCGTCTGTATGGTAGACTGCCTGCTGCTGCATATCATTTAATGTTTCATATATACTCATAATTCACTCCCATATTACACATTCTTATCACGCGTGTATCTTTCATTATGTACACCACGTTTTCTCCTGTTCCATCATATCACAGATTTCTTTTTCCTTACAGAATTATTTTAAAAAAATGTGTAAAATCTATGGACAAAATCTTTTTTATGAGTTATATTTTTAATGCATTCACAATTCAGCGCGTTAAAGTTTGAATACGTTAAGATTTGTAATACACAATTTACGCTCCGCGAGCGAGTTTTTATATTTGGGAGGTTTTTTATGAGATTACAGGGAGAAGTTGCAATTGTAACCGGTGCCGGAAAGGGTATCGGAAAAGAAATTGCTCTTTCTATAGGAAAAGAAGGTGCTACTGTTATTGCTGTAGCACGTACCCAGTCCGATCTTGATCAGACAGTAAAAGAAATTGAAGAAGCCGGCGGCACTGCCATCGCTCTTTCCAGGGATCTGACCGATTCGGCCCAGGTGCAGTCCATGGTAGATACTGTCGTTGAAAAATACGGAAAAATTGATATACTTGTTAATAACGCCGGAGGTTATCCAAGAGAGATTTACAACAATATTGAACACCAGGCAATTAAGATCTGGGACTGGACCGAAGAACAATGGGATCAGATTATAAAAACCAATCTGAAAATTCCATTTCTCTGTACCAATAAGGTCATTCCTGTCATGATAAAACAGCATAAAGGAAAGATTGTCAACATTTCATCCAGAATGGGACGCATTTCATCCCAGATGGGTGCCTATGCATGTGCCAAATCCGCAATCATTACCCTGACCAAAACCACCGCCCTTCAGGCTCAGGAATACGGAATTCAGTGTAATGCCATCGCTCCCGGAATTCTGGACACGCCGGGACAGCGCGTGTACAATCACTCTGTCGGACAGGACGGATGCACCATGGGAAACGTAGACTGTATGGGAAAAGCCGCACTGTACCTGCTCTGTGACACACCAGATATTATGACAGGTCAGGTGATTGATATCTGGACTGCCATATAAACAGTTACCAGAATATTAATTTTTTTAAGGAGTATATATCATGATTATTAAATTAAAAAATTCAACTACTGAATCACAAAAACAGCAACTGGTAAATTGGGCGGAGAATCAGGGCGTATCCGTATGCACAGTTATCGGTAACGTAGATACCCTGCTTGGATTTATCGGAGATACTTCACATATCGATATCGAACAGCTGGAAGCCATGGAAATTGTAGATGCCGTTAAACGAATCCAGGCACCATATAAAAAGGCGAACCGCTCCTTCCATCCGGAAGACACTGTTATAACGGTTGGAGACGTACAGATCGGCAGCGGCAAACCTGTGATCATTGCCGGTCCATGTTCGGTTGAATCCGAAGAGCAGATCTGCAATATTGCAAAAGAGGTAAAAAAAGCTGGTGCACAGATTCTTCGCGGAGGCGCCTTCAAGCCGCGTACTTCCCCTTACGCATTCCAGGGGCTCAGAAAAGACGGGATTACTCTTCTTCTGGAAGCCAAGAAAGAAACCGGTCTTCCAATCGTCACAGAGATCATGGATATCTCACAGCTATCACTCTTTGACGACATAGATATGATTCAGGTCGGAGCAAGAAATATGCAGAATTTTGAACTTCTTAAGGAGCTTGGAAAGATTAACAAACCGATTCTTCTCAAACGTGGACTTTCCAGTACACTGGAAGAACTTCTGATGAGTGCAGAATACATTATGAGCGGCGGCAATGAACAGGTGATTCTCTGCGAGCGTGGTATCCGTACCTTTGAGCGCGCCACACGAAATACCCTAGATCTGTCTGCTGTTCCGGTTCTGAAATCACTGTCACATCTTCCGGTTATCGTAGACCCAAGCCATGCAACAGGAAAGGCCAATCTGGTAGCACCGATGTCACGGGCAGCTATTGCTGCAGGAGCCGATGGTCTGATTATCGAAGTGCACAATAACCCTGAAATGGCATTGTGTGACGGCCAGCAGTCTCTGACCCCGGCAGCATTTGCAGAATTAAAACAATCCTTAGATAAGGTGGCGGCAGCATTATGTTAGTACAGAAAATTCAAACCGGAAAACCTTATTCTGTTTATATCGGCAACGGACTTCTCCCGCAGGTCGGAAGTATTTTTACTGAAGCACTTCCGGACCTTTCCGGGAAGTCTGTAGTTATTATCAGTGACTCCAATGTCATGCCCCTCTATTGTGAGACGGTAAAGAATTCCTTTCAGGATACCGGATGCCGCGTATATACTTATGAGATTCCTGCCGGAGAAACTTCAAAGAACTGGACTCTCCTGGGGGAAGTTCTGGAATATCTCGCTGGACTTGAAATTACAAGAAGCGATTACCTGATCGCCCTTGGAGGCGGTGTTGTCGGCGATCTTACCGGTTTTGCCGCATCTATTTATCTGCGTGGGATTTCTTTTCTGCAGATACCGACTACACTGCTGGCTGCAGTTGACTCCTCCGTCGGAGGCAAAACTGCTGTAGATCTGAAAGCCGGAAAAAACCTTGCCGGAACCTTCTGGCAGCCGCGTGCCGTATTATGTGACACCGATGTGTTCGGAACACTTTCTGAGAAAATATTTCTGGATGGGGTCGCTGAAAGCATTAAATACGGCATTTTAAGAGATAAGAAGCTGTATGAGAATATTCTCCATGGAGGACTCAAAAATAATTGCAACAACATTGTTGCTTCCTGCATCGCCATGAAAGGGGAAATCGTATCTGAGGACGAATTCGACCGGGGAACCAGAGAGCTTCTGAATCTCGGACACACCTTCGGTCATGCGATTGAGGCTTGCAGCAGCTATGAAATCAGCCATGGACATGCCGTTGCGATCGGTATGAGCATCGCGGGCAAAGTTTCCTGCCAGTTAGGGCTTTGCTCGGAAGCCTGCAGCGAAGAAATCACTGCTGCCCTGCAAACTCTTGGCTTCGACCTGACATGCCCTTATCCAATGGACACCCTTTACCAGATAATGCTACGTGATAAGAAGAGACGCGGCAATACCATTGACCTGATACTTCCTTTCGAAATTGGAGACTGCAGAATCTATCCTGTAGCAATAGAAAAACTTGAGGAGATTACGCACTAAGCGCAATCTCCTCAAGTTTTTTTATTCAGATTTCTCTTCTTTTTCCGGGAAAAGCTTACTCTTATAATAGTATTCTGCCGAATACAAAGCCGCTACCGGATTATGACCCAGCACACGGTCCTTCGTAACTGCAGTTGTAACCAGTGCATTGGAATATTTATAAAACAAACTGTCATGACCGACACAGAGACCTACCACAACATTCAGATCTGTTCCTGCTTCATTCAGAAGTTTTGCCTGCATGATTGGATTACAGGTATGTGCTCCGAGCTTTTCATGCTCCTTTGGAAGCCCGATCTCATGCTTCGGAATACATCCCACCTTACAGCCTACACCGTACACTTCAAAACCATGATAACGGAAAATCTTTGCCAGCATCCTGGATTCTCTGATAAGCCCCACACAGGTGGCAATTCCGATCTTTTTTGCTCCAATCCGCTTTGCATACTCCATAATCTCCTGAACACGGGTCAGATTACAGTATCCGTCATATTCCACACCTGCTGCCGCCTGCATGCTGCGCTGATTCTCTTCCTCCTGATACAGAGCCTTAACCTCTGCAATATCTTCCTCCGTCACTGTCTGTGTGGTTGGACAGAATGCCGGGAACTCTCCTTTTCCCTTGTCACAGTGAACCACTCCACAGTCAATACAGGATAATACTTTATCTTCGCTCATTTTAAACCTCCCTGTCCCGGCAATTCAAAACTCGCTCGCCGGATCTTCTTTCATTATTATACAGGAATCCATTGACTCACTCAATATAGATATGACGTTTCTATAGAAGGTTTTTCCATAAAAAATTCTTTTATAAATCTTGCCATCTAGTTTTTAATACTATATAATGGATATATTGAGGTGATAATTATGAAAGTAGACGAAAAAGACATGCTGAACAGCATTTTGGAAAGCATCTCCCGTATTGACTATATAAAAGCAGAAGACATTCCAAATATAGAATTGTACATGGATCAGGTGACTACCTTTATGGAATCACAGCTTGAATCCACCAAACGTTATCCGGAAGATAAGATTCTGACCAAGACGATGATTAATAATTATGCGAAGAACCATCTTCTTCCGCCTCCGGTAAAGAAAAAATATTCCAAGGAACACGTACTGCTCCTGATATTCATTTACTATTTTAAAAATCTTCTGTCTATCAAGGATATTGAGACCCTTCTGGCGCCTATTGCTGAAAAGGATTTTAATAATGGGGAAGAGTTTTCCCTCACTGATATATATGAAGAGGTGTGTCAGCTTCAAAAATCCAGAATTGATTCACTATCCAAAGATGTAGCACGAAAATTTCAGGTTTCCTCCGAATCCTTTGCCGATGCTCCCGAGGACGAGCAGGAGTATTTAAAACTGTTTTCCTTCATATGCAGTCTTGCATTTGATGTGTATGTAAAGAAACAACTGATTGAAAAACTGATAGACACCCTGCCCGAACCGGATCATAAGAAGAAATAAAGACTGCGCTCACGCGCAGCCTTTTATTTTTTGTTGATTCGTTCAAATACCATGTCATATCCATCATTGCCATAATTCAGAGAGCGGTTCACACGACTGATAGTTGCCGTAGAAGCTCCTGTCTTATCTGCAATCTCCAGATATGTCTTCTTTTCTCTGAGCATCTTTGCCACCTCAAATCTCTGGGACAGTGAAAGTAACTCATTGATTGTACAAATATCTTCAAAAAAAGTATAACACTCTTCCTTATCTTTCAGACTTAATATAGCACTAAACAGATAGTCAACCGCCTCTGTTCTGATTTTCTTACTCATTTAATTCTCTCCTCCGTAATACAACTTATTACGTTTACATTTTAACACATTAAATTTTTAAAGTCCATAGAATCAGGATAATAAATTATTTTTATCGGTTTCTTTTCAGTGATGCCTTCAATTTCTGAAGAGAAGTATTTGCGATCAACTGCTCCGGAAAGTCCGCTTCCCTCAGAGCCTTTGATGAGTACAACGTATTGGCAATATCCGCATCCACATGAGCGTCACTGCCCAACACAACCATGACTCCGCATTTCTTACAGATTCTCAGCATCTTGACATCATTTTCCCATGTATTGACACGAAATCCTCCCGGTTTGAGGGATGAATTATTCAGTTCCAGAATAGTTCCCGTCCGCCTTGCAGTATCCACCAGTTCTTCATAATCCAGCTCAAACCGTCCATCATCCGGATGACCGATAATATCTACATAGTCACATGCCATAGCCCTGCAGTATGCCTGCATATTTTTCTCAAGCCCTCTGCTTTTCCCGTAACAGGGAGAATGCATACTCGCAATGGAAATATCCAGATCTTTTACCAGATCTCCCGGAAGGTCCAGTGTGCCATTCTCATCCATTATATTAAGCTCCGTTCCAAAAAGCAGCTCTATTCCATACATTTGTCGTGGTACGACCCGCAGATTTTGAAAATAAAACAGATGACAGCTCCCCGGCATCTCAGGTGCATGCTCTGTAATTGCAAGCCCTTCCAGCCCCATTTTAGCGGCACAGGCTGCCATTTCCCGAATGGTATTATAGGCATGTCCACTGGCCAGAGTATGGGTATGAGTGTCTACTGCTATTTTAATCTGTTCTGACATTTTCATTCCTTCTTTCTTCATTTCCGATATATGGAAGTATTATACAGTATGTGATTTGAATTTTCTACACATTCTATTCATGAAAATTAATCGCGTTCCTGACTTTTAAGGCGCTGTAGAATAAGGAGGTCCTGTTCATGAATGAAAAGAAGCCGAATCCGGAAAAGTCTGTACCGGATTTATCCGAAAATGAAAAGATTATTGATTCCTATGATTATCTGGCAAATGCAGCCTCCCCCTGGGACTGTACCGGCCTCATTCCGTCTGCTCCGCTTTCAAAGGAAGAATTAGAGTCTTATGAATCTATTTACAAATTTGAGCCTCCGACGCTTCCCCCGAAATCCGAAGAATAGACTGTTGTCATCATATTCTTTTCGTGCATATAGTAAAAGAAAAAGGAGTCCGACTCCATGGCAAATCCTGTACTGGTACCTGTGAGCGGAATCGTCCAGAATATTACCCCGCTAATTAACGACTGTTGCAGTACAATGGTATCCATACGAAATAACAATGGGATCACAAACTTTATCATTTCTCCTGCAACTTATGTCATTCAGGAAACAAGGCTTCGCGCCGGAATGCCTGTCACCGCTTTCTACGACGCAAACCTTCCGATTCCGCTCATTTTCCCTCCGCAATACCAGGCGGTCATCATAGGCAGACACAATCCCGGTGAGACCGTCTATGCCGGCTATTTCGACGAGAATCTGGTCGCTGAAGACAATTCTCTGAAGCTCAATCTGTCACGCTCCGCAGAGGTAATAACCACAAATGGACAGCGCTTCAGCTGCTCTCCCGCCGGTCAGTTTCTCATTGTTTTTTACACGAATACAACCCGAAGTATACCACCGCAGACTACACCGCGGCGTATTATTGTAATGTGTTGACTAAAAGAGGTGTGCTGTTTTCCTGCAGCACACCTTCTGTTTTTATTCAAATAACGGTGTGGAAAAATATCTCTCCGCCGTATCCGGCAGCACCGTCACCACCGTTTTTCCCTTACCCAGCTTTTTTGCCATACGAAGAGCCGCAGCAACATTGGTTCCACTGGAGATTCCACACATCAGGCCTTCTTTTCTTGCAAGGTCCTTTGCAGTCTCCAACGCTTCTTCATCAGTAACAATCGTGATCTCATCATAAATATCCATATTCATGATACCCGGGATCACACCATCACCGATTCCCATCTGAAGATGGGTCCCTACTTCTTTTCCGGAAAGGATTGCCGCGTACTCCGGCTCAATCACCCAGATTTCCATATCCGGATTCTCTGCCTTTAATGTCTCTCCGATTCCGGTAATGGTTCCTCCGGTTCCGAATCCGGAACAGAATCCATGAATCGGCTTACCTACCTGCTCCAGAATCTCTCTGCCCGTCTGACTGCGATGAGCTTCTGAGTTTGCAGGATTTTCAAACTGCTGAGGCACGAATACATTCGGATTTTCCTTCGCCATACGAAGCGCCGTATCCATACATTCCTTAATACAATCTCCGATATTGCCCGCATCGTGAATCAGCTTCACCTCTGCCCCGTAATTCTGTACCAGCTTTCTTCTCTCCTCACTGACAGAATCCGGCATGATGATCACTGTCTTGTATCCTTTGACTGCACCGATCAATGCCAGCCCGATTCCCTGATTTCCACTGGTAGGCTCCACAATTATTGTGTCTTTGTGAATAAGACCCTGTTTTTCTGCTGTCTCAATCATATTGAGAGCTGTTCTGGTCTTAATAGACCCTCCCACATTTACTGCTTCAAATTTCACAAGAACCTCTGCGTCATCCGGTCCGGTCATACGATTCAGCCGTATCATCGGTGTGTTACCGGTTGCTTCCAGCACATTATTATATACCATTTCCTTTTATCCTCTTATTTCTATCCTTAATATTTGATATATGCAGTTTAGGTACAATCCGGTGAACCTATTCCTGCATAGTTTTATCCCAAAGGCAACATCCGCCTTTATAATTTGCTTTTGCATAATAAAGAGCCCGGTCTGCCTTTTTGAAACACTCCATGATATAGCGTTCATTTTCTTTACAAACAGCAACTCCCGCAGAACATGCCGCCTGAATATCATTACCTATTATTTCCTTACGGTATTTCCGACAGATTTCCGCTCCCTTTTTCAGTGCATATGATCCGGATGGGATTTTTTTCTGAATTAGAATAAACTCATCTCCTCCGTAGCGGGCCATAATATCTGCACTTCTTACACTTGCGCGCAATAGTTTTGCAAACAGCTGAATCATCTGATCACCTGCCTCATGGCCACAACTGTCATTTACTTCTTTCAGATTATCCAGATCGAAGAAATAAACCGCCACCGGGAGATCCTCCGAAGAAATGTTATTTAATTCTACATGAAGTCCACGTCGATTTAACATTCCTGTAAGATAATCTCTGAAAGCAGCCTCCTGAAGCTGACGTTCTTTTTCATGATTCATCGATATTCCAAAAAGTCTTCGGATACGCTTCTTAAGACTATAGCTCTGAAATGGCTTTGCAGCAAAATCATCTGCCCCGTTCTTATATGCATTCATTTCCAGCATATCATCATGAACGCCTGTAGCCAGCACAGGAATCCTTAATATATCTTTTTTACTGTTCAGATACTCCAGTATCTCAAATCCGGCATTATTCGACAAAGAAAGATCCACGATCACCGCTGCCATTTCTGTCCTGTGTTCCTGCAGATACCGAATAGCCGTCGGTGCATCCTCCGCTTCCAGAACGTGATAAGTATTTTCATACGCCTCCCGAACCATGTTCCGGTAATATTCCTCATCGTCTGCTACCAGAAGACAGCGGCTCCAATCCAGATTCTTTCTGATGTCGTCACTATCTTCTCTTTCCATCTCCTGCATCAGCAGCTTCTCAAATTCTTCTGCCGGCATTGGGCGGGCAAAATAAAATCCCTGGGCATAATCACATCCCACATCCTTTAATATCTGTAGCTGTTCATATGTTTCCACACCCTCTGCCACAACACTTAAATTTCTCCAATGAGCAAGTCTCAATACGAATTTTAAAATACTTTCATTAATCGGTTTTGCAGTTTCCGCCTGAACAAAATTGATATCAAGCTTCAAAACGTCCAGTACCATCTGGCTTAAAGTATTCAATGAAGAATATCCGCTTCCAAAATCATCCAGTTCAATGACAAATCCCATATTTTTTAATTTACTTACCATATCAACAATCAGATGACTGTTTTCCATATAGGCACTCTCTGTGATTTCCAGATGAAGCTCCTTGGGTGATATTTCGTATCGATTCACCATGTCAGAAAGAATCTCTGCCAGATCATTATAGTAAAAATCCGCACGGGACACATTTACAGAAACAGAGATACGCGGATACTGCTTTTCTCTCCATTTTTTCAACGTGGAACAGGTTTTTTCCCAAATATGCTGGTCCATCCGGGCAATAAACCCATTCTTTTCAAATAAGGGAATGAAATCCGCCGGTGAAATCAATCCTCTCTGCGGATGATTCCATCGAACCAGCGCTTCGGCACCTGCCAACCCTCCATCTAACAGACTGAATTTGGGCTGAAAATAAACTTCAAACTGTTCATGCTCCAGAGCCATCTCCATTTCATCCACAATAGCCTGTTCATGCATCAGCTTTTCTCTTAACTTTCCGTCATAAACAGAGATATTTTTGAAATATTGTCCTTTGATGCTCTCAACGGCTAACACTGCACGGTCACACATCTGTTCAACAGGAATGGATGGATCCGTAATCTGATAGATTCCAAGCTTTATCCCCAGATTTCTCGCACTTGAAAGGCGATTAATCTGCTGATACATTTCATGGCAGATTTCTTCTGTAATGTCACAAGTGCGTTCTCTCAGCCACATAAACCGATCTGCATTATAGCGGCTGAAAATCTCATTTTCCCGAAGCTTTGCAAATCTCTCTCTGAAATAATCCGCAATCTCGCAAAGAAGGCGATCACCGGATTTGATCCCAAATACATCATTGTACAGTTTAAAATTCTCAATATTAAAGCATACAATGTCATACATTTTATCCGGATTCTGAGCTAAAATCTCTTTTACCTGCTGACAAAAATATCCCTTCGTATACAGTCCTGTCAGACGGTCATAACGATATTCATTAGCCAGAGCAGCAGCCTCACGGAGAAAGATCATATTTTCAATGATATGCAAAATAATCTCGGGGCGGTATGGCTTTGGCAGAAAGTCTGATGCCCCGCGGCTCAACGCCTTCGCCTCCTCCTTCTCTCCTCCCTCCTGCGTCATAACAATGACCGGAATGGATGCATACTGAGGATTCGCTTTAACAGTGTCTAAAAATGTATAACCGTCCATAACCGGCATCATAACATCAAGAAGAATCAAATCCACAGAACCCGTGTGTAACTCCAGACATTCCAGTCCCTGCTGACCATTCTCTGCCTCCAGAACCTGGTATTTCTCAGACAGAATATCTTTTAAAAACTCACGATTGATCAAATTATTTTCTACGACTAAGATTTGTTTCTTTCTAATATTTCTCATTTTTCTAAGCCCTGTTCTGTTCCGCAACCAGATGTGCTGCGCCATACATCTCACGCAGCTTCGGTTTCTCGATTTTACCGGTTGCATTTCTCGGAACATCTGCAAAAATAATCTTACGCGGACGTTTATATCTCGGAAGCTTCTTGCAGAATTCATTAATATCTTCTTCTGTGCAGGCAACACCCGGCTTCAGAGAAATGATAGCCGCTGATATCTCACCAAGACGGTGATCCGGAAGACCAATAACGGCCACATCCAGAATCGCATCATTTGTGCGCAGGAAATCCTCAATCTGTACCGGATAAATATTTTCTCCACCACTGATAATGACATCCTTCTTACGGTCAACCAGGAAAATGAATCCATCCTCATCTTCCACAGCCATATCTCCTGTATACAGCCATCCGTCATGAAGAACTTCTTCCGTCGCCTTCGTATCATTATAATAGCATACCATAACACCGGGACCTTTTACAGCCAGCTCTCCGGTATCTCCCTGTTTCACCGGATTGCCATTTTCATCAATGATCTTCGTCTCCCAACCGTAACCGGCTTTTCCAATCGCACCTACTTTATGTATATTCTCTACGCCCAGATGCACACATCCGGGTCCGATAGACTCGCTCAATCCATAATTCGTGTCATACTGATGATTCGGGAAATATTCTTTCCAGTGCTTGATCAGGCTTGGCGGTACCGGCTGTGCACCAATATGCATCAGACGCCACTGGTCAAGCTGATACTGTTCCAGTTTAATCTTTCCGCTGTCAAGGGCAAGCAATAAATCCTGTGCCCACGGAACCAGAAGCCATACAATCGTGCATTTTTCTTCTGAAACTGCACGCAGAATAAATTCCGGATTTGTTCCCTTTAAAAGCACTGCTTTCCCACCTACAAGGAAACTTCCGAACCAGTGCATCTTCGCACCGGTATGATACAATGGCGGAATACATAAAAATACATCATCCTTCGTCTGTCCATGATGATTCTGTTCCACTTTTGCAGCGTGCATCAGGGACTGATGGGTATGTAAAATCGCTTTCGGAAATCCCGTAGTTCCGGAAGAAAAATAAATTGCTGCATAATCTTCATCCGTAATATCAATCTTCGGAGACTGGCTGGAGCAATTTGCAGTATGTATCGTATAATCTTCTGCAAATCCCGGACATCCGTCTCCCACATAATACAGCAGACGGTGCTTGCTGATCTCATCAGCTACTTCTTCCACACGTCCGATAAACTCCGGTCCAAATACCAGCACATCAACTTCTGCAAGTTCCACACAATACTTAATCTCGTCTGCAGAATACCGGAAATTAAGAGGCACTGCCAGTGCTCCTGTCTTAAGCACTCCAAAATAAATCGGCAGCCACTCCAGACAGTTCATCAGGAGAATCGCAACCTTGTCCCCTTTTTGAACTCCACGCTCCAGAAGAAGGTTTGCAAAACGGTTTGCTTTTTCATTAAATACATTCCATGTAATCTCACGACGGTAATAAGAAGCACGCACCGGTTCAATCAGTTCGTACTCCTTCCATGTAACACGTCTCGTCTCCGGCATCTCCGGATTAATCTCTACAAGACACACATCATCGCCATACAGGCGACAGTTTTTTTCCAAAATATCTGTAATAGGCATTGGAATCCCCTTTCTATGCCAGATCCTGATCTGTACACAAATGCACAAACTCCGGCACTTTAACACTTTTACTCATTAAAGTTTATGATACCGAATCCACGCAGGAATGTCAAGACAGAAGGGGAAATTCTCACGGAATCGCCCCATTACGAATATAATATATCATTAGGATTTAAGGAGGTTATTTATGAAAAAGCGAATCATTGCAACAGTACTGGTTTTTTCCATGATTCTGACCATGCTTGCCGCATGTTCTTCCAGTGAAACAACCGGAACGGATGACGGGCAGACTGCTGCCACCGCAAATGGGAAAACAACAGAATCGAAGGTTGTGCTTAACGAAGTGGCACATTCCATCTTCTACGCCCCGATGTATGTGGCAATTGAGGAAGGATATTTTGTCGAAGAAGGTATCGATGTCACATTGATTACTGGTTTTGGCGCCGATAAAACTATGACCGCCGTTCTCTCCGGCGAAGCAGACATTGGATTTATGGGATCCGAGGCATCCATTTATACCTATAATGAGGGCGCAAATGATTACGTTGTTAACTTCGCACAGCTCACCCAGAGGGCTGGAAATTTTCTGGTTGCCAGGGAAGAAATGCCGGACTTCAAATGGGAAGATCTAAAAAACAAATTAGTACTTGGCGGTCGAAAGGGTGGTATGCCGGAGATGGTATTTGAATATATCCTCCGCCAGAATGGCATAGATCCTGCCAAAGACCTGACCATTGACCAGAGCATTGATTTCGGCTCCACAGCCGCTGCATTCTCCGGCGGTCAGGGTGATTTTACAGTTGAATTCGAACCGGGGGCAACTTCTCTTGAAAAAGAAGAAAAGGGATATGTAGTAGCATCTCTCGGCACTGACAGCGGTTACGTTCCTTACACGGCATTTTCTGCAAAGAAAAGCTACATCGACCGGAATCCTGAGATTATCCAGGGATTCACCAACGCACTGCAGAAAGGAATGGATTACGTGCAGAATCACACTCCTCAGGAAATTGCGGAAATAATCAAACCACAATTCAAGGAAACAGACCTGTCCACGATTACCACTATCGTGACTCGCTATTACGATCAGGATACCTGGAAGGATAATCTGATTTTTGAGGAAGAAAGCTTTACACTTCTGCAGGATATTCTGGAAGACTCCGGCGAACTGTCAAAACGCGCTCCTTATGAAGACCTCGTAACTACAGATTTTGCTGAGAAAGCAGTGGAACAATCCAAACAATAATCTGATTTTTATTATAAACAACTTATGAAGCAGGTATTATGCTGCAGAATTTACTGTGGCATAATGTCTGTTTTATTTACTTTCTTTCCGTGATACAATATTGAATAGAATCAAATTGCGTTTTATGTAGGAGGCTTACCAGTATGAAAAATTTTAAGACCAAAATAAACCGACAAGTCCTTGCAGGCGTAACATTCATCATTCTTTTACTTTCCGGCTGTTTTTACCAGGCATTGCAGGAATCCTCTCCTGCTGAGTGCGCCATCACGATTATTCAGCCAATTAATGCAATTGCAAGTAATCGTCCTTTTTATGTGGTAGGAAACCTGGAAGGAACAGTACCTGAAAATGCAACTCTGAATGTAAATATTATTGATGAAAATGGAGAAATCGTCAGAGAAGTTAGTACCTCCAAAAAGAATAATCCCGATTCGGTGATTACCGATTCCTTACATAATCTGGATGAAACAGATACAAACTGTGAAAAATTATTTGCATCCTGTATGCCGGATCTGATTGCAGATGAAAGCGGAAGCATTTGTAATGCAGATATTAAGGCTGCATATTCGGACAACTTTTTTGCAGCTCTGATTGCAAACGGCGTAGTTGAGCATGACGGCAAAACACTTTACCGGGGAGGAATTGAACTTCTGGATGCTGATGGAAATGAATATGAAGCGTTGCCGGAAGGCAAATATAAAATAAAAGTAGAATTAAAATCTAAGGATACTCTTCTGGCAAAAGATGAATCCACTCTTATGATAGGCGGAATTTTGCGGAAAGTCATTACCAGATTCAGCCCGACCAAACACTACGAAAAAGTGGACGAGTATATCCAGCGCGAGAAAATAAATGTGGCTTCCGATTTATTCCCGGGATACTGGGATCCATCACAGGTAAATCCTGCTGTAACTGCAACCGGCGAAATAGAATCATTCTGGCATTCTGTCAATCTTGCAGAATATTCCTCAGATGATACCGAATATCGAATCATTCTTTACAACCTGGAAGAAACAGCTGCAAGCTGGAAAATTGAGTGTGGAGAATTGCTTTATCAGCAGATTACTGATCAGCCTGACAGAGTAAAATACTTCTGTTATGATATAGGTGAGCCTTCCATTTCAGACGACGATTCCGATATTTCAGTGAACGGAAATATCGTTCCGGTGAATCAGGAAAGCAGACTCTCCCTGCTGAGATGTGACACTGTTCCTGCCGAAACCGAAGAAAATTACTACAACACAGAAGATCCCGACATTCTGGAACTGGACACTGATTTTTCAGATGGAGTAACTATTGAATCAGGAGATACCATTGCTTTATACGGTGTTACCTCCCTCGTGCCAAACAAAAAGGATGAGCTTGATTTTGACACCGTAAAAAATCAGTATACCATCCATAACCGGATCACCACACTGCGGTATCGGATCAGTGGCGAGGGAATCAACGAGACATTCGAAAAAGAGACGGGCCTTGACCGACTCTTTGAAGATAATGACCAGAAGCATAAATCCCTGGTTGAGTTTCGAAATGTCATTACTACAAAGCCTGACTGGAAGGGAAAAACACTGACTCTTACAGTAACCGGTATTGATGCGAACGGGAATCCGGCTGATGCTGAAGACAGCATTGAACTTCATATTCAATAAAAGATACCAGGGTAAAAGGTCTTTTCCCACCTATAAGCTAATGTAGCTTAAATCTTTTACCCTGGTATCACTTATATTATTCCATAATGTTTCATAGCATATGCAACTCCGTCTTCTTCCACCCGCCTTGTAACATACTCCGTATAGGGCTCCAACTCTTTTGCATGCTCTCCCATAGCAATCGTATGTCTGGCGTACTCAAACATAGACAAATCATTTGTACTGTCACCAAACGCATAGGAGTTCTCCCTGTCAATTCCAAGCTTTCTCATTATAAAATCACAGGCTGTCCATTTGGAATACCCTTTCTGAATGATTTCATAAGTATCTCCGCCCCGGTCCACAATTTCCATATCTTCAGATATATAATCGAAAAATGTCTGTTTGTCACTCTTCTCATCTGCATAGACGAATAGTTTGTCATATACGAAACTGCCTTCTCCAATATAACGATTCTTCGCTATTCCAAGATATTTATCAAAATATTTACGCTGATTTTCGAGTCCGCTGAATCTGGACATTTTGCGCGGAAGGAAGTTGTCTTCTGTACCTTCCATCACTCCTTCCAACCCGCAGGCATACATTTTCTCAATGATATCCTGTCCGCGTTTTTCTTCAATGGAGCTGCGGAGCAGTACCTGATCATGATAAATAATATAAGTTCCGCATCCACACAATAATCCATCAAAATCAATCTTTCGCACTTCAGGGCGCACTGCACAGATCGTCCGGCCTGTATTGACAAATATCAGATGGCCGTTCTTTTTTGCCTGATAAAGGGCATCTATCGTGCTTTGGGGGATTCTGTCCGTATGATTACTGATAAGCGTTCCGTCTATATCAAAATATAATACCGATTTTTCCATATCTTTCATTCCTGTTCTCTTTTGTTTTTAATATGCTAGAGTATAACATAATTTTCTGTGCAGAAACAGCCTTTATTTTCTTGATTTGTCCCCAAAACACATTTTTTCTTTCATATTCTGTCCCTTCAGTATGTATAAAACCCCCGTCTTCTGTGCTATATTTCTACTAAACAGAAAATAACACATCTAACGAGGAGGCATTATTATGACTGACCTGATTACTATTTTAGCTCCATTTATCATTGGCATAAACGGAATCATTCTGATTGTAAATGCAGTCATTGATATCCGCAAAGAGAAAAGAGGAAAAACAGCTTACGAAGAGATAAAAGAAAAATGGGAAAAGGTTTCTTAGCCTTTTCCCATCCGAAGAATCGACAGCGAAATCATAATATTCATTCTGTTTTCATTACTCATGATATCATATCCGAGAATTTCCCTGATTGCGTTCATTTTATATTTTAAACTTATAAAAGCGGTGCAAAGAATGATGCTCCAATGACTGTAAGGAGCCCGGCAACCACAATCGCAAGGCTGCTCATCGCACCTTCCACCTCTCCCATCTCCATTGCTCTTGCCGTTCCAATGGCGTGTGCCGCCGTCCCAATGGCAAGACCTCTGGATATGGGACTTTTTATGCGAACAATGCGACAGACAAAGTCAGCGATTATATTTCCAAGGACACCTGTGATGATGATAACCGCAACCGAGATGGTTACATATCCTCCCAATTCTTCTGACACGCCCATTCCAATGGCCGTTGTAATGGATTTCGGAAGAAGCGTTACATATTCTTCATGGGATAACCCGAATAAGTAAGCCAGTGCAAGTACGGTTCCCATACTTGCGATCACTCCCGCAGTGATCCCACCAACAATGGCCGCCACATTTTTCTTCAACAGTTCCAGCTGCAAGTACAGCGGAATTGCAAGACTCACCGTCGCCGGTGTAAGCAGATACCCCAGGTAATGGGCACTGGCATTATAGCTCTCATAATCAATGCGAAACAGCACCAGAAATCCGATAACCAGAACAATGGATATCAAAAGAGGGTTAAACACTGCCAGTTTAAATTTGCTCTTTAGTAAAACTCCGATCTCATATGCCAGCAGGCTAATGACGATTCCGATCGTCGCCGAATTCACTACCATCTGATCCATGCTTCATTTCCTCCTTCCCGCCTGACTGCAACAGGCTATCCGTAACCTTGCCCGTCACGATCATAACCACAAACGTAGTCACCACCGTAATGATCACAACCGGTACAAGAATACTCTGAAGCTGCTTCCACGAAGTCAGAAGACCCACCGCCGCCGGAATAAACATCAGCGGCATGATCTCTATCAGGAATTCACCCACTTCTTTGACCTGTTCAATCTTAATTATCTTTGTTGTCAGCAGAACCAGCATCAATACCAGTCCGTAGATGCTGCCCGGTATCGGAAGAGGTACAAAATATTTTATCATCTCTCCCACACAGGTAACACCCAGTATGATTCCAAATTGTCTCATGTATTTCATTTGTATTTCCTCCCACATCGGACTATTATAGACCTATTATCCGAAGCAGTCCATGATAAATTTTTAACTTTTCGACACTTTAGACGTGTGATTCTCCTCCAATAAGATATTTTTTCTCTCCGTCACCACTATGTCCATTCGTATATCATGCTCTTCCCGGCAGATATCTTCTTCCAGAAGCTGTTCCCGACAGATTACTGCCTTTATCATCCTCTTCCCGGCACAACCATTTTCCTTCGACTCTGCGTTCATACTCTCTGCTCTGCTGAAATACCGGTCATAATAACCTCCTCCATATCCAAGCCTCCATCCTCGAACACTGCAGGCAAGACAGGGCACGACAGCAAACTGTATTTCCTCCGGTCTGACCATCTTACAGTTTTTCCCAGGCTCGAGAATTCCGTAACTTCCCTCCGCCAGTTCTGAAAATGAATGGATCTCATATGCCTCCATATGACCTTTTCCTTCACACCGCGGAACAACGACTCTCTTTCCCGTCTTCCACGCCTCTTTAAATATAAGGCGGGTATCAATCTCTTCTTCTGTACTAACAAAGCAGAAAACCGTATCTGCTTCCGCGAATTCTTTCAGAGTGAGAATATTTCTGCATATTTTTTCATCAGCCATTCTGCAATATTCCCTCTGAAGGTTCTTCCTTTTTTCTTTCATAATAATACGCTGCTGTTTTTTGTCCATCTATCTTCCCATCCATAAAATTACCGCCACCTGAATCAACAGTATCAGCGGAACACCAACTTTAAACTTCCACTTTCTTGTCTTATGATGAAAAAACAGCATTCCCGCAAGTGCACCTGCGCTTCCGCCGATAAACGCAAGTCCTAATAATGTTTTCTCCGGGACTCTCCACTCATTTCGCTTCGCTTTCATCTTGTCCCATCCATATGTAAGAAATGCTGCAAGATTCACCACAGCCAGATATATAATTAGTAATTGCACAATATTTTCCTCCACAAATCAGGACTGCGACCATAGCGTTCCACCCAGTCGCAGCCCCGATCATACTCCTTTTATTTTCTAAATTCCGCACGAACCATCGTTTTTTCTTCGTAAAGCACTCCCTGCTTTTCCCGGTTCACAGTTTCTTCTGTTTTTCCTACAATTTCACCTTTTGTCTTTCCACTTGATTTTAGCAGATTTGCCGGAAAAAGGTCAGTCTTAATCTCTTTCATACCATCACCTCATGTATAGTATGCCTGGATTTTTATTATTTATTCTTCATTTTACAAGAATACTATAGAAGCTTTCTCCATCTCCCCGGTAATCGACTCCCAGATATTGCGCTACTGTCTGAGCGATATCTGCAAAACTCTTTCGAGTCCCCAGATTCACACCCTGTCTCAGCATGTCGCCATAACACAGACACGGCGTATATTCTCTGCTGTGATCGGTTCCTTTGAATCCCGGATCACATCCATGGTCTGCAGTAATCATCAGCAGATCCCCCGGCCTCATCTTCTTCATCATCTGACCGATCTGAACATCCACGGCATTTAAAGCATCCGTATATCCCTCCACATCATTTCGATGTCCGTATATCATATCAAAATCCACCAGATTAATGAAGCAGAGCCCTTCAAAGTCTTCATCCATAATCTCAAGAACCTGTTCCATATTCCTGTCATTTCCCCTGTTGGGATAGCTTTTTTGTATTCCTCTTCCGGCAAAAATATCAGAAATCTTGCCTACTCCGATGGTCGCCAAACCACTTTCGGTTATCGCATCCAGAACCGTTTTCTTTGGAGGCTCCAGAGAAAAATCATGTCGGTTCACCGTCCGCTCATAATCCGGATATTCTCCCACAAAGGGACGGGCAATGACTCTTCCCACTCCATGCTCGCCCTGCAGAATCTTTCTCGCCTTTCGGCAGTCTTCGTACAGTTCCTCTAGTGGCACAATATTCTCATGCGCTGCCACCTGAAACACACTGTCCACAGATGTGTATACGATCAGCTTTCCCGTCTCCACATGTTCCTGCCCGTAATCCCGGATAACCGCCGTTCCGGAATAGGGTTTGTTGCAGAGAATTCCCCTGCCTGTTACTTTTTCAAATTCATCCAATATTTCTTTTGGAAATCCTTCCGGATAGGTCGGCATCGGTTTAGGAGAAACAATCCCGGCTATTTCCCAATGCCCCATCGTTGTATCCTTGCCGGCAGACTGCTCCTGCATTTTTCCATAGCATCCTATGATTTTTTGTCCATATTTATTAGTATTTGAATCCGTTTTCTCTTCCCCGCTTTTAAAAGACGTTCCATCTATCTGGAATATTCCAAGTCTTTCCAGATTGGGAACACAAATCCTTCCGCTTCTCACACAGGTTCCAAAAGTATCACAGCCCACATCATCAAAATGCTCCGCATCCGGGGCTTCTCCGATTCCAACACTGTCCAGTACCATCAAAAAAACTCTTCGTCCCATTTTGTTTACCCCTATCACGTTAATCTAAATACGTTGTCATATATTCTTCTCTGACCTCCTCCGGAACCAGCCTGCCTCCGGTTGCCCATGCAATGTGTACCGCATTTTCCATCTTATCTGACAGTCCATGTTCCTCGATATATCGTCTGGTCTCATCATATTGCATCAGTTTCAGTGGTCCTTCAAAGGCTGCACACGAACTGGGCTCGATAAATATGCCTTCCGTGTTCCAAAGTGCCCGCATATATTCATACAGCCATTTATCATCCAGTGTAAATTCTCCGGAAAGAAGCGGTTCCATAACCTTACCCACGAATCCGGACGGTCTTCCCACTGCCAGCCCATCTGCATGAGTCTGACCGCTGAGTCCCACGTCCTGTACGCAGATCTGATTGTGAAGTCCGGTCGCCATTCCAAGCAGCATACAGGGTGCCTGTGTCGGTTCCACAAAGAAACAGTGCACATGATCTCCCCATATCTGTTTCAATCCAAAGGTAACTCCACCCGGTGCACCGCCTACCCCGCAGGGGATATAAACAAACAACGGATGTTCCTCATCTATTTCTATCTGCTGTTCTTCAAGCTGCTTTTGAAGACGCACTGCAGCCACAGCATATCCCAGAAAGAGATTTTTTGAATTTTCATCATCCACAAAATAGCTCATGGGATCCGCATCCGATTCCTTACGTCCATTTTTTACCGCTTCGCTGTAATCCGATTCATATTCTACCACCTTCACTCCATGGCTACGAAGCATATCCTTTTTCCACTGCTTTGCATCAGCAGACATGTGAACAATTACCCGATATCCCACAGCAGCACTTGCAATCCCGATACTGAGTCCCAGATTCCCCGTTGATCCAACCTGTATCGTATACTGGCCGAAGAATTTACGGCATTCTTCTGACGCAAGCTTCTCATAATTATCCTCCGGCTTCAAGATCCCTGCCTTTATCGCCAGTTCCTCCGTATGCTTTAACACCTCGTAAATGCCGCCTCGTGCTTTCACCGATCCCGCAACAGCCAGATGACTATCCTTTTTTAACAATAGTTTTCCACCGATCTTCTGCCTGTATTCATGTTCCAGATAATCCCGCATCTCAGGAATCGGCGTAAGCCCAGACTCAATCAGGCCCTTCTGCGCCTCAGTTTCAGGAAAACACTTCTTAATAAACGGCGCAAATCTTTCCAGCCGTCTTTTGGCATCTTTCATTTCTTCCAAAGTAACCGGAAGGGCGACACTTCCAAAAGGTTTCAGTCCGGGATTCACCCATCCGATCTCCTCCCCAGCCGCAATCTTCTGAATCAACGGATCCTCCATATAGCTCTTAACCATAGAAATACCTCCTTTTATATAGCAGAATCACAGCCACCGACGGCTGTGATTCCATAGTAAACTCTTCCTCTTTATCTTATCTCACGTATATTTTTACGAAGCGGAAGCACCTTATCCGGTGTCACAGATAATTCATCAATTCCCATTCTGATAAACGTCTCAGTCAACGTCTCATCAGCCGCCAGATCACCACAGATACTGATTCTCTTTCCTTCCAGATGAGCATTATTTGCCACGATCCGAATCATTTTCAAAAGAGCCGGATGATGTGTGTTATAATATCCGGAAAGACGTCTGTTCGTACGATCCATAGCGAGTGTGTACTGAGTCAGGTCATTCGTTCCAATACTGAAGAAATCCACTTCTCTTGCCAGTTCTCCACTGATCATAACTGCCGCCGGAGTCTCGATCATAACTCCCACTTCAATAGCATCATTATATGCAATCTTTTCTGAACGCAGTTCAGCCTTTACCTTCTCAAGAATACTTTTCGCTGTAACAACTTCCTCCACGGATGTAATCATAGGAAATAAAATGGATATATTCCCAATTGCAGATGCTCGTAATATAGCACGCAGCTGTGTCTTGAAAATCTCTTCCTTATCCAGTAACACCCGAATTCCGCGATAGCCCATCATCGGATTGGACTCCTCCGGAAGCTTAAGTGCATCTACCCGCTTATCACCGCCGATATCTGCCGTACGTATCACAATCCTTTTTGCACCCATCACTTCTGCGGTCAGCTTATATGCCTGAAACTGCTGTTCTTCTGTCGGGAGCTTTCCGCCCATTTCCATAAAAAGAAATTCACTTCTGAAAAGCCCTACTCCATTCGCATCATTGCGGAGCACACTTTCTATATCCTCACGGCTGCCGATATTGGCACAGACATCTATCTTCTGACCACTCTGGGTCACATTCTCCTTCCCTTTCAGTCGTTCCAGCGTCTCAACCTTTAATAAGGTCTTTTTCTTCTTCTCTCTCATCTGATGTAGCGTTGTCTGATCAGGTTCGATATAAAGCTTTCCCTCAAATCCGTCAATAATTACCATCTTGCCGTCATAGTCTTTTTTCAGTGCTTCACCGATTCCAATTACTGACGGTATCCCCTTCGTACGTGCAAGCGTCGCCGTATGAGAATTAATAGAACCATACATGGTCACGAACCCCAGGACCTTTGTCTTATCAAGCCGCGCCGCTTCACTGGGATAGAGATCCCTTGCCGCCATGATGAAAGGTTCATCCATGAACATCTTCTCTTTTCTTCCCCGTCCGAGAATACGGAGCAATCGGGATGCCACGTCTTTTACATCCGCCTCATGACCACGCACATAGCTGGAATCTTTCGTTGCAAATTCTGCAAGAAAATTCTCCGCTGCCTTCTGCACTGCATATTCTGCATTCAGTCTCTGATCCATAACAATTCTGGTAACACTGTCCAGAAATTCACTGTCTTCCAGCACCATCTGCTGCATCTCGAAGATCAGAGCTGTTGCTTCTCCCGTCTCCTTCGCGGAAATCTCACACAGTTCTTTAATCTCCTGCACTGCTTTTTCTCTTGCTTTCTGGAACCGGAGGATCTCTTTTGTCACATCTTCCACATATATTCTTCGGATTTCCTTTTCTCCCCGCTTATAAAAAGCAAGTCTTCCGATTACAATCCCCTCCGATACTTTCTTCCCCGTCAACGTAATCATATATTATCCGTCCTCTGCTGCATATATTTCTTTCTTTTACTTTACACGCTGAACCCAAGGTAGTCAAGTCATTCCTGGTATTTACTGTATCTTTCTCTTTACATTATAATATGTATCTTTTCTGTATTATGTACCGTCTCTGATTCATACAGGTTATATGATTTAAGAAAAGTTACATATTTTTATATCATTCTTCTCAACTTGTGCAAATTAACACATATTCCATTGACTTTCCCTCCCAAATGTGTTAATTTGTTAAGGAATCTATAGGATATCATTATGGGTTATCAATTCTTTATGGAGGTATGAAAATGAGCAAAGGTACAGTAAAATGGTTTAACAACCAAAAAGGCTACGGCTTCATTTCTGACGAGTCTGGAAATGATGTATTCGTTCACTACTCTGGACTTGTAATGGATGGTTTTAAATCATTAGAAGAAGGTCAGGCTGTAGAGTTCGAAGTAACTGAAGGTGCTAAGGGACCTCAGGCAGTTAATGTTGTAAAACTGTAATTGCCACAATTTAATCAAATGAGATGTACCTTTTATTTATATAAAATATATATAATTTTAAATATGTAAAAGAATACATGTAATTCGATTAAAAAATGGGATGTCATCTGACATCCCACTTTTTATACCTTTTTTCAGATTTCATTTCCTATCTGTTAGCATTATATGCTTCATCTGCACTGTATACGTCAAATCCGCTTCCCTTCAGAATATCGATCACACGTCCCGGCTCATCGCTCTTCAGTACAGCCGCCGCATCCGCACCATTTGCAAATGCGTACATGTACTCAATATTAACCTCTCCCTCTACAAGCTGATGCATTGCTTTGCTGAGAGATCCGGTAGCATGCGGAACTCTCAGTGCTACTACGTCTGTAAGCATCGCTGTGATTCCGGCTTCTTTTAATACCATACGGCCTTTGTGCGGATCGGACACGATCATACGGAGCATTCCATACTCGGTAGTATCTGCCAGACTGAGCGCTACGATATTAACATCTCCTTCTGCAAGAGCAGAAAGCACCTCGTCCAGACGTCCTTCTCTATTTTCCAAAAAAACGGATAACTGCTGAATTGTGTTGCTCAAACTCATAATTTCCCCTCCTTATAAATTTCTGTTATCAATCACACGTTTTGCTTTTCCTTCACTTCTCTGAATAGTCTTAGGCTCTACCAGTTTTACTCTTACAGATACCCCAAGTGCCTGTTTTAATACTGCGGCCACCCTGTTCTTCAGTTCATCCAGCTTACGGATCTCATCAGAGAAGTATTTCTCATCAACTTCTACCATTACAGTGAGGACATCCAGGTTATTCTCACGATCCACAATCAACATATAGTGAGGAGCTACGCCGCCGCCCATAGACAGAAGAGCTGTCTCAACCTGTGTCGGGAATACGTTGACACCACGGATAACCTTCATGTCATCGGTACGTCCTGTGAACTTCTGAATTCTTGGAAGCGTTCTTCCACATTCGCATGTGCCATGCTGAATGCTTGTCAGGTCTTTTGTTCTGTAACGAAGAAGCGGCATACCTTCTTTTGCAAGAGTCGTAAATACAAGTTCTCCGGTCTCTCCGTCTGCACATGCAGTCTGATCTGCCGGATTCAGTACTTCCGGATAGAAGTAATCTTCATATACATGAAGTCCTTTATGATGGATACAATCCATTGCCACACCAGGACCGGTAATCTCGCAAAGTCCGTAAATATCAAAGCTGTTGATATGGAAGATGCTCTCAATCTTCTTGCGCATCTCCTCTGTCCACGGTTCTGCACCATTGATGCTTGCCTTAATCTGCAGGCGGTCGATGATACCTGCCTCCTGAGCAGCCTCTGCCAGGTATAATGCATAGGAAGGTGTACATGCAAAAGCTGTCGCACCAAAGTCCTCCATACACATCAGCTGACGTTTTGTATTACCGGAAGACATCGGAATTGCCATGGCTCCCAATGCTCGTGCTCCGAGATCCAGTCCCATACCTCCGGTAAAAAGTCCGTATCCGTAACAGATATGAAGTCTGTCTTCATATGTAAGACCAGCCATAGTAAGCGCTCTTGCCACACATTCTCCCCAAACATCCACGTCTTTTTGTGTATAGGATGCAAGGGTAAGCTTTCCGGTTGTTCCTGATGTTCCCTGCACTCTGGCAATCTTACTCTGCGGTACAGCCAGAAGTCCGAAAGGATAATTATTTCTCAGATCCTCTTTTGTCGTAAAAGGAAGCTTATTAATGTCTTCAATCCCTTTAATATCCCCAGGTTCCAGTCCCATCTCATCCATCTTATCACGATAAAACTTTACATTATCGTATACATTCTTCACCTGCTTTACGAGACGTTCACTCTGAAGCGCTGTCATCTCATCCCTGCTCATACACTCAATCTTCGGGTCGCGGATTTTTTCCTGCCAATTTTCCAATGCTACTCCTGCCATTCTTCTGTCCATCCTCTCATTCAATTTCTTTACAGCCTCTACTCTGAGACAAGCTGGTATCCTACATCAAATGCCTGCTTATTGATCTCAATCGTTTTCGGCGGTACTGTATGTTCAATTACGTCATACCACTGTTCTTTTGTGAAATCCATATGCTGGGCTGCGATACCGAGAACAATCAGATTGAACACCCTCGGATTGCCAAGCTTTTTGGATTCCTCTGTCGCATTTACTGTATATACTTTATGATCCTTTTTCAGATTTTCAATAATATTTTCCGGATACTCTGCCGCACCGATCACTACCGGCATCGGATCGATTCTCCAGTCATTTACAATGAGGGCACCATCTTTTTTAAGAAAATGTGCATAGCGAAGTGCTTCCAGCCTCTCAAATGCTATGATTACATCTGCCTGCCCCTCTTCAACGATCGGTTCTGCCACATTCTCACCATAGCGCACAAATGTTACAACGCTTCCGCCTCTCTGCGCCATTCCATGAACCTCTGAAAGTTTGACATCATATCCTCCTGCAATGGCAAGGCCTCCCAGAATTCTGCTGGTCAGAAGAGTTCCCTGTCCTCCGACTCCGACAATCATAATATTTTTTGTTGCCATTATCTGTCACCTGCCTTTACTAATTCAATTGCATCAAACTTACAAAGAGTCTCACAAAGACCGCATCCGGTACACATCGTATCATCGATATGGATCGTTCCGTCTGCATTCCTTGTCATAGCCGGACATCCCGGTTTCATACACATACCGCACTTCTTACATTTATCTTCATGTGCAACATAGAGCGGCTTCTTCTCTTTGCTTAAGAGTACACAAGGTGTTTTGGTGATAATAACAGACACTTCATCCCTTGCAACTTCTTCTTTTACTACCTTTTCCAATGTAGCTATATCAAATGCATTGACTTCTATTACATTCTTAACGCCAATTGCACGGCACAGTGCCGGAATGTCAATGGCATATGTAGGCTCTCCGAGAAGAGTCTTACCTGTCGCCGCATGATCCTGGTGTCCGGTCATACCTGTCGTAGAATTGTCCAGAATCATCACTGTTCCGGTCGCCTTGTTATACATCATATTCATCAGGGAATTCACACCTGTATGTAAGAATGTGGAATCTCCGATAACTGCTACCCAGTTTTTAATATAATCTTTACCCTTTGCTTTCTCCATTCCGTGAAGGCTGGAAATACTTGCGCCCATACAGATAGTGGTATCTACCACACTGAGCGGTGCCACAGCACCCAGTGTATAACATCCGATATCTCCGGCTGCATGAAGCTTCAGTTTATTCAGCACATAGTAAACACTTCTGTGCGGGCATCCCGGGCAGAGAATCGGCGGTCTTCCCGGCGCTGCTGCCGGTGCTGCGATATCCAGCTTCTCCCCGAGGATTGCTTCCCGGATCATATTCGCGCTGTATTCACCCTGTACAGTAAAGATTTCTTTACCGACAGCCTTGATTCCCCATGATTTTACCTGTTCCTCAATCACCGGATCCAGTTCTTCCACGATATATAACTTTTCAACCTTAGAAGCAAATTCTTCGATCAGTTTTCTTGGCAGAGGATTGACCATACCAAGCTTTAATACAGATGCCTCCGGCATTGCTTCTTTCACGTACTGATAAGGAATACCGCTGGTAATCACACCGATTTTCGTATCATTCATCTCCACACGGTTAATCGGCAGTGTATTCGCAGCTTCTGCCAGTTCCAGATTGCGCTTCTCGATCTCCACGTGACGGAGCTTTGCATTTCCCGGCATCATAACCGTCTTGCGAATATCTTTCACATATGGTTTATCCTCAATCTGAGCTCTGTCTTCCAGCTCTACCACACCCTGGGAGTGAGCCAGTCTTGTAGTTGTACGGAAAACAAACGGACGGTCAAACTGCTCACTGAGTTCAAATGCTGCCTTCATAAAATTTTTCGCTTCTGCGCTGTCAGACGGCTCCAGAACCGGAAGCTGCGCTGCACGCGCAACCATTCTCGTATCCTGCTCATTCTGGGAACTGTAAAGTCCCGGATCATCTGCCACGACGATGACCAGACCTCCGTTCACTCCCATATAAGACACCGTATATGCAGGGTCTGCTGCCACATTAAATCCAACATGCTTCATACAGGACATTGCACGTACACCAGCAACAGATGCTCCGATTGCAACCTCGGTAGCAACCTTCTCATTCGGTGACCACTCACAATACAGATCATCCTTATACTGTACCAGATATTCACTAATCTCAGTACTCGGCGTACCCGGATAAGCTGCAGACACCTTCACGCCCGCTTCGTAAGCTCCTCTCGCAATCGCCTCATTACCAAGCATAATTACTTTTTTTGACATTCTCAGTTACATCCTTTCTCATCTTATCGAAATAACGAAAAAACGCATCTCACAGTGCAGTCTGAGTTTGCACTGCTCACGCTTACCTGCATATTATAGCATAATACTTTCACAGATTAAAGCATTGATTTATGAAATTCTATAGTTTTTTCTTTCACAAACAGACACCCCTATGGATTGTGTCTTTTCACTTCATATTCGGAAAGATTCACTTTTAAGATCATGACTGCACAAACCCATTTTTCATCAAATTCCGCAAAATCTTTTCCGGTCTGATGCTTCATAATCAACTTCAGCGCCTCTATCTTTTCTTCCTTATCTTCGATGAACTGTACCCTGCCATTCCCGATCAGACTTTCAAAATAATAACTGTAATCACAGGGCGTCTCCCCCTCTGCCAGTTCATGCCTTCCATCCAGTTCAAGGCAAACCTCCGGATTATTTTTTAGTATATCAATTTTCCGTCCAACCTTAGCACAGTGAAAATAAAATGCAATACTGCCATCTTCCCCACATTCAGCCCCATAATTCATCGGTACAATATACACCTTTCCTTCATCATTCATGCCAAGCCGGGCAACCTTACCGTCCATAACTATTTTTTTAATCTCATTAAAATCGGTCACCTGTCTGTTCTGTCTTCTCATCTGCATCTCACCCTTTCTTAAATCTATCCTTTAAAAATGAAAACCGGTACAGGCGGATCATTTTGCCTGTTAAAATACTGATTTAAAATCACCGTATATTCTTTTGCAGGAATCTGTTTTAAATAATCCAGAATTTTTTCTTTTTCCTCGAATCCGGTATCTCCGCCGCTGTAAATACAAAGGCTCATCATTCCCCCCGGTTTCAACAAACGAAGTCCCTGCTCTATGGCAGCAATACTGGTATCCGGGCATGTCGCTATACGGTGATCGCCGCCGGGCAGATATCCGAAATTAAAACAGATGACATCCACACTTTCCGGTTCCACATACTGCTCCATATGCTCATGCCCATCCAGAATCAGGCTGGCTCTCTCTGCCATCTTCTGCTCTTCCAGCCGCTTTTTCGTTAGCTCCAGCGCTTTCTCCTGTATATCAAAAGCATACACCTTTCCCTCATCTCCCGCAAGTTCACAGAGAAAGGCTGTGTCATACCCCTTTCCCATGGTTGCATCTATATATATCCCTCTGTTTTTTGCCTGTGAACGGATGATCTCATGACACCAATGTGTAATCTGTGAATTCTTCATCATAGATCTCCCTCTTCTTTTTCATATAAAAAACGTATGTACTCATAAATCTCCGCAAAATCGACACGGCACTCTCCATCAAAAATTCCTACCGGTATTTCGCCACCAAACCCATAGATGACCGGATAATCTTCTTTCTGAAAATCATACACAACCACCTGTTTTTTATCCGGATCCACTATCCAGTATTCCCTCACCCCGGCACTTATGTATTTACTGAGCTTTATAATACCATCTTTTCTTTTTGTAGACGGAGAAAGAACTTCGACCACAAAATCCGGCGCACCGTATATACAGCGTTTAATAATCTTATCTCTGTCACACACCACCAGAACATCCGGCTGCACCATCGTCCTGTCATCACAATCCAGCTGAACATCCACCGGTGCAGCAAAAGGGATGCAAGTTCCTTTTTTACTCTTAATAAAACTACTCAACTGTTCGCGAATTTCCGACCCGATCATCTGATGGATCGTCGTGGGCGCCGACATGTCATAGATCACACCATCGATCAGCTCTACCCTGCGTTCATCCGGTAATGCATAATAATCCTCAAGCGTGTATTCCCCCTGCTTCTTCATAAAATCGTCCTTTCATTTCACCTTAATTTCATTTTAAATGTCCCGCTTATGTCTATATTATCATTTTTGAGTCAAAAAGTCAATTTAATACGTTCTGAGACTCCAGAAGACACGAATTAGCGGATAAGGAAAACATTGATTTCCGATGCAATCTATCGTATTATTATGGATGGGAGAATGATAAACACACCACATTGTCTGTGGTTAAGATTAAAAGGGGAGTTTTAATTATGAAAGATTGCACCTATTACGATATGCTTGGTGTACCGATGGATGCAACGGATGAAGAGATTACGAATGCCAAGAATTTTCTGGTAAAAAAGTTTCATCCGGATGCAAATATTGACACGGATTACGACACCACACCATACATTCAGAATGTCCTTCAGGCATACAGGATACTAATTGATCCGAAGAATCGCCGCATTTATGACCGGCGCATTCGCAATCCGATCCGCAGAGACCGGGACAGTGAGCGAATGAACCGCTCCGCAAACAACACACCGTTATCACCCAACTTTGCTCCTTTCTGGGAATCAGCAAATAAGTTGAATGAGCTGGTTGGAGCGGGAAGTGATCTTTTAAAGACAAAACGCTGGGGAAAGCAGGACATTCCGGAAGAGAATCTGGAGGAGTTGTCCCAGCTGGCTTCGGAGGCGGAAGTACATATCAGGGTACTAGAATCCGGAGACATTCCGCGGAAATACTGGTATTCCCACTCCATGAACTGGCTTTTATTCCAGTGGAGTCAGAACCGGGATCTGCCGTATATTATGCTGTACGCCATGTACGACAGTTATCTGGAGCAGAACAAAACAACTCTGGAAAAGAAAAAAATCATGAACCAGTGTGCTGCCTTTCTTGCCAATCTGGACAAGATTATGGCATGCCAGCAGATATCTTAGATATTAATTTCCATCTGATATAGCATTTTCTACAATCTGAGGCGGTGACACAACGTGCACCGCCCCTTTTATTTTTCTTCCACATCATACACATACAATTCATGGAGTGCCCGTGTAGCACAGATATACCGGAACTGATCAAACAAAGGACTTTTCTTTTTCCCTCCAAGTATAAACACCTGGTCAAACTCCAGTCCCTTTGCCAGATAATAGGTAGTCACCGTAATTCCTTTTTGGAATGATGTACTGTCTCTGTCAATATAATGAACCGGCTCTCCCTGATCCTTCAGCCATCTGTAAGCATACTTTGCTTCTTTTTCGGTCATGGTAAGCACCGCTGCCGTCTCATACCCTTCCGGTCCCAGATTTTTCTGCTGCCGGATCTCTTCCAGAGCTTCCTCACAGGATGCACACACCATCTCCTCTACCGCTCTTCCGTGCCGCTCCAGGTATTCAATCCCTTCTATTCCGATGATTTTCTTCGCATAATCCGCAATTTCCGTCGTATTGCGATAGCTTTTATTCATCTGGATTCTTCGAATCTTCTTTCCGAAAATTTCCGGAAGGAATGTAAGTGGATTGTCACGGGACACTTCCACGGTCTGAGCCCAGTCTCCCAGAATCGTCATATTGCAGCTGAACATCCGCTCCAGGATTACATACTGCAGATAGGAATAATCCTGCATCTCATCAATCACCAGATGGCGGATATTTTTATGTGCAGCCGAAGAACAAAGTCTGTATTTCAAATACAGGATCGGATATACATCTTCATAATCCAGTCTCCGCTTCTCCACCGGACAGTCCGGTAAAAGAGGCAGATCATTCTCCTCCAGAAACCAGTTATAGATTTCGTAAAGGTCCGTAGTAACATACATCCGGTTAAATTTCTCACAGACAATCTCCCGCTCTTCCTCCTGCAGATCTCGTCCGTTCAGCGTCTCATATTCATCAATAAAATAATCTCTGACTGCTGCCATTCGGGACAAAAGTGGAATATCCTGGAATTTATAATAGAACATCTTCAAAATCTCTTCGCTCTTTTTCTCCATTCCCTTGTAGGAAATGTCGCGAAAATCCACCAGTCGATCTTCCAGCTCTACCAGAAATCCCTCTACCGCCTGAACAAATTCCCTGGACTGTTTGAAATGATACCTCTCTGCCTCATCTTCATCATAGGCACTGATCTGTTTCTCAATCTGATGATACCGGTCTTCACAATCCGAAGCCACCGCCTGAAGCTCCCGGTAAGCGAAGAGATCAAAGCTCATCTCCTGAATATTTTCCTCGCCAAGCTCCGGTAAAATATGGGAAATGTAATCTGCAAACACGCTGTTCGGAGACAGGATCAAAATATT
Source organism: Sporofaciens sp. SGI.106 (assembly GCF_050314255.1). Lineage (NCBI taxonomy): Bacteria > Bacillati > Bacillota > Clostridia > Lachnospirales > Lachnospiraceae > Sporofaciens > Sporofaciens sp. SGI.106. The sequence goes on from NZ_JBNPMZ010000005.1 coordinate 151,842, forward strand.
AGAAGACTTCAGATGCCTCCGGTCGTGATACAAAAGATAGGCAATCCGGTGAAGTGCAATGGAAGTCTTACCGCTTCCTGCCGCCCCCTGAATCACCAGAATCCGATCTTTCGTATTGCGGATGATCGCATTCTGCTCTTTCTGTATTGTACGAACGATGTTCTTAAGTTTAATATCGCCATTCGCCCCAAGCTCCTGCTTCAGAATCTCATCATCGATCTTCATATCACTTTCGAACTCATATATCATTCTTCCACCGCGAATCTTGTACTGACATTTGCAGGTAATCTCCCCCGACAGCACCCCTGCCGGAGCATCATAGGAAGCCTCACCCTTGTCATAGTCGTAAAACAGGGCACTGACCGGAGCTCTCCAGTCATAAATCAGCGGAATCTGCCCTCTGCTCTTTGCAAAATTGCCGATTCCTATATAAAAGGATTCTGCCTCTTCCTCTCCATCATAAATAAAATCTACACTTCCGAAAAAAGGCGAATCCAGCATCTTCTTCCATCTGCTGAGCTGCTTTCTATTTTCCTGATTCGCATTTACCTGCGTTAACAGCGCCTGCTGATTATCATAATTTTCATATCCATACTCATCCATCTCCGTATAACTTTCCCAGTAGTACTCATTCATTCTGGAAATGTCTTTTTCCACATCCTGTATGGTTCCGGCTGTTTCCCGAATCCTTTCTTTCAATTCTCCGGTAACCATTGTCAGAAATTCTGTTCCTCTGCTCATATTTATACTGCCCTTTCCACTTCAAGTCTTACCGCCTAACGAGGCGGGAGCCATCTTTCCTCTGATTATACAGGAACATCAGAACTGCCATGGTACAGATCACTCCATATCCAATCCAGCTCAGAAGATCCGGTAACTGTCCAAATACAAAAAATCCCAAAATCGCCGAGAAAATAATCTGCGAATAATCATATACAGAAATTTCCCGTGCCGGCGCATAACTGTATGCCGCAGTGATACCGAACTGTCCTCCTGCTGCCGCAAGTCCTGCCATCAAAAGTGTCACAATCTGTATCCCGCTCATGGCATGATAATCCAGAATTAAAAACGGCAGGGTAACCAGACAGGAAAACCCGGAAAAGAAACAGACGATCATCGGTCCCTTCTCCCCGCCAAGGCTCAGTTTCCGCACAAATGTATAGGCGATTCCGGCGCCAAGTCCTCCCATCAGCCCGATGACCGACGGCAGGAAATCCATATTGGAAAATGTCGGTTTGATCACCAGAAGGCTTCCAAGAAAAGCTCCCGTCACAAAGACCGCCTGCGGAACGGTTATTTTCTCTCTCAGGATCAGATAACTGAACAAAACGGCAAAAAAAGGAGACATTTTATTCAGCATGGACGCATCCGACAACACCAGATGGTCTACCGCATAGAAATTACAGAGAATTCCAAGCGTTCCGAACACAGAGCGAAGCAGCAGTGCCGACACATTTTTCTTCTGACAGGAAAATAGAATCCCTTCTTTTTTCATAATCACAAACGCAAAAAAGAAGGCTACCAGATTCCGGAAAAAGCTTTTCTGCACCGACGGAAGGTCTCCGGACATCCGCACGAACATGTTCATAAGTGCAAAGCAAAATGCCGAGCAGATAATATATAATATTCCCAGATACTTCTTTTTCTTTTCCATTCTTACCTCACCATTTCTATTGTTAAAATCCGGATCCCTGCGCAACCGATACTCTACATCATCTCAAATAAAGAAAGCTGATTGCTCTCCGGTATTCCGGCAAAGAGTCCCAGGTCATTCATTAAATCGATAACCGTTTTACTAACCTTCGTCCTCTGACGGAAATCATCCCTCGACAGATATGGTCCGTCCGCCGCTGCCGCCTCAACGGCTTCTGCCGCCTTATCTCCCATTCCTTCAATACTGGAAAACGGCGGCATCAGCTTGCCATCCACAATCTGGAATTTGGATGCCTTGGCCTGATACAGGTCAATGGGCACAAATTCAAATCCGCGGGCATACATTTCCTGCACGATCCTCATATCTTTCAGAGTATCCTGCTCCTTCTTAGTCAGCGAATCCGAACGCCTCTGGTAATCGCTGATGTAGAAATTCAGCTGTTCCTTTCCCTGACACATCAGTTCATAGGAAAATGCATCCGCACGGATACCAAAATACGCCGCATAATATGCCAGCGGATAATTGATCTTACAGTAGGCAATACGGTACGCCATCATAACATATGCCGCCGCATGTGCCTTCGGGAACATGTACTTGATCTGTTCGCAGGACCACACATACCAGTCCGGTACGTCATGCTCTGCCATATCCTTCTTAAACTCCGGCCACTCCTTACATTTTCCCTTTGCCACCGCACCCTTACGGACACGTTCCATAATGGTAAAGGACTCCTCACTGTCCAGCCCCTTGTTAATCAGATAGGTCATAATATCATCACGGGTACAGATACAGCTGGAAATGGTCGCCTTCCCGCTTCGGATCAATTCCTGGGCATTATTCAGCCATACGTCCGTCCCGTGGGAGAGACCGGAAATTCGTATCAGATCAGACAGCGACTGGGGCTTGGTGTCCACCACCATCTGAATAACGAAATCGGTTCCGAACTCCGGAATTCCCAGACATCCCACCGGACATCCGCTGATGTCGGACGGCTTAATGCCAAGGGCCGTCGTATTCTGGAACAAAGACATTACGCCCTTATCATCCAGAGGAATCTTCGTCGCATCAAACCTGTTGTCCGTTTCATTATATTCATTTTCCATGGCCGGGGAACTGATATATTCCTCCAGAGTCTTAATCATGGTAGGGTCATCGTGTCCCAGAATATCCAGCTTCAGCAGGTTATGGTCGATGGAATGGTAATCAAAGTGCGTCGTCACAATATCCGTTGTCGTATCATTTGCCGGATGCTGCACCGGAGTAAAGGAATTAATATCCTCCCCCAAGGGAAGTACGATAATTCCTCCCGGATGCTGTCCGGTACTTCTTCGGATTCCGGTACATCCCTGCACGATCCGGTCAATTTCGCAGACACGCTTTCTCGCGCCGCGTTCCTCATAGTAATTGCGCACAAATCCAAATGCCGTCTTATCCGCCAGCGTACCGATGGTTCCGGCACGGTATGTCTGCCCGTCACCAAAAATAACCTCCGTATATTTGTGGGCATTACTCTGGTAGTCACCGGAGAAATTCAGGTCAATATCCGGCTCCTTATTTCCCTTAAATCCAAGGAAGGTCTCAAAAGGAATGTCAAATCCATCCTTTACCAGCTTCTCGCCACAGACCGGGCAAAGCTTATCCGGCATATCCCATCCGCAGCCTCCCGCGAATGCACGCACTTCCTCGGAATCAAAATCACTGTAATGACAGGATTTACAATAATAATGGGGACTCAGAGGATTAACCTCCGTAATTCCCGCCATAGTAGCCACGAAGGAAGAACCTACCGATCCACGGGAACCTACCAGATAACCGTCCTCGTTGGACTTCCAAACCAGCTTCTGTGCAATAATATACATAACCGCGAATCCGTTGGAGATAATGGAATTCAGCTCCCTCTCCAGACGCTCCGTAACCACCTCCGGCAGTTCCTGTCCATACATCTCATGGGCACGGTTATAGCAGATATCCCTCAGCATCTGATCCGAATTCGGAATCACCGGCGGACACTTATCCGGCCGCACCGGTGCAATCTTCTCCACCCAGTCCGCGATCATATTGGGATTGTCGATTACAATCTCATGAGCCTTGGCAGATCCCAGATATTCGAATTCCTCCAGCATCTCTTCCGTAGTCCGAAGATACAGAGGTGCCTGTTCGTCCGCATCAGTGAATCCTTTTCCCGCCATAATAATTCGACGGTATACCTCATCCTCCGGATCCAGGAAATGCACATCACAGGTTCCCACTACCGGCTTCCCAAACTTCTCGCCCAAACGGATAATTTTCCGGTTAATCTCCTTTAAATCTTCTTCATCCCTCACTTTGGTAATCTTATCACTGGCAATCATAAACCGGTTGTTGCCAAGAGGCTGTATCTCCAGATAATCGTAATAATCCACGATTTTGGCAATCCGCTCCTCAGACTTATCATTCAGAATGGCCTGATAAAGCTCACCTGCCTCACAGGCACTTCCCAATATCAGTCCTTCCCGGTATTTGGAAAACTCACTCTTGGGAATTCTTGGCTGTCTTCCAAAATAGTCCAGATGAGACTTGGATATCAGCGTGTACAGATTCGTTCTTCCGATATCATTTCTCGCCAGAATGATTGCATGATAAGAAGGCAGTTTTCGAATAGCCCCCGCATTATGCGCACCGAACTGGTTCAGTTTCTTAAGCGAATCAATATCTCTTTCATGCAGCATCTGAATAAACTTTACAAATATTTCCGCAGTGGCTCCTGCATCGTCCACCGCCCGGTGATGATTTTCCAGGGAAATATTCAGCGCCTTCGCCACAATATTTAACTTAAACTTCGCAAGAGTAGGAAGCAAAATTCTGGCCATGGCAACCGTATCCACCGAAGTAAAGTCCGGCTGAATATCCTGATACCGGCAGTTCTGTTCAATAAATCCCACGTCAAAGCTGGCATTATGAGCCACCAGTACCGCATCCCCGATAAACTCCAAAAACTGCGGAAGTACCGTCTCAATCTCCGGCGCCTCCATCACCATGGAATCAGTAATGCTGGTAAGCTGGGTAATTTTAAATGGAATCGGAATTTTCGGATTCACAAAGGTACTGAATTTGTCCGTAATCCGTCCATTCTCCACCTTCACAGCTCCAATTTCGATAATCTTATCCTGAATCGGACTGAAACCTGTAGTCTCCAGGTCAAATACCACGAAGGTGCCGTCCAGCATCTGCCCCTTCTCGTTGATGGCAATATCCTGCAGGTCATCCACCAGATAAGCCTCCACTCCGTAAATAATCTTAAACGGATCATCCTTATCCAGCGTCTCTATGTAATGGTTGGCATCCGTGAATCCCTGCACCACTCCGTGGTCGGTAATGGCAATGGCCTTGTGCCCCCAGTCATGAGCGCGTTTTACGATGGATTTTACATCCGATACCCCATCCATATCACTCATTTTTGTATGACAGTGAAGCTCCACCCGCTTTTCCGGAGAAGTGTCCTTCCTGGAAACGGTAAAATCCGGTATCTTTCGGATTCCTGTAACCGAGCCGATGGTTAGCTCTCCGTCGAACTTGTCAATGGTTGTCACTCCCTTAATTTTCAAAAATGCTCCCATCTTAATCTCGCCCAGCATCTCCGGCAGATTCTCATTGCGCACAAACATTTTCACCATAATAGTATCGGTAAAATCGGTCACTGCATACATAAGGATGGTCTTTTCATTTCGAATCTCTCTGGTATCAAAACTAATAACCTTACCGCGGATAGTAATTTCTCCCATCTCACCCACAACAGATTCCAGTTCAATTGGGGCATCGTCAAAATCACGTCCGTAAATCACATTCGGGTCATCCGACTTGCGGTAATAGGAACCACCGCCTCTGTTGCCGAAACCTCCCTCTCTCTTCTGGAAACTGCCTTCCTTCTTTGCCTCAGATCCGGAGCCATTTTCAGCGGAAGCTGCCCCTGCCTTCTCCGCCTTCTGCCCGGCATCCACAGTCTGTTTTCCGGCTTTCTCCTTGTTATTTTCCTGCTTTTCTTCTCTCTGAAGCCGTTCCTTACGAATTGCCTGATTCTTCTCAACGATCGCCTCAACCTCCTGCTGGAGTCTCAGCTCATTGTATTTCAGCTTACTGTCCTCAATCTTCTTATACAATACACGCACTTCAATCGGTATATGGAATCTATCTTCAAAAATCCGGCGAATCAGCTCCACCAGACCATCCTTCCTGCCCTTGGCAACCACCGTATCCATAAGCTTCAGGCAGAGAATATTTCCCTCTTCAAAAGACCAGTCTGCCGTCTGGAGCATATTTCGCTCCACCACACTTCTTTGTCCCACTTCAAAAAGGATACTGTCAAAGTATTCCCTCATCAGATTTTCCGGCGTATACTGTCTGGACAGTTCATATTCTTCAATCACCGCGATCTGAATCCGGTTTGTCCCGAAAAGCTGCTCCTTTATCATCTGTTCCATCTCACAGACTTTGTGCTTCTGAATCAGATGCCTGCTGAAAATATGCACATGGATATAATCCCTGTCGGAATTCGTTGCCACCTTGCTTACTTCCACGCCGGTAAACAGCATTTTCATATCTTCATTCAGTTTTAATGTAGGAAATACTTCAAAAAATGATTTACTCATTCCAGTGTAACAGCTCCTGTCTCAATGTCTCTAAAAGTTCTTCTTCTTTTACTTTCTTCACAATCTCGCCCTTCTTGATCAGAAGGCCTTCTCCAATTCCTCCGGCAATTCCGATATCCGCCTCTTTGGCTTCTCCCGGTCCGTTCACCACACATCCCATTACCGCAACTTTAATGTCCAGAGGAATGTCTGCCACCATATTTTCCACCTGATTTGCAAGACCGATCAGATCAATTCTGGTACGTCCGCAGGTCGGGCAGGATACTACCTCGATTCCGCCCTTCCGAAGTCCCAATGTCTTTAAAATCCGTTTCGCAGACTTAATCTCCTCCACCGGGTCACCGGTCAGAGACACACGAATCGTATCACCGATTCCCTGATACAGGATAATTCCAAGACCTACAGAAGACTTAATATTACCAGACAACAACGTTCCGGACTCTGTAATTCCCACATGCAGCGGATACGGGCACTCCTTTGCGATCAGCTCATGGGCTCTGACACACATGAGCACATCTGAAGACTTAATGCTGACTACCAGATTATCGTATCCCATGCCCTCAATGAGATGCACTTTCTCCAGGGCACTTTCCACAATTCCTTCTGCCGTCACTCCGTGATATTTCTCCACAAGATGCTTCTCCAAAGAACCACTGTTCACACCCACACGAATCGGGATATTATATTCCTTCGCCTTATCAACCACTTCCTTCACCCGCGCATTATCACCGATATTTCCCGGGTTAATCCGAATCTTGTCTGCGCCATTTTCAATGGCGGCAATGGCAAGACGATAATCAAAATGAATATCTGCCACCAGAGGAATGTGTATCTGTTTCTTAATCTCTGCCAGGGCCTTAGCAGCCTCCATAGTCGGAACCGCACAGCGGATAATCTGACATCCTGCCGCCTCCAGCTTCAGGATTTGTGCCACCGTAGCTTCCACGTCCTCCGTCTTCGTATTCGTCATAGACTGAATCGCAACCGGACTTCCTCCGCCGATCCATACATCTCCGATCCTTACCTTTTTCGTATTCTCTCTTGTCATCCTCAAAACCTCCTTTTCATAATCCATTCTTTTCCAAAACTTCAAGACTCACTTAAGACAAAAGGAACAGCCTCCGTCCCGGTTTCGACTCTGATAAAATGATTTCCAGACAAAACCGGGCAGAAAGCTGCCCTTTTGCTCTGCTTGCCAGAAGTAAGTGTTCCCTTACATCTGATTTATTGTTTTACAAAAATAATCTGCTCCCCATACTCCCGTTCTGTCAGAGTCAGCTGGTCCTGATCCACACTGTAGTCAAAGGTAGTAGTCACAGAACTTACCGCAGCTTCCAGAGTCTCGGCAGTAAACTTGCCTCCAGATGCTTTCGCAACCTTCTCAAGCTCCGCTTCATTCTCTTTAATCGTAATCGTCTTCTCTTCCTTATCGATAGTATATTCCATTTTCACCTTTACATTAGTGTCTTCCTGAACCTCCGGAACCTGCACTACCAGTGAATTATTACTCTTAATCGCCAGAATCAGGCTGTCTTCCTCACTCTCCCAGGTTCCCTCAAGCGGGTTGGACATGAAGAGCTTTACCAGGAAAAATGCCGCACTCAATATGATCAGAATCGATGCTGCCGTCGTCACGATTCTCCATATTTTACTTCTCATTGCTTCATCATCTTTTGCTATAATCATCTATCTCAATCCTCTCGGCTATTTTTATTCAAGACTCGCTCGCGAGTCTTGGCGCGGAATTCGGGTCTGCATAGCAGACATGTTTCTAATCCGAATTCCTGCGCATCCTCGCGGAGCGTATATCAGATGGGGGATTGAAACCCGCCACTGATACATAATTGCTGCTCACCGCCTACAGAGGCGGGAGTCATCTCTCATCTGATATTAATTATATGTGGTTTATTTCCATGTGTCAACGGGATATCTCCGGCAGATCGCATTCCTCATTCACTTTCACATCACGTGCCGTTTCTCAACATTTTCGCAACATTTCGTTGAGATTCGACACATTTCTACTTTCAAAAAATCCAAACTGGTAGAATATGGTAACAAGTGATAAGGAGGATCTGTTATGTCACTTTCCACACAGCTCAAAGCCCTGAGAAAAGAACACGGCCTGACCCAGAAAATGCTGGCCGACCGCATTAATGTGTCACGTTCAACGGTTACCGGTTACGAAACAAAAGACCGTCAGCCGTCACACGAAACGCTATCCGCCATGGCAGACCTCTTCGGTGTATCTATCGATTTTCTCATTGATGCAAATGAGTCCGACGATTCTTCCGCAGCTGTCATGAGCCCGCAGGAGGAACGTCTTCTTGACCAGAAAGTTCTCAAGCTTTATCGGAGTTTGTCCCCAAAATCAAAAGAAGACACTCTGGAGTATCTGTACCTGCTCACACTTCGCGAAAAAGAAGAACAGGCCAGGAAGGAATAACTCCCGGTGCCTTTTTTGATAGCCGGCATCTCTATTTATTTTCTACAAAACGATGGTAAATATACTGATTTGCCTCTTTTTCCTGACTGTCATCCAAAGGCGCCAGATCGGCAGCCCCATATTTTCGCTCCAGCGCACGGGCAATCAGCCAGTCGCAAACCTGTGGATTCTTCGGAAGCAGCGGTCCGTGAAGATAGGTTCCGATCACATTCTTATACACTACCCCCTCATAGCCACTCTGTCCATCATTACCCGAACCATAGAGCACTTTCCCAAAAGGTTTATTTCCATTAATAAAGGTTCTTCCTCCATGATTTTCAAATCCCACAACAGGCATTTCTACAAGATCACTCTGCAGTACGATATTATCGATGAGGCGCCCTTCTCCCTGCTCTGTATACATATCCACCAGTTCCAGGCCCTCAATCATGCCTTCCTCAGTCTTATAATAATTACCCAGAAGCTGATATCCGCCGCAAACAGCGATCACAACTCCGTTATCTTCCACATAATTCTTAAAATCCTGCTGGATTTCCTTCAATTTCTTACAGACGATCATCTGCTCTCTGTCAGAGCCCCCGCCCAGAAGAACGATATCCAGTTTCGAAAAATCTATAGTATCATTCAGCTCAAACTCAATGGTCTCAGCCTCAATCCCTCGCCAGATACATCTCTGCATCAGACAGGCGATATTTCCCCGGTCGCCATAGAGATTCAAAAGGTCCGGATATAAATGCCCAATCGTAATCTTTCTGTCCATTATTTCTTTCCCTCCAGTCTCTTCAATACATTTCTGGTGCTGAAAAGTGCTGTATAATTCACCAGAACGTACAGGTTGCCGCAGCCATTTTCCACTCGCTCACAAATCGCTTTCTCCACATCGGACTCCAGCATAGACGGAATATCCACATATTTTAACCGGAGACGCATGTCCTGACAGCGGATGCCGCTTACCGTGATGGAATTCACATTTGCCCCTTTGAATCGGTCAAAATCCACATCCCAGAGCCAGGAAATATCCGTACCATCCTGATCATTATCATTAATCACAATAATCAGATCCTTCAATGTATCATCCTGCATTACGGCGGAAATATTCTGGTTAAAACCTGCCGGATTCTTGGCAAGGTTCAGCACAATCTTCGTGTCACGGATCACGAACTGCTCCATACGGCCATTTTCCGGATTAAATTTCGCCAGCATATCATTAAAATGCTCTAATGCAAAACCGCCACTCCTTGCTGCCGTATAGGCTGCCAGAATATTATATACATTATAGAATCCTTTATAGTTAGCCGTAATCCGACGTCCTTCCACTGTAAAGGAAAGCTGATCTCCCACCTGAATATCAGAAGCATCATACTGAATCTCCGGGCGCTTAAAATCACAGCTGGTACATGCATAATCCCCAAGCTGACTGTAATGATAAAAATTATAATGAAGCGGTTCTCCACATTTCTTACAGAAACGTCCTTCCCTGATCTCATGGGAATCCTTCTCATCCATAACCTTTTCACTGATTCCGTAGGTAATATATGGATTGCCTGCATCCATTGCCAGAAATGCCGACAGTGCATCGTCTCCATTTACGATCACCTTCATATCCGGAGCACTCTGCATCACTTCCTTTAAAATATTCATCGTGATATCAATCTCCCCATAGCGATCCAGCTGATCCCGGAAAAGATTGGTCAGAACCATATAATCCGGTTTAAAATAAGGAAAGACTCTTCTGGTAGATGCCTCGTCAATCTCAATACATGCACAGTCAGCGTCCAGATTGCCTCCAATCCCTGCTGCCAGGGCAAAGGCTGCTGCCACACCGTTCAGCATATTCGAACCGGTATGGTTGCAAACCACCTTCATACCTTCCGCTTCCAGAGCTGCACAAAGCATGTTATTGGTCGTCGTCTTTCCATTCGTTCCACATACAATAAAAATATCTCCTCTCACCTGAGCTGCAAGCTCCGTCAGCAGAGTCGGACAGATCTTCAGCGCAATCTTTCCTGCCCAAGTCACACCCTGTCGGTGGAAAATATGGACACTGGCCTTCTCTGCAAATTTTGCTGCCCAGATGGCAATCATTCTGCGTAATCTCATAGTTCACTATCCTTTTCGTGTATTTGTAATTCAGAATCCTCCCGCTCCGAACGCCAGCTCGTGAGCTCCGCTCCCTCGCTGTTCGTTGCTTCTTCTTCCTCACTTCGCTCCGAACGCCGGCTCGTGAGCTCCGCTCCCTCGCTGTTCGTTGCTTCTTCTTCCTTACTTCGCTCCGAACGCCAGCTCGTGAGCTTCGCTCCCTCGCTGTTCGTTGCACTCACATAATTTCGAGTAAGACTTCCCTCGACTGCAAGCAGTCGGTGAAGTCTTGCTCGAAATTGCGTTCGTCGCTATCATTCATTGTACCGTTTTGACGGGTGCAAGTCAACCATAGGCGTTTAGTCGATACGTTTGTTATATTTTTCACAAAAAAGTTGCGATTTTTCAAAAAAGATTGTATTTTATTGACATTTACTATTTTCAGGCCACATGTTAAAATACAATCGTATCAGAGATAGTCAAATATTTAACAATTCATCTCAGGTACGCAAAATCCTTTTATTCATACAATAGAATCCTTTTGAAAAGCTTACCCCGGTCATCCTCTCGACCGGGGTATTGCTGTTTCTAAAAAAATTTTCTTTTTTTGAATGGATTCTCCAAAACCAATCGTATTACTATTGAAAAACAAAAAAACAGATTGATTCAGGAGGAACAAAACTATGAAGAAATTAATCGTCGGCATTCTTGCCGCAGCAATGATCACAACCGCAGGAACTACTATTGCATTTGCAGCTAAACCGGCTCATAATATAGCAAAGACCTTTGTTGACGCTGATAACAATGGTATATGCGACAACAGGGAAAATACGGTTTGTGACGGTTACGGCAACGGTAATGGTAATGGACAATGCAATGAAAACAGCGTCTGCCAGGGTAATGGCACCGGCATCTGCCAGAATAACGGTAATGGTAATGGCAATTTCGTGGACGCTGACAGCAACGGTGTTTGTGACAACAAAGAAAATGCGATTTGTGATGGTTCCGGCAACGGTAACGGGTACGGTCAGGGCAATGGACAGGGACAGCAGGTTGGAAACGGACATCACGGACGAGGAAACAGATAAAAGGCGGAATCAATTATGCGAAGCGAGCAGGAGACAATCAGAGCGCTTGAACGGTACTCAGATACCGTTCGGCGGCTCTGTATGGTACATCTTAAAAATAGCGCAGACACCGAGGACATATTTCAGACAGTTTTTCTAAAATATGTCCTCGACTCAACTGTATTCGAAAGTAATGAGCACGAGAAGGCCTGGTTCATCCGTGTCACCATCAATGCCTGTAAAGATCTGCTCCGGAACTTCTTTCGGAACCGTACTGTCCCCATAGATGAAGTTCTTTGTCAGACTACAGAGATGTCCACAGATCATATGGAAATTATAGAAGCTGTCCTGTCCCTTCCCGAAAAATACAGAGACGTCGTTTTCCTTCATTATTACGAAGGCTATTCTGCACCGGAGATCGGACAGATTCTAAAGAAAAACACAAATACCATTTATACTCTTCTGACTCGCTCAAAAAAACTACTCAAAGATAAGCTGGGAGGTGATTTTCATGAATAACAAAATAAAAGAAGCGTTTGACCAGGTCCATGCACTTGAGGACTTAAAACAGCATACCCTCGATTCTATTTACCAGAAAACAAATGGCTTTCAGCCGCGCAAAACATTTTATATGAGGAAATATGCTGTTGCCATGGCATGCTGCCTCCTCCTCTTTCTGGGAGCAAGCGGATGTTATTCATATTTCACCCCTGTCTCTGCCATCAGCATTGACATCAACCCCTCGGTCGAGCTGAATATCAATCGCTTCGACCGGGTCATTAACATGAAGGGCTACAATAAAGACGGGGAGAAACTGGCCGACACGATCAATGTACGTTTTCTGAAATATTCGGATGCAATAGAAAAAATCCTGAGCAGTGAGGAGCTGAAGCCTTATCTGATACCGGAGCATCTTATCTCTGTCACCGTTGCCGGAGAAGATGAAGAACAGAATGAAAAAATGCTGGAAAATGTAGAATCTGCCACTGCCGCCTGCGGTGAAAAAATACACTGTGATTCTTCAAACTCTGAAGAAGTCCAGTCTGCTCATGATTTGGGAATGTCTGTTGGTAAATATAAGGCCTATGAAAAACTGAAAGCTTTAGATCCAAACGTCACACCAGAAGAGATTCATCACCTGACCATGCGCCAGATTTACGACAGGATTTCTGAATTATCCGGCGAGCCTGTTACTTCAGATGCCACCTGTACAGAAGGAAATCAAAACGGAAATCATGAGCAGAACTCACAAAACAAACAGCATGGAGAACATCAAAATCAGAACGCCGAAACCCATAACCCCGAATCAACCGGTCACCAAAAAAGAAAAGGAAAAAACCAATAATATTCTTGCTTATTCTACCCTCAGGTGGTAATATTTAGATATAAGTAAAGGAGGCGTGTCCTATGTCAGATAATACATTAAACAAAGAACCAATCGGTGGAATGACAGAAAAAGATTTAGAGAAAGTTGCCGGTGGCAGCGGCCCATCAACAATTCGTTGTCCACGTTGTGGAACAGAATGTGTTCTTCACTATGTTGACTGCTGTGCAAGATATATTTGTGGCAATTGTGGTTATCAGGGAGAAATTTAATTTTCAAACTGCTATATAGCATGAGTAATAATGATTGTTATATAAATATCTGTCGAAAATAAAAAGAGAAGACGTCCAATCTCCAGGATATCTTCTCTTTTTTATTTTAATTCAAGAATTGCTTAACATTTTTCTGCAATGTCATAAATCAGGCGTTCTGTATCTTCCCAACCGATACACGGATCCGTAATAGACTGGCCATATGTGAGATTTTCACAGATATCCTGTCTTCCTTCCACCAGATAACTCTCAATCATAACACCCTTCACCAGCTTCTTCAGATCCGGGTTATAATTCCTGCTATGAAGGACTTCGCTGACGATTCGAATCTGCTCCTTATACTGCTTTGCAGAGTTGGAATGATTCACATCCACCACGACCGCCGGATTCAGCAAATCTCTTTTCGCATACATTTCCGCAAGACGCGCCAGATCCTCATAATGATAATTTGGAATATTCTTACCATATCTGTCCACGCCTCCGCGTAAAATGGTGTGCGCCAGATCATTTCCACTGGTCTTCACATCACATCCGCGGTAAATGAAACGATGCGGATGCTGAGCCGCCGTCACTGAATTCAACATAACCGCCAGATCCCCGCTGGTAGGATTTTTCATTCCCACCGGAATATCCATACCGCTGGCAGTCAGACGATGCTGCTGATTCTCAACAGAGCGGGCTCCTACAGCCTCATAAGACAGCACATCATCCAGATAACTTCTGTTCTCCGGGTAAAGCATCTCATCCGCAGAAGTCAGACCCGTCTCCTCCATCACACGGATATGCAGTTTACGAATCGCAATAATTCCCGCCAGCAAATCCGGCTCTTTATCCGGATCCGGCTGGTGAAGCATTCCCTTATAACCATCTCCTGTCGTACGCGGTTTATTCGTATAAACCCGTGGAATAATCATCAATTTATCCGAAACCTTGTCCGCAACTTTCTTCAGTCGATTCACATATTCACACACGGAATCCTCATTATCTGCAGAACAGGGACCCACAAGAACGACAAACTTGTCTGATTTTCCTGTGAAAATATCACGAATCTCCCTATCTCTCTTCCTTTTGATTTCACACAGTCTCTCCGGCACCGGGTATTCTGCTTTTAATTTATCCGGCAACGGCAACTCGTGATTAATCACCATCGACATATCTTCATCCTCCCGTCATCTTCATTTCAGCCTCCCATTATGGTACAGCATTCGCCTTCAAATGTAAATAGCATCCTGGAACTATCTGTAGTCGGCGAAATGTGCAAGCAGCGCCTTACATCCCTGCACAACATCCTCATAGGTCCAGTCAAAATTGCCCGTGTACCATGGATCCGCAATATCTCTCGCCTCCCCGGCAAAATCCAGAAGTTTGTAAATCTTCCCCTCCGGATCACCACCTGTAATGCGATGCATATTCCGGATATTCGCCGAGTCCATGCCAATCAGGTAATCATATTTTTCATAGTCCTTCTTAGTCATCTGAACCGCGCGATGATCCAGCACCGGAACGCCCTCCTGTCTTAATTTGCGCACCGTTCCGTAATGCGGACCGTTGCCAATCTCCTCCCGGCTGGTAGCCGCGGAAGAAATGTAAAAGTCGGCCTGACGGCCTGATTTATTGACCATGTCCTGAAAAACAAACTGAGCCATGGTAGAACGGCAGATATTGCCGTGGCATATAAATAACACTTTTATCATAAATTTATGTCCTCTAATTTTTGTAACGTTATGCCATGTTTTGCCTTATTTTATGCGGGTTTCAAGGCTTTTTTCAAACATTGGCTGAATAAGCAAAACTTCTCATATCTTTCCATACTTTTCCCGGCATTAATGATAAATTAATGATAAAATGGAAAGTTTTTATCATTACAGTGTGCCTTGCTAAACATCTGTCTTTTTTCTATGGCATAATTTATCATTAATTTATCATTAAAAAAATACACAATTATACCACACAACGGATTCGTAACAGTTCTTTTTTGGCATCCTCAAATCCAACATGTGTATATGTGTTAAACGTTACTCCAATCTCCGAGTGCCCCATTAAGTACTGCAGAGTTTTTGGATGCATCCCTGATTTTGCCATGTTACTACAATAAGTATGGCGACATACATGAGGTGTCACTTTTGGCATCTGTACTCGATAAATGCGGTTGTATTTTTCACATATATGCTGGAAATATTTTTCCCAATGGAGTGCTACCATGGGCATATCATTTTTGTCCAAATACAAAAAACCGCTTTTTCCGTCAATCATAGGTTCTACTTTGGGTTTTCTACGATTTTTAAGGATTTTTTCAAAACAATTATATACCTCATCCGTCATCGGAATGATCCTAGTTCCGGAGGAAGTCTTTGTGTCCTGAATCATATATTCCATATTAGTTGTACGCAGAAGCTGATGATTAATGTTAATCGTACGTTCTTCCATATCCAAATCGGAGATAGTCAAGCCACAAAACTCGGAAATTCTCAAGCCGGTATGGAACAAAATATAAATTGCTTCATAATACTTGCTGAAATGTGAATCTTCTTTTACAAAATCCAAAAACTGCTTTTCCTGTTTCCTACTAATTGCTTCGCGTGTTACAGAATCATTTGCAACCACTGTAGCCAGTTGGAAGTCAAATGGATTTTTCACCAGTAAGTCATCATCTACAGCCATCTGGAAAGCCGGGCGGAGCACACCACGGATTGCGTGAATCGAACTATATCTTTTTCCATGCGCTTGTAACTGAATAAACCACAATTTCGCATCGGAAAGTCTGATATGATCTATCTTCTTACTTCCAAAGGGATCTTTTTTCAAAAAATTCACAACCGTCTGATATCCTTGTCTAGTCGTCGGGCGAACACCCTGCTTAAGTGTAATGTACCGCTCTACAAGTTGCAAAACCGTGATATCACGTGATTGTGTCGATCCTCCCTTATCCAAAAATCTATTCAATTCAGCAATCTGATCCCGTAGTGCAATACAATCCCGTTTTCCCGCCGGCAGTTTGTCCGTACTCTCCAGTTTCCAGCTGTATATACACCTTTGTTTTCCATTTGCGTCATAATATGTATATCTATAACGCCCATCTTTGCATTGGCTCTCACGGTCTCTCAGAATACGCTTCTTATTATCCCGTCTTTTTATACTCACTTTCTAATCCCTCCTAATTCATGGAGAGCCTTTGCTATAGTATATAAATAATATACCACAGTTACGGCTCTTTTTGAATTCTCATTTTCCCTTCAATCAAATAGAATTTGTATTATCGATAAATTCTTCAAACTTCTTCCGCTTGATTAATACTTTTGCACCATTTCGCAAAATAAAATCCGCATCCTTATGATCATCAACAATTTGTCTCAACTTCTTCTGACCAATGCCAAAATAATCTGCCGCCTGTTCAATACTTAATGTATATTTTTCTGAAAATGGTGTATGATATGTTCTGGTCATTTTTCGTTCTCCTTTCACACGTAATCAAAATTTCATCTTTGCACTAGTAATATGAAAGATTAATTCCGCTGAAGAAAAAAAGAGAACCAACAGAGTTGATTCCCTTTTTTATCAGAATAAAATTGTTGTGTTCATCTACTTGATAGCCTCACCCTCTTCACATTTGCAGATATAAGGATAACCATATTGTATGGTCCTCTTGGTGATGAAGATTTTTTTATATTCCGGGTGAGATGGAACCTCAAACATAATATCCCTCATCAATTCTTCAATCACAGTCCGGATTTCCCTGGCGCCGGTTCCGTCATTCATTACCTTTTCCGCAATCGCATCGATAGCTCCCCTGGAAAACTCCAATTTCACCCCATCATCTGCCATCAATCTCTGATACTGTTTAATGATGGAATTTTCAGGTTTGCACATGATATTGATTATATCATCCTTTGTGAGAGCATTCAGTGATACACGTATCGGCAACCTCCCCAATAGTTCAGGAATAATCCCTTTCACTTCATTTTTACAGGTAGGTACCGAACTTCCAAATCCTATTGTCTTCTCTTTGAACGCTTCAAACGAACCACTACATATAAATAAGATATTTTTTGTATTCATCTGTACCATGCCTTGGTTCATTGGATTCCTAGAAAGAGATATTGGAACATTCACAACGGATCCTTCAATCAGTTTTAAAAGTGACTGCTGCACACCTTCTCCCATCATCTCGCCAGAGGCAAGTTTATCAATCTCATCAATATACACGATACCTCTTTCAGCAGCCTGAACGTTGTTTCCTGCATCCTGATATAGACGCGTAAGAATACTGTCAACATCTGCTCCCGCATATCCTGTCTTGGAAAATGTGGTTGCGTCCACAATGACGAAAGGTACGTCAAGCATTTTCGCCAGTGTTTTCACCAGGAGCGTTTTTCCAGAACCCGTAGGTCCACTGATCAGAATGTTGCTTTTTTCAATATCCTCATGCCCCATCCTCTTATAATGGTTGTATACAGCAACTGCCAATGTTTTCTTCGCTTCCTCCTGACCGATGATACATCTATTCAAATAAGACATAATTTCGGCCGGATTATAAATACAGTAGTGTTCAGGCATTGTCTTTGGTGGCTCATATGTACGGGGATAATGACTGTAAAATTCATTCAGCACATCTTTCAGTTCATACTTCTGGGTTGCTTCTTCCTCAACTCTGCGATTCAAATGGAGTATACAGTTCACGCATATACATACATCATTAATTTCCAATATCAAATTGGTTGATCCGCAAATACTACAGCTCTTTTCATTTGCCATAAATATCATTCACAGGGAGTTATTATTTTTACTTTCTTCCCTGCTTCCTCCTTTCAAGAGCACTATACAACATTCAGCAAATTCTCTTTTTTTTGCACAAGAATTTTTTATTGTATAAAATTCCAATAAATCCTTCCTATTCTGTCAAGCCTAAATCTATTGATTTTACTGGCCGCTTTGACGATTTTTATTTACCTCAAAAACAGAGCCGGGAGTGATGGATATCGTAGTATCATGTACCGAATAGCTAATAAACAGGTATAGCTAATAAAGCATCCCTTTTCTTTGCTTTATAAAGGCTATTTCCCTCTGAACAACTATGATGATGAACCTTCCGTGTCTAAAGGGATCGTGTCCCAACTTCCTTCGTCCCATCTACCTCTTGCGTCCTCTGTGGCTGATCTTTGTCTGTCCTTTATGCTTGCCGGAACTGCACGCCACCAGCCCCATCCCACTTAGCTTCTGGATTTCCTTCACATCATCAAACCTGCTGATATCTCCCATTTCTGCCAGTATTCCAGCCAGTTTTTTTTTCGCCTACACCATTGATTGCCAGTATGTTTTCTGTATAGGGTATTTCCCTGCATTTCTTGTGTAAAGCACTTTCAATCACTGCAAGTTGCTCATTCAGCTTCAGGATCTGTTCGGCATACCACTTCACTGCCTCCCTGCCTGCATCAGTCCCATCCTTAAGCCCCACACTTTTCTTTGCATAACTCACAATCTCACCGGCTCTGATGTAGCCGCGTCCTCTTAGTTTTGCATCATGCCAGATATTTTTTATGCCTTCCTCTCCCAGTGCTGCGATATCCGATGGGATGGCTGATACTTTCAGTACTTCCAGGGTGAATGCACCATCTATTTTCCCAAATGCGTCCATGTATTCCGGAAAATAGATTTTCAGTTCCCTATGGAGACGATTGATATTTCGTATCCTGTCTTCGGTAAGCTGATCCCTGAACACGGAGAGCCTTCTCATATCTGCGTAGACTTTTTCCGGAAGATATATGGCATTCCATAGTTGCCATCTTTCACAAGATTGGCAATCAGTTTGGGATCTTTTCTGTCATCCTTGAGCTGACTGTTGTCTTCGATTTCTTTGCTCTGCTTTACAGCATATGGATTTACCTGAACAACGCTGATTCCGTTTGTAATCATCCATGCAGCCAACGCAAACCAGTAGTGACCTGTCGGTTCAAGACCCAGCACTATCTGTTTCTTATCGTTTTTTGCCGCAAGTGCCAGCACCCATGCCTTGGCATTTTCAAAGCCTTCTGCAGTATTGCTGAATTCAAATGCTCCACGGCTTAACTCCCTTCCTCTGACATCAATTGCCCTGATATAATGAGTCTCACTGCCTATATCGCATCCTACTATAAGCATGTCATCAGTAATGAAGGAGAGTTTATCGTTCTTGGCAAACTTACCGTTTGTTTCCAGTTCCCGCCAGGTATAGGATCTCAGTTCTTTTTCTACCACCTCTATTTTCTTGCTCAGTTCCTCTTTTGACAAAAGATTAATTGCCTGATTTTCTACATTTACTTGCCTTTTTTCTTTTCTTGATTTAACATTCATCTTGAATACCTCTTGTGTTT
>NZ_JBNPMZ010000006.1:0-164361 GCF_050314255.1 Sporofaciens sp. SGI.106
GATTATCACAGTACTGAAGCCGATTCTTTACGGGCTTGTGATTGCCTATGTTTTGAATCCAATTGTAAAAAAGGTGGACAGGATACTCATTCCGAGACTGGAAAAGAGAATGAAAAATCAGACCCGTGTCCATGTTCTTTCCAGGACGGCAGGTGTCTTTATCTCTCTGATTATTTTAATCATGGTTATTACGGGACTCTGTAATATGATGATTCCGGAACTGTATAAAAGTATCCGTGACCTGGTGGTGACACTTCCCGGACAGTTGAATGATCTGATGGCTCAGATTAATACTATGATTCATGATGAGTCAACGACAGGAACATTTTTGAAAACTGCAATGCAGGAAGGTATGGACATGTTTCAGAAATGGCTGCGTACCGATCTTCTGGAAAAGGCGAATGAGCTGATGTCCAGCCTGACGGTGGGTGTGTTTAATATTGTCAGTGAATTATTCAACCTTCTCATTGGTCTGATCGTATCCGTGTATGTGTTGTTCAGTAAGGAAGTCTTTATGCGTCAGACAAAGAAGATGGTCTATGCGCTTCTGACACCTCATAATGCGAACCTTGTTCTGCATTTTACGAAGAAAAGCAATGAGATTTTCGGCGGATTTATTATCGGTAAAGTGATAGATTCCGCAATTATAGGCGTGCTCTGTTTTGTGGGTTTGTCTCTTCTGAAGATGCCTTATGTTTTGCTGGTTAGTGTAATAGTAGGAGTGACCAATGTCATTCCATTCTTCGGACCTTACATAGGTGCCATTCCGAGTGCGATACTGATATTTTTGACGAATCCGCTTCAGGGATTGTATTTTCTCATTTTCATACTGGTCTTACAGCAGGTAGATGGAAATCTGATCGGACCGAAGATCCTGGGAAATTCTACGGGGCTCTCTGCGTTTTGGGTTATTTTTGCGATTTTGTTGGGAGGCGGACTGTTCGGATTTCTGGGAATGCTTATGGGAGTGCCTACATTTGCAGTTATATATTATATCATTCAGATGATTATTAATCATAAACTGGAGCGGAAGAACCTTCCGCAGGAGTCGGATTATTATGATGAATACAGTTATGTAGATGATCAGGGAAATTACATTCTTTCTGAACAGCATGATGAGCGGAAGGAAAAGGATAAAAAGGAGGAATAGATTATGCCGATTCGAGTACAGAATGACTTGCCGGTAAAAGAAATACTGGAGCAGGAGAATATATTTGTGATGGATGAACATCGTGCAACCCATCAGGATATCCGTCCGATTAAGATCGGACTTTTGAATCTTATGCCGCTTAAGGAGGACACGGAGTTACAGATTCTCCGTTCCCTCTCTAACACACCACTGCAGGTGGATGTGGTGTTTGTAAATGTATCAAGCCATGTATCCAAAAATACTTCTACCAGCCATTTGAATAAGTTTTATCTGCCGTTTTCTGAGATAAAGAATCAGAAATTTGACGGTTTTATTATCACGGGGGCTCCGGTAGAGCAGATGCCTTTTGAAGAAGTGGATTACTGGGATGAGCTGAAAGAGATTATGGAGTGGAGCAAGACCAATGTGACATCCACCCTTCATCTGTGCTGGGGGGCTCAGGCAGGTATTTACTATCACTATGGAATTGATAAGGTGCAGCTGGATAAAAAGGTTTTTGGAGTGTACTGGCACAGAGTGCTTAACCGAAAAATACCGTTGGTGAGAGGGTTTGATGATGTCTTTCTCGCTCCTCATTCCCGCCATACGGAAACACCTATGGATAAAGTGCGTGCAGATGAGAGGCTGACGGTTCTGGCAGAATCCGATGAGGCGGGACTGTTCCTTGCAATGGCTCAGGATGGACGCCAGATATTCGTAATGGGTCATCCGGAATATGACCGCGTAACATTGGATGGAGAATATAAGAGGGATCTTGGAAAAGGACTTCCGATCGATATGCCAAAAAACTATTACAGAGACGACGATCCGAATAACAAACCGCTTCTTACCTGGCGCGCAACAGCCAATAATCTTTATACCAACTGGTTGAATTATTACGTATATCAGGTGACACCGTATGATCTGGAAGGAACACCGTTTTAAGGAGGGCGCAGATGATGAAAAAGTATGGAAATATGTTTCTTTTAGCTGTGGGGGCGGGTATCGCCATCGCAGTCGGCGGAACGGTCTATCTGTCGGTAGAGAATAAAGTAATCGGTGCACTGCTCTTTACGGTAGGTCTCTATGCAATTGTACTGAACGGTCTGTTTCTATACACTGGTAAAATCGGATATCTTCCGGCTGCGGAGAATAAGGTTGATTACGCGGGACTTCTGGCGGCTACCTGGCTTGGAAATCTTGTGGGAACAGGACTCGGTGCGCTGGCTGTACGGATGTCCAGAATCAATGGAATCAGCGAACAGGCGCAGAATATCTGCAAGGTAAAGCTTGCAGATCAACCGTTCAGTATTTTTTTACTGGCATGTTTCTGTGGTCTTCTTATGTATGTGGCGGTAGATGGATTTAAGGAAAAAGGAAATCCCCTGATTCTGTTCCTGTGTGTCAGTACATTTATTTTATGTGGATTTGAGCACTGTATTGCCAATATGTTTTATTTCAGCCTTGCAGGAGCATGGTCTGTAAAAGCAGTGGGATATCTCCTGATTATGACGGTCGGAAACAGTGCGGGAGGCATGTTGCTGCCGCTGATTAAAAAAACTTGCAATTAAAATGCTCATATGTTAAAATAATTTTACGTAAAACTCCAATGACGGATTCGTCTTGGAGTTTTTTTGCGTATTTATGCATCTGTTATTATAATGTGAAAATTCTGACGAATAATGAATGATTCAGAATTGAATGACAATAATATAACAATTGTTGCTATTTACTAGAAATTCGTGTACAATGTGATTAGGTTAAACGGAAGAAGGCATCAGGTGAGATGAGATGCCAAAATGCGTTATCTGTACTATTTTGTACACGAAGCGCATATAACAGAAGCAAAGAG
The DNA here is from genome assembly GCF_050314255.1 of Sporofaciens sp. SGI.106. NCBI lineage: Bacteria > Bacillati > Bacillota > Clostridia > Lachnospirales > Lachnospiraceae > Sporofaciens > Sporofaciens sp. SGI.106. The sequence continues at coordinate 2,982 of NZ_JBNPMZ010000006.1, forward strand.
AAGAGAGAGATTCAAATCAAAGAGAGAAGGGGGAATAGTATGTTAGATGCTATCAATTCAGTAGTAAACGCGATTAATGGTGTAGTATGGGGCTGGCCGATGATTATCCTGTTGTTCGGTACTCATATCTTCCTGACAATTCGTACAGGATTTATTCAGAGGTATACCATTTCAAAAGGTATTAAATTATCTGTAACCAGAGATCCGGATGCAGAAGGAGAGGTATCCAACTTTGGAGCTCTTACAACAGCACTTGCGGCTACCATCGGTACCGGTAATATCGTAGGTGTAGGTACCGCGATCTATCTTGGTGGACCTGGTGCGGTTCTCTGGTGCTGGCTGACTGGTGTGTTCGGTATCGCTACAAAGTATGCAGAGTCTTACATAGCAGTAAAATACAGAGTTAAGACGGCAGACGGACGTATGCAGGGCGGTGCAATGTATGCGCTGGAGCGAGGTCTTAATATGAAATGGCTGGGTATGCTGTTTGCAATCTTTGCAGCTTTTGCATCCTTCGGTATCGGATGTGCAACTCAGGTTAACTCCATTGCAGAAGTTGCCAAGACAAACTTTAATATTCCGCCAATCGCAGTTGGTATTGTAGTTGCAGTTCTGACCGCAGTTGTTATCTTCGGTGGAATTAAGTCCATCGCAAAAGTATGTGAGAAGCTGGTTCCTTTCATGGCTATTTTCTACGTACTTGGATGTATCGTAATTTTATGTATGAACTATGATTTTATCATTCCTGCACTGGGAACGATTATTAAACTGGCGTTTACACCGGGCGCAGCAGCAGGTGGTCTCGTTGGTACAGGTATCATGATGGCAATCCGTTTTGGTGTTGCAAGAGGATTGTTCTCCAATGAGTCCGGTCTTGGTTCTGCTCCTATCGCAGCAGCAGCAGCTCAGACCAGAAATCCGGTTCGTCAGGCACTTGTATCTTCCACAGGTACATTCTGGGATACGGTAGTTGTTTGTCTTATGACAGGTCTTGTACTGGTAACAACTATCATGAAGAACCCAACCATCAACATGGATACTGTTGAGAACGGCGGACAGCTTACATCTGCAGCATTCAGCCAGATTCCGGTAATCGGACCGATTATTCTGACACTTGGTATTATGTCTTTCGCATACTCAACCGTACTTGGATGGGCATACTACGGTGAGCGCTGCGTAGAGTATTTTGCAGGAAGCAAGGCTCTGGTTCCATACCGTGTACTGTATGTAATCGTAGCCGGAATCGCTCCTGTTATCGCACTGGATCTGGTATGGCTGATCGCGGATACTCTGAACGCATTAATGGCAATCCCGAACCTTGTGGCCGTATTGCTTCTGTCCAACCAGATGGTTAAGGATACGAAGAAATATCTGCAGGATCTGGATGCAGTGGATACCACGCCAATCCCGGTTATCAAGGATTAATTCGGTAGGAAATGTAGAAATTCAAAATTATTCTGATTTTGACTTGACAAATGAACTTTAATGAATTAAAGTGAATACCATAAAAGAAAAACCGATGAGAAAGAGTAGTAAGTTATCATTGTGAAGTTAAAGAGAGCGGCAGATGGTGAGATTGCCGTACGGAGCCGATAGCTGAATGGACTTTCGAGGGCGGCCTGAAATCCTGAAGACATTTGGAGAGTATGGTTAGTCGGGAACCGAACCCGTTATCAATCAGGAGTGTATGTTAGTACATGAGAAAAGTGGACACTATGTCAATTTGAGTGGTACCGCGATAATAAGAGATTTATTACCGCCTCAAGCCTTTTGGTTTGGGGCGGTTTTTTATACCATTTGTAACTTCTTATTATTTACCACTATTTTCTCTCCTAACAGAAATTTAAAACAGTAAAAAGAAAAGGAGAACAAAATTATGAAAAACAAAGCAGCAGCAATTATTTTAACAATGGCAATGGTTACAGCAATGGTTACCGGATGTGCAGGAGGAAGCTCATCTTCTGAGGGAGAAAGCAGCGAAGGAAAGACTTATACTATAGGTATTTCCCAGTTTGCAGAGCACGGTTCTCTGGATAACTGCCGGGAAGGATTCCTGGAAGGTCTGGCAGAAGAAGGAATCAAAGAAGGTGAGAATCTGGAGGTTGATTACAAGAATGCAATGGCAGATATGGCGACTGCAGGACAGATTTCCAGTGGATTTGCAGCAGATAAAGTTGATCTGGTATGCGCGATCGCTACACCGAGTGCCCAGAGTGCTTATAACGCAGCTATGGATGTAGATATTCCGGTTATCTTTACCGCTGTAACAGATCCGATTGCTGCAGAGCTTGCAGATGCAGATGGCAATCCGGCAGGAGAGGTAACCGGAACTTCTGATAAACTACCGGTGGAAGAACAGCTTAAGATGATCCGTACCATGCTTCCGGATGCAAAGAAGATTGGTATCCTGTATACAACGAGTGAGGCTAATTCCGTATCTGCAATTGCTGAATATAAAGAGCTGGTAGGAAAATACGATTTTGAACTGGTGGAAAAAGGAATTGCAACTACAGCAGATATCCCGCTGGCAGCAGAAGAACTGCTCCGTCAGGTAGACTGCATTACCAATCTGACCGATAATACCGTTGTTTCTTCTCTGCCAACCATTCTGGAAAAAGCAAATGAGAAGAAAATCCCGGTGTTCGGAAGTGAGATTGAACAGGTGAAGATCGGATGTCTGGCAGCTGAAGGTATTGATTATATTTCTCTCGGAAAACAGACCGGAAAGATGGCAGCACAGGTATTAAAGGGCGAGAAGAAAGCTTCTGAGATTCCATTTGAGACGATCACAGAGCCTGGTTTCTATGTAAATAACAAAGTAGCAGAGAATCTTGGTATTCAGGTACCGGAAGAACTTTTAAAGGACGCAGCGGAAAGCTTTGATGCTATTTCCGAATAAATAATAATTCCCCTGAGGGAATAGATGGAGGCACTTTTTTATGGATTTTATAATTACCATTCTGGAGCAGGGGCTGATATATGGTATATTGGCACTTGGCGTATATATTACTTATAAAATACTGGATTTCCCGGATCTTACGGTAGATGGAAGTTTCCCTCTCGGGGGCGCAATTACAGCGGCCCTTCTGACCAGGGGGATGAACCCATATACAGCGCTTATTCTGGCATTTCTTGCAGGAGCGGCAGCGGGTATCATTACGGGACTGATTCATGTAAAATGTAAGGTGAGAGACCTGCTCTCCGGAATCATTATGATGACTGCATTATGGACCATCAATCTTTATATTGCAGGAACGGCCAATGTGCCTCTGTTTTCACAGAAAACCATTTTTAAAAATGAAGGCCTGGACGGGCTGGTTCCGTCAGGATTAAAGCCTTATATGACACTGATCATTATTCTGATTCTTACATTGGTTGCCAAGGTGTTGCTGGACTGGTATCTCCAGACGAAATCAGGCTACCTTCTCCGGGCAGTCGGAGACAATGCCACACTGGTTACTTCTCTTGCAAAGGATCAGGGGAATGTCAAGATTGTCGGGCTGGCACTGGCAAACGGTCTGGTGTCACTGGCGGGCAGTGTGTTTTGCCAGGAAGAGCGTGTATTTGAGATTTCAATGGGTACCGGCGCCATCGTAATCGGTCTGGCAAGTGTAATTATCGGAACCAGTATTTTTAAGAATATAACGGTGTTGCGTGCGACAACGGCGGTGCTGATCGGTTCCATTATCTACAAGGCGTGTGTGGCAGTTGCCCTCAGAAGCTTTGAGCCTCAGGCAATGAAGCTGATTACAGCAGTTTTGTTCCTGATTATTCTGATTATCAGCATGGACAGAAGAAAGAAGGTGAAGACGGATGCTGGAACTGAAAGGAATTCATAAGTATTACAATCCGGGGACGGTAAATGAGATGTGCCTGTTTCAGGATTTTAATCTGAAGGTGGAAAAAGGGGAGTTCGTTTCTGTTGTTGGCAGTAATGGTTCCGGTAAGACGTCTCTTCTGAATATTATCTGTGGCAGTATCCCCACGGAAGCGGGGCAGATCCTGATTAACGGATCAGATATTACCAGAGAAAAGGAATATAAGCGAAATGTAAGGATTGGGCGTGTATATCAGAACCCGGCCATGGGAACCTGCCCTTCCATGACGATCCTGGAAAATATGGCCCTGGCAGACAATAAGGGAAAGATGTACGGATTTGGCCGTGGAACCCAGAAAGCCCGCATCGAAAAATACCGGGAACTTCTGAGTCAGCTGAATCTGGGACTGGAGGATAAGCTGGATATCAAGGTTGGCGCTCTTTCAGGTGGTCAGCGTCAGGCTATGGCACTTTTGATGTCCACCATGACACCGATTGAATTCCTGATTCTGGATGAGCACACGGCCGCTTTGGATCCGAAGACGGCGGATCTGATTATGGAGCTGACGGATAAGGTCGTGAAGGAGAAGAATCTGACGACCATCATGGTCACCCATAATCTGCGCTATGCGGTACAGTACGGAGACCGGCTTCTGATGATGCATCAGGGTGAGGCAGTCCTGGATAAAAAAGGCGAAGAGAAGAAAAATCTCTCTGTAGAGCATGTGCTTTCTCTCTTCAATGAGATCAGTATTGAGTGTGGTAATTAGAAAGGGATACAGATGGCAAAGAGAATTGCGAAGTTTTATAAAGTGAGCTTTGAACGGTTCCGGGAGGACTGGGAAGATACATTCGGAGCGTGTACGGAAGAGGAAATAAACAATATTTACAAGGAGATTAAACTGCCAAAGAGAGCCACGGCAGGTTCTGCGGGATATGATTTTTATGCACCGGTGCATATGGTCATCCGGCCGGGAGAGACGATGAAGATTCCGACGGGAATCCGTGCCGAGATGCAGGAAGAGTGGGTGCTTAAGTGTTATCCCAGAAGCGGGCTTGGATTTAAGTACCGTCTCCAGTTAAATAATACGGTGGGAATCATAGACAGTGATTATTTCTATTCTGATAATGAAGGACATATTTTTGCCAAAATTACCAATGATACGAATGAAGGGAAGATTGTGGACATTGCTGCAGGAACCGGATTCATGCAGGGAATCTTCGTGGAATACGGAATTACGGTGGATGATGACGTTACTTCAGTCAGAAACGGAGGATTCGGAAGTACGACGAAATAAGAATAAATGACAGAGAAACGGGGAAGATTATTTCTATACCCGAATGAATGTGCAAAGAGCATGCCTGAGGGCATGTTCTTTTTTATGAAAAAATATTTACGATAAGGGAGGATGTGTGATGCCGGATTTAAAAAGAGTGGCTACGTCTGTAAAGGAAAATGTAGCTTATGTAAATCAGGTGCTGCCTGTAAAGAAAAGCTTTGACCTGGTTCAGAGAGATATGGTGATTGGCGGAAGGGAAGCCTCTTTTTTCTTTGTGGACGGTTTTACGAAGGATGAGTCAATGCTGAAGATTATGGATTCTTTTTTTGGAGTGAAAGAAGAGGATATGCCGGATAGTGCCACCGGATTTTCCAGGGAATGCATTCCCTATGTGGAGGTAGATACGATCAGCGAATTTGATCAGGTGTTCCGCAATATATTATCGGGAGTTACCTGCCTGTTTATCGACGGATACGAGGCCTGTCTTGCGATTGACTGCCGAACCTATCCGGCCAGAAGTGTGGAGGAGCCGGATAAGGATAAATCTCTGCGGGGTTCCAGAGATGGCTTTGTGGAGACGATTGTGTTCAATACGGCTTTGATGCGCAGGCGGATCCGTGACCCGCATCTGACCATGGAGATGATGGATATCGGGGAAAGCTCCCGGACGGATGTGGCACTGTGCTATATGTCAGACCGGGTGGATCAGGAACTGCTTGAAAATGTAAAAAACAGACTTCAGAGCATTCAGGTTGATGATCTGCGCATGAATCAGCAGAGTCTTGCAGAATGCCTTTTTAAGAGAAAATGGTTCAATCCGCTTCCCAAGTTCAAATTCACGGAGCGTCCGGATACGGCTGCTGCGTGTCTCCTGGAGGGAAAGGTTGTAATTATGGTAGACAATTCCCCGTCAGCTCTCATCCTTCCCACCTCCATACTGGATATGATCGAGGAGGCGAATGATTACTATTTTCCTACAATGACTGGAATTTATCTGAAGCTGTCCAGGGGGCTGATTACTTTTCTGACAGTGTTTCTGACGCCTGTGTTTTTGCTTTTTATGCAGAATCTGAACTGGCTACCGGAGGTATTTGCTTTCGTTGCAATCAAGGATACGGTGAATATTCCGCTGGTGTTCCAGCTGTTAATCCTGGAGGTTGCGATAGACGGACTCAGACTTGCTGCTCTGAATACACCCAGCATGCTCAGCACTCCTCTCAGTGTAATAGCCGGTATTGTTATGGGTGAATTTTCGGTGCAATCCGGCTGGTTCAACACAGAAGTGATGGTCTATATGGCATTTGTGGCAGTGGCAAATTATACACAGCCTAATTTTGAGCTTGGTTATGCGCTCAAATTTATGCGCCTTTTGCTTCTGATACTGACAGCACTCTTTAACTGGATGGGATTCCTGGCAGGATGCATCATTGTAGTATGTCTCATTTGTTTTAACAAGACCCTGTCTGGAAGAAATTACCTAAATATAAAATTAAATTAATAAAAAATAAAATAATAAGAAGAAATCTGTTCACAATAGAAAAGGTTTGCTATAATGTTCATCATATGAGAAAAAGAAGGAAGGATGTATTATGCAGACAAAACAGGATCAGAGACTGGGAACGGAGCCTATAGGAAGGCTGATGGTGCAGATGGCAGTGCCTGCGGTGGCAGCCCAGCTGATCAATGTGCTTTATAATATTGTGGACAGAGTATACATAGGGCATATTGCAGGATACGGGGATATGGCGCTGACGGGTGTGGGCGTTACGTTCCCGATTATTATGTTGATTTCGGCGTTCAGTGCTTTCGCAGGAATGGGAGGGGCACCCCTTGCTTCTATTTTGCTTGGAAAGCAGGATTATGACGGGGCAGAGGATATTTTGGGGAATTCAGCAGGTCTTCTGGTGATTTTCTCGGTAATCCTTACGACTTTTTTTATGCTTTTCAAAACACCAATCCTGTATGCTTTTGGTGCCAGTGATAATATTATAGGATATGCCAGAGATTATATTACCATTTATCTTATAGGAACAATCTTTGTACAGTTTGCACTCGGACTGAATACTTTTATCAGCGGACAGGGACAGGCAAAGACGGCAATGTTGTCGGTTCTGATCGGAGCGGTCATTAACATTGTGCTTGACCCAATATTTATATTTTTGCTTCACATGGGAGTGCGGGGAGCGGCTCTTGCTACCGTTATCTCACAGGCGGTCAGTGCGGCGTGGGTGGTGCGCTTCCTTATTTCCGGTAGGAGCGTGATCCAGCTTCGTATTAGTAAGATGAAATTAAAAAAAGAGCTGGTAGGGAAAATAGCTGCTCTAGGTGTATCGCCATTTATCATGCAGAGTACGGAAAGTCTGGTCAGTATCACTTTGAATTCCGGACTGCAACACTATGGAGGAGATCTTTATGTGGGTACTATGACGATTATGACAAGTGTGATGCAGCTCATTATTGTTCCGGTTCAGGGGGTTGCACAGGGAGTGCAGCCGATTATCAGCTATAACTATGGAGCGGGGAATGCTGACAGAGTGAAATCTGCATTTACAAGACTTTTAACGGTTTGCTTTCTGGGGACTTTTGTGCTGGCCGGTGTTGCGGTGGCAGCACCCGAAGTTTATGCAGGAATATTTACGGATAATGCCAGACTGATCGAGCTGACCTGTCAGGTGATGCCGGTGTATTTCCTGGGCATTACCATATTTGGAATCCAGTGTTCGTGCCAGTCTACATTTCTGGCGTTGGGGCAGGCAAAGGTTTCTTTGTTTATTGCACTGCTCCGTAAGGTGATTCTCCTGATTCCGCTGGCAGTAATCCTTCCCAGAACGATGGGAGTTATGGGAATCTACCGGGCAGAGCCTATCGCGGACGTGATATCTGTTATTACTACAGCAGTACTGTTTATTATAACTTTTAAAAAGATTTTGCGTACTATGGGAAAAGATGGTATGATATAGGGCGAAGCGAACTCAAATGTGTGAAACAAGGAGGTAAGACAGATGAGAGACTTTGTGATTACAGTGAACAGTACGGTAGATATGCCAAAGGAATGGCTTGAGGAAAGGGGAGTTCCGGTTGTCCCGCTGCATTATACGATAGATGGAGAAACTTACGAGGATATGAATGGCCTTACAGCAAAGGAATTTTTCGTAAAGCTTCGTGAGGGGAAGATGTCAGTGACTTCACAGGTGAATCCGGAGGAAGCAAAGGAGAGGCTGGAACAGTACGTGAAAGAAGGAAAAGATGTGCTGCATCTGGCTTTTTCATCCGGGCTCAGCGGTACCTGCAACAGTATGAGGATTGCCGCAGAGGAACTGGAGGAAGAGTATCCCGGGGCAAAGGTTCTGGTAGTGGACACCCTCTGTGCCTGCATGGGAGAAGGATTGCTTCTGCATGGTGTTCTGAAGCAGAGGGAACAGGGAAAAACGATTGAGGAGGCAGCACAGTGGGCGGAAGAAAATAAGCTTCATGTCTGCCATAATGTTACTATTGATGATCTGGATCATCTGCATCGCGGAGGCCGTATATCCAAGACAACAGCGGTGCTTGGAGGTATGGTAAAGATTAAGCCTATGATTCATATGGATAACGAAGGCAAGCTTCAGGTGATTGGAAAAGAGAGAGGAAGAAAGAAAGCTCTGAACAAGATTGTGGATATGGCTGTAGAACAGTCTGCGGGATGGGAGAATGATCTGATTTTGATTACTCACGGAGATTGTATTGAAGATGCGCAGTATGTAGCATCTCTGGTTCGGGAGAAGATGGGGATCGAGAATATCCTGATCAATAATATCGGAACTGTCATCGGAAGCCACACAGGTCCGGGGGTTGTTGCAGTATTCTGTATGGGAAATCAGAGATAGGAGACGAGAGATGAAGAAACAGCTGACGATCGATAAGGAAATGAAGGCAATCTGGCCCTGTACAAGAGTGGGATGTTTTCAATATAAAGTAAATGTAGAAAAGAAAAATGAGGATATGTGGACATATCTGAAAAAAGATATTTTTAAGAAGACGAAAGATGCCATTTTTGATTATGGAGTGAATGATATTCCGAATGTCAGAGAGTCCAGACTGGCATATAAGGCTTTCGGCAAGGATCCGAGTAGATACCGTGTTTCTTCGGAGGCGCTGATTCGGAGAATTGGTCAGGGAAAGGGACTCTATGAGGTGAATACGGTGGTGGATGTAAATAATCTGATTTCCATCGAATCAGGTTTTTCTGTTGGTTCTTATGACACTGCAAACATAGAGGATGTGCTTGTGTTCCGTACGGGAAAGCAGGGCGAGACGTATAAGGGAATCGGCAAAGAAAATGTAAACATAGAGAATTTACCCGTACTGGCTGACGAAAAGGGGGCGATCGGAAGCTCTACCAGTGATTCTGAGCGCGCCATGATTACAGAAAATGTGAAAGAGGTACTGACGCTGATTTATTCTTTTTCAGATAATCAGGATCTGGAAAAGGCTCTGGAGTATGGAAAGAAATACCTGGAGAAATATGCAGGTGCAATGGATGTCGAGAGCTGGATCGTAGAATAGAGAATCTTAAGTATACAAAAAAGGCTGATTCGTATATGATATGCGAACCAGCTTTTTTTGACTTAGATACTGATGATTCCCAGAGCATTCATGATGGAGCTTACCAGAATCATGATCAGGAAGATAGGAGCAACCCATTTGATCATAACGGTAAATAATTTCTCTCCTGAGAATGTTCCGTTTGCTACTTTTACTTCATCTGCAATTGCCTTTGGCTTAATCACAAATCCAACGAAGATACAGGTGAACAGTGCCACGATCGGCATCAGGATACTGTTGCTTACAAAGTCCATAATATCGAGTATGGACATTCCCATCCAGCTGATGAAGCTGAGAGGTCCGAATCCCATGGAGGACGGAATACCCATAAGCAGGGATAAAATAGCAACACCGATACAGGTGCCTTTTCTGTTCCAATGGAATTTGTCGCGGAAAATAGACACGATCGTTTCCATCAGAGAGATAGCGGAAGTCAGTGCGGCGAAGAATACCAGTACGAAGAAAATAGTACCGATCACGCCACCGAGCTTCATGCTGTTAAATACCTTAGGAAGAGTAATAAACATCAGTCCCGGACCTGCGCTAAGAGCAGATTTGTCTCCGCCGGAGAATACGAATACTGCAGGGATGATCATCAGACCTGCAAGGAAAGCGATTCCGGTATCGAAAATCTCAATCTGGCGAACAGAGCTTTCCAGCTGATTCTCCTTTTTCATATAAGAACCATATGTAACCATGATACCCATTGCCAGTGACATGGAGTAGAACAACTGTCCCATGGCTGCCAGAATAGTTTTGATGGATACATCACCCATATGTGGTTTTACGTAATAGATGAGACCTTCCATCGCACCTTCCATCGTCAGGCAGTATGCAGAGATGATAATTGTAAGAAGAACCAGGATTGGCATCATGATCTTACTTACTTTTTCAATTCCCTTTTCTACACCACATATTACAACGATAGCAGTGAATGCCATGAACAGGAAGAACCATCCTAAAGGTTCAACAGGATTGCTGATAAAATCGGTAAAATAAGTATCGCCGGCTGCAGCGCTTACCCCACCGCTGACAAAGGTGGCAAAATACTTGATAACCCATCCGCCGATTACGGAATAATATGGGAAAATAATAATCGGAACTGCTGCGGCAAGAACGCCCAGGAATCCAAAACGGGAATCCAGACTCTTGAAAGCTCCGATTGCACTTAATCCTGTCTTACGTCCGATAGCAATTTCGGCAACCATAAGTGAGAAACCAAAGGTAACTGCCAGAATTAAGTAGATTAACAGGAATGTTCCTCCGCCGTACTTGGCTGCAAGATATGGAAAACGCCAGATGTTTCCCAGTCCGACAGCAGAACCGGCAGCGGCGAGGACAAATCCCAGCTTGCTGGAAAAACTGCTTCTGTTTTTCATTTGCATAAACCTCCTCAAAATAACATTTCTCTCATATTTTTCTGGTATTGCCTCGGGGAAAGACAATACATAAAACATATTATATAGAAAAAACTCTGTTTCTGCAAGAGAAAAGATATTGACAATGAAAAAAAAGTGTGGTAAATTAAATTCTGCGTGAAGCGAAAAAGAAAGTAGAGTATCCACTCTCACCTCAGCGCAATCGGGCGACTGATGGTCTGATATAGAAGTACAGAACTGATAGTATGTTATTATAGCATAATCTGTGCAGAAATGGAAGTGGATAGTCTATGAACTGTTCACTTATTTTTATTTTATGATGGAGGTGCACTACAATTAGCGATTTAATGATTAACGAGCAAATCAGAGACAGGGAAGTACGAGTGATTAGCGAGAGCGGAGAGCAGCTTGGTATTATGTCTGCAAGAGAAGCAATGAAGCTTGCGCAGGAAGCGGAGCTTGATTTGGTAAAAATTGCTCCTAAGGCTCAGCCGCCGGTTTGTAAGATTATCGATTACGGTAAGTACAAATACGAACTGACAAGAAAAGAGAAGGAAGCAAAGAAAAAGCAGAAAACAGTAGAGATCAAGGAAGTGCGTCTTTCACCCAATATTGATACCAATGACCTGAATACAAAGGTAAATAATGCGAAGAAGTTCATTGGTAAAGGGAATAAAGTAAAAGTTACTTTACGTTTCCGAGGAAGAGAAATGGCACATGTACAGCAGAGCAAACATATTCTGGATGATTTTGCAGCAATGCTGGAAGATGTTGCTGCGGTTGAAAAACCGGCAAAACTCGAAGGAAGAAATATGAGCATGGTTTTAACTGTAAAACGTTAAAAATAAAAACTATCATTAAGGAGGAATATATCATGCCAAAAATTAAAACAAATAGAGCAGCTGCAAAGCGCTTCAAAAAAACAGGTACAGGAAAATTAAAAAGAAATAAAGCTTATAAGAGCCATATCTTAACAAAGAAGTCTACTAAGAGAAAAAGAAATCTCAGACAGGCAACTATTACAGATGCTACTAACGTAAAGAATATGAAGAAAGTATTACCATATCTCTAGGATAGGGAAATATTGAAGGAGGAATAAGACATGGCAAGAATTAAAGGCGGAATGAACGCTAAGAAGAAACATAATAGAACATTAAAGTTAGCAAAAGGATACAGAGGAGCACGTTCCAAACAGTACAGAGTTGCAAAACAGTCTGTTATGAGAGCTCTTACATCTGCATATGCAGGCAGAAAACAGCGCAAACGTCAGATGCGTCAGCTTTGGATCGCACGTATCAACGCAGCAGCAAGAATGAACGGTCTGTCTTACAGCAAGTTCATGCACGGATTAAAACTGGCTAACATCGATATGAACAGAAAGATGCTGGCTGAGATGGCAGTAAACGATGCTGCAGGATTTGCTACACTGGCAGAGATTGCAAAATCTAAACTGGCTTAATTTTGGTATAGAATGAGTGCGTATTATATTGCGCATAAGATAAGCTTCGCCGGTCAGCAGAGGAAGAATCTGTTGGCCGGCGGAGCAGATAAAAGTCCTCAAAAATAAAATGAAAAAAATTAAAAAAGATGTTGACATCTGATGAATCATGTAGTATTATAATCGAGGACGTTAGGTCATGCGGAAGTGTCGGAACTGGCAGACGAGCAAGACTAAGGATCTTGTGATCAATGCGATCGTGTGGGTTCAAGTCCCATCTTCCGCATTTAAGAAAAAGTACTGATTACCTATTTTATAGGGTTTCAGTACTTTTTATTTTGCGTTCATCTTTATTCACATATACTTTTTCATAGGGTCTTCTCAAAATCGGTCAATGCATTTACAATGTAATTGACCGATTTGGTTAATGGGGGTGACGCTATGAACGAAAGATTCTTTTCTCTGCCTGTGGAAAAACAACAGGCAATCCTGAATGCCGGGTATCGGGTGTTTTCACAGAATTCCTATAAGAACAGTCCCATGAGTGAAATTGCAGATGAAGCCGGAATTAGTAAATCCCTGTTGTTTCACTATTTTCGTAATAAAAAAGAATTATATCTGTTCCTGTGGGAAAACTGTGCGGAAACCACGATTGAATTCCTGACCAGGTACGAATGCTATGAGCAGAAGGAACTTTTTGAGAGTATGGAACGCGGGATGAGGGCAAAGATGGAAATTATCCGCCTGTACCCGGATATGGGCAATTTTACGATCAGGGCTTTTTATGAGAAAGATCCTGAAATATGTGCGGCTGTCCAGGAGAGCTATCACAAGTATTTTAATCTGAAAGCGGACAAAGTACGGCTGAATCTTGATCCGGAGCAGTTTATTCCCGGTCTGGATATTTCGATGATGTATCGGGAAATGTACTGGGCATCAGAAGGCTATCTCTGGGAGATGGTGCAGCGGGGAAATGTGGATATTGAAGAAATGGAGATGGTTTTTACAAAACTGATAGAATTCTGGAAGAGTGTTTATCTTCGAAAGGAGTAAGGATATGGAAGCAATTAAAACGACGAATCTGACAAAATACTATGGAAAGGCCAGAGGCATAGTAGAGTTGAATCTGTCTGTTGAGAAGGGAGAGTTTTTTGGTTTTATTGGGCCAAACGGTGCGGGAAAATCAACGACGATCCGCACCTTGCTGGGACTTATTTCACCGACTTCCGGAAGTGCACAGATTTTTGGCAATGATATTATAAAAAAGAAAGAAGATATTTTACAAAAAATCGGATACCTTCCGTCAGAAGCGGTATTTTATCCTGGTATGAAGGTGAAAGATGTATTGAAACTGTCCGCAGACATGAGAAAGAAGAATTGCTCAGAGGAAGCAAAAAAGCTCTGTGAGCGCCTGCAGCTGGATACTTCCCGGAAAGTGGATGAGTTATCCTTTGGTAATCGGAAGAAAGTTGCAATCATCTGTGCACTCCAAAGCAATCCGGAGTTATTGATTCTGGATGAACCTACCGGAGGACTTGACCCTCTGATGCAGCGGGAGTTCTTTGATATCGTAAGAGAGCGAAACCGGAAAGGTGCGACGGTATTTCTGTCCAGCCATGTGCTTTCTGAGATTCAGCGGAACTGTACCCGGGCGTCGATTATCCGGGAAGGAAGGATGATTGCCTGTGATAGTGTGGACGCATTGTCAAAGACCAGTGCAAAACGAATTACGGTACATGGCGATGTGAACCTGAATAATCTTGAGGGTATCCGTGACAGGAAGGATTTTGATGGAGCAGTCAGTTTCCTGTACAGTGGTGATATGAACAGTCTGCTTCAAACGCTTTCTTCGGGATATGTGTCTGATCTGACTGTTTCGGAACCCGATCTGGAAGAAATATTCTTACATTATTATGAAAAGGCGGGTGACAGAGTATGACAATCATCAAACATGAACTTAGACAGGGGAGAAATGCCCTTCTGATTTGGACGGGGTCGATCGGCTTCCTGCTTGCAATCTGCGTGTTCCTTTTCCCGGAAATGAAGGGAGAGATGGAGGGAGTCAATGATATTTTTTCTTCTATGGGTTCCTTTACCGCGGCATTTGGCATGGACAGACTCAACTTCGGTACGTTGATCGGATTTTATGCCATTGAGTGCGGCAATGTACTGGGGCTTGGAGGAGCGTTCTATGCATCTCTGTGCGCTGTTGGAATACTCAGCAAAGAGGAGAAGGAAAAAACTGCGGAATTTTTACTGACGCATCCGGTTAGCCGGACAAGGATCATTACAGAAAAACTCATTGCAGTGCTGATTCAGATTACAGTCATGAATCTGATTATCTATGCCATCGCCACTGGTTCTATTTTGGCAATCGGTGAGGAGATTCCGTGGAAAGAGCTGAATCTCTTTCATCTGGCATATTATATTCTCCAGATAGAGCTTGCAGGCATTTGTTTCGGTATTTCCGCATTTTTAAGAAAGGGAAGTGCGGGAGTTGGTCTGGGCATTGCCGCCATGATGTATTTTCTGAACCTGATCGCTAATATAGCAGAAGTGGCAGAGGGGTTGAAATATATAACGCCTTTTGCATACTGTGAGGGAGCTGATATCGTAACTGACGGAAGCCTGGACGGTGCGAAGGTGGCTATAGGTATTGTGATAGGGGCCGCGGGTGTCATTGCTGCCTATCTGAAATATACAAGGAAAGATATGCATTAAGTAAAACAGGGACAGGTTCCATGACTCTAAGAGTTACGGAACCTGTCCCGTTGACATTCCTCTTTGATAAACATTAACAGGAAGCTGAATGTTAAGAGAGCGCAGGAAAACCATATGGTATGCATACCAAAACGTGGCAGCAGATAACCTCCGAGCCCTGCACCGAAAGCAAACATAAAAATGATACCAAAATAACAGAAAACTTTATGAAGCGGTTCCGGGTTATGGGTGCGTATATACGCACATAAAGACTCCATTGCGCTTCGTATATTTCCGATACACATGGTACTGGCAAAGGCATAACCATTTACTTTGCGGAAAGCCTGAACCTGCATCGCGCAGGAAAAGGAAACCGTAGCATTTGCCAGAAGGTTTCGGGATTCCGGGAAGAAACCGACGATGAAAAGGAGAAGTATTTCCGTTATGAGTATGATCTGTCTCCAATGAACACGGCTGGAGAATTGGTATTTTTGTCGGGTCAGCTCGGCTGCTGCAACACCGAGCGAAAAAAACAGAAGAGGTATTAAGTATTGAATTGTCAAATTCCAGTTTCTGGCTGTGATACACTGGCTTAAAAGAACGATATTGCCGGTCTGCGCATTTGCGAATACCTGCCCTCTTGAAATATAAGTATATGCATCCTGTAGTCCACCGGATACGGATAGTAATGCGGCAGTCAGAAATGATTCTGACATCTGGCCATGGAATCTTTGTTGCATCTTTGCTATCTCCTTGTCAGAAATTATTGTTACTTTTTTGTCGAAAACATTATACTGTGAACAAGAATAGATGTCAAATATCCGGGGGATATGTTATACTGTTTGTATAAGGTTACTGCACGTAAAAAATGTAACGGACGGGAGAGGTGAAGATGGAAGCAAGGATCTATCAGGAATACGTAAAGATATTGGAGGAGGAGCTGGTCATGGCCATGGGATGTACAGAGCCCATAGCGGTGGCTTACGCGGCGGCTGTAGCTGTAAAGGCGCTTGGGGAACAGCCGGAATCCATGGAAGTGAATGTAAGTGCAAATATCATCAAGAATGTTAAGAGTGTGGTTGTTCCGTGTACGGGCGGAATGAAAGGAATCAGGGCGGCCGTCTGTGCCGGAGTTGTGTCAGGAGAACCGGAGAAAGAGCTGGAGATACTGGCAGGTCTTACGGAAGAACAGAAAGGGCAGGTGGGCAGTCTGATGCAGCAGATTCCGATCCAGGTAAATGAATCAGACAGCGGCTACATATTTGATATTCAGATTAAGGCATTTGCCCAGGGGCATACAGGATTTGCCCAGATTGCCGGTTATCATACCAATGTGATCTGTATTATGAAGGATGATCAGATTCTGGAGCAGAAAGAGTATGTGGAACAGCAGCGGACCTTTGCTACGGACAGAAGCCTTCTTACGGTGGAGAATATTGTTGAATTTGCCGATTGTGTTCAGGTGGATGAGGTAAGAGACATCCTGATGAGACAGATTGAGTGCAATACAGCAATTGCAAAGGAAGGAATGACAGGAAAATGGGGAGCAGGTATCGGACGGCTTCTGATTAATTCCTATGGGGACAGCGTTCACAATAGAGCAAAGGCAATGGCCGCTGCAGGATCTGACGCGAGAATGAACGGATGTGAACTTCCGGTGGTAATCAATTCCGGAAGCGGTAATCAGGGTATGACGGCATCTCTGCCGGTAATTGTATATGCGAAGGAACTGCATGTGTCGGAGGAGACGATGCTCAGAGCGTTGGTAGTGTCAAATCTGGTGACCATTCATCTGAAGACGGGAATCGGGCGTTTGTCTGCATATTGCGGTGCAATCAGTGCCGGATGCGGAGCGGGAGCCGGAATCAGTTATCTGTATGGCGGAAAAGCCTATGAGATATCACATGTCATTGTGAATGCTGTGGCTATTAACTCCGGAGTCATCTGTGACGGTGCTAAGGCAAGTTGTGCTGCGAAGATAGCGTCGGCGGTAGAGGCCGGTCTTCTGGGAGTTCAGATGCAGAAAAACGGAGCACAGTTCTATGATGGAGATGGAATCGTATGTAAGGGTGTGGAAAATACCATCCGCAATATCGGAGAGCTTGCAAGCAAGGGAATGAAGGAGACGGATAAGACGATTATCCGCATGATGACCCGTTAAGATATGAAAATCAGGGCGAAAGAAGTCGCTGGGGACAGGTTTTTTGACTCGTTTTAAGAGTTAAGGAACCTGTCCCTGTTATTTTGCTTTTGTTTGAAAGCTATGGACGAAAAGACCATCTCTTTCTGAATCAAAATAGATCAAATTAAATCATAATTGTGCAATTTAAACCAAAACAAACCGTTAAATTTGTGAATTAGTTTGATTGACTTTGAGTGAATATGAATATATAATGAAGATACAAAATCAAAAACACGCAAAACAGAGCGTGAGGAAAGAAGGAGGGAAAACGAATGATTTATACGGTTACATTTAATCCGTCACTGGATTACATTGTATCGGTAGATAATTTTAAACTGGGTCTTACGAATCGTACAGGTTCTGAATTACTTCTTCCGGGAGGAAAAGGGATCAATGTATCAACCGTCCTTATGAATCTTGGAATTGAGAGTACGGCATTGGGATTTATAGCTGGATTTACCGGTGATGAAGTGGTGAGACGACTGGAGCAGATGGGAGTAAAGAATGGATTCATTCGGATTCCGGATGGTTTTACCAGAATCAATCTGAAGCTTAAGAGTATAGATGGTACAGAGATTAACGGTCAGGGGCCGGAAATCAGCGAAGAAAAAGTAGAGCAGCTGATGGTGCAGCTGGATGAGATGAGTGAAGGAGATGTGCTGTTTCTTTCGGGAAGTATACCGGCATCCATGCCAAGTGATGCATACCAGAAGATCATGGAGAGGCTGAAAGATAAGGCAGTCCGGATCGTTGTAGATGCGACGCAGGATTTATTAATGAATGTGCTTCCTTATCATCCATTTTTAATTAAGCCGAATAATCATGAGCTGGGAGATATTTTCGAAGTACAGCTTAACACTCGGGAAGAAGTTATTCCTTATGGAAAGAAGCTTCAGGAAATGGGAGCGCAGAATGTACTGATTTCCATGGCAGGAGAAGGAGCGGTTCTCGTTGCAGCAGACGGAAGAATTTTTGATGCTCCGGCACCGAAAGGCGTTCTTGTAAATGGTGTGGGAGCAGGCGATTCCATGGTGGCTGGTTTTATGGCAGGCTGGATGGAAAAGAAGGATTACGAATATGCCTTCCATATGGGGGTATCGGCAGGAAGCGCCAGTGCGTTTTCAGAAAATCTGGCAACAAAGGAAGAGATTGAAGCTGTATATCAGCAGGTTATAAAGTCAATCTAAAAATGAAAGGACAGGATGGAGGAAACAAAAATGAGGATTACGGACTTACTGGATGTGAAGAGCATTTCACTGGATCAGGCTCCGCAGAGCAAAAAGGAAGCCCTGGATATGGCGGTTGCTCTGATGGTAAAAAGCGGGAAAATCAGGGATGAGGAAGCTTACCGCCAGCTGGTATATGCAAGAGAAGAGGAGAGTACAACAGGAATCGGTGATGGAATTGCCATCCCCCATGGAAAAGGTGATGCGGTCGACAGACCGGGACTTGCTGCTATGGTGATTAGGGACGGAGTGGAATTTGATTCCCTGGATGGAGAGCCGGCAAACCTGCTGTTTTTGATTGCGGCACCGAACACGGAAGATAATGTGCATCTGACTGTGCTTAGTAAACTGTCAAGAATGTTGATGAACGAAGAATTTACAGAGAGCCTGCGCACGGCAAAGACACCGGAAGAATTTCTTCATATTATAGATGAGGCAGATGAGGAAAAGAAAGAGGATGTACCGGCTGAGGAAGTGAAAACGGAAAATCAGGTCAGAATTCTTGCAGTAACCTCCTGCCCGACCGGAATTGCCCATACTTATATGGCAGCGGAAGGAATTGAGAAGGCAGCCAAAGCAAAGGGATGTTTTGTGAAGGTAGAGACCAGAGGATCCGGAGGAGCCAAGAATGTGCTGACAGCTTCTGAAATCGAAGAGGCGGACTGCATTATTGTAGCGGCAGATGCACAGGTTCCTATGGACAGATTTGACGGAAAGAAAGTCATTGAGCGTCGGGTATCTGACGGAATCAATAAAGCAGATGAGCTGATAGAACTGGCAATTTCCGGAGATGTTCCAGTATATCACAGTGCAAACGGAACGAAGGCTTCTCAGTCTGCAAAAGCAGGCGGCAGCCTGGGACATCAGATTTACACTCAGCTTATGAATGGTGTATCTCATATGCTTCCGCTGGTTGTTGGTGGCGGTATCCTGATTGCCATTGCATTTCTGATCGATGGTTTGATGGTAGATATGAATGCACTTTCTGTAGCAGACCGTGCAAACTTTGGTACTATCACACCGATTGCGGCCGTATTTAAAAATATCGGAGGAACTGCGTTTGGATTTATGCTTCCGGTACTGGCAGGTTTCATTGCTATGGCCATCGGCGACAGACCGGCTCTTGCCCTTGGTTTTGTGGGTGGAATGATGGCAGCAAATGGAAGCTCCGGTTTCCTGGGTGCTCTGGTAGCTGGTTTCGTAGCAGGATACATTATCAAAGGGCTGAGAAAAGTATGTGAAAAGCTTCCGGAATCTATTGAGAAAATCGCGCCTGTTCTTCTCTATCCGGTATTTGGTATTTTGTTTATGGGACTGCTTATGCTGTTTGTTGTTGAGCCGGTTATGGGAGGAATCAATACGGCATTGAATAACGGACTGACCAGCATGGGTGGTGCAAGTAAGGTTGTCCTGGGTATGATTCTCGGAGGCATGATGGCAATTGATATGGGTGGCCCGTTCAATAAGGCATCTTATGTATTTGGTACAGCAGCAATTGCGGCAGGCAACTACGATATTATGGCAGCAGTTATGATTGGCGGTATGGTACCTCCGTGTGCGATTGCGCTGGCAACAATCTTATTTAAAAATAAATTTACAAAAGAAGAACGCGAATCCGGACCGATGAACTTTATTATGGGACTTGCATTTATCACAGAGGGAGCAATTCCTTACGCAGCAGCGGATCCGCTTCATGTACTGCCATCCTGTATCATAGGTTCCGGTGTGGCAGGAGCACTTTCTATGGCATTTGGATGTACACTGATGGCTCCGCACGGTGGTATCTTCGTTGTGCCGGTTATGGGTAATGCAGTGATGTATCTGGTCGCTCTTGTGGCCGGAACAGTTGTTTCAACAGTCCTTCTTGGCGTATTAAAGAAAAAAGTAGTAGAATAAAAAAATATAATAACTGAGAAAAATAAAGAAAGAGAGGAAATCATTATGAAAGAATTAAAGTATGTAATCACAGATCCACAGGGAGTTCACGCACGTCCGGCAGGAATGCTTGTGAAGGCGGTAAAAGGATTTGAAAGTGAGATCCAGATGATCAAAGATGGAAGAGCAGTGAACTGTAAGGGTGTTATGGGAGTGATGAGCCTTGGAGTAAAAAAGGGAGAAGAGGTTACTCTTACCTTTAATGGTGCAGATGAGGATGCTGCAATGGAAGCTATTGGTAAATTCATGCAGGAGAATTTATAAAAAAGATGAAAGTTTATTGTGGAAAAAGCGTATTTAGCGGAATTGCTATCGGAAAGATCAGGGTATACAAAAAAGATGAACATCAGGTGAAGCGGGTGAAGGTCTCTGATGTGGATGGGGAAATGGCCCGTTATGATGAGGCAAAAGAAAAGGCAATCCAGGAACTGCAGGGCTTATATGATAAGGCCCTGAAGGAAGTGGGAGAGGCGAATGCTGCCATCTTCGAGGTGCATCAGATGATGCTGGAGGACGACGATTATAATGATTCCGTAAAAAATATTGTCTGTAGCCAGGAAGTAAATGTGGAGTATGCGGTTGCTGCGACCGGAGACAATTTCTCACAGATGTTTGCTTCCATGGACGACGATTACATGCGTGAGAGGGCTGCAGATATTAAGGATATCTCTGAACGCCTGCTGAGGATCCTGTATGGAAATTCCGGTACAGAGGTCCAGGCAGATGAACCGGTCATCATTGTGGCAGATGATCTGGCACCATCAGAAACGGTTCAGCTCGATAAGGATAAGGTACTGTCTTTTGTGACAGTACACGGATCCCTGAATTCCCATACGGCAATCCTTGCCAGAACCATGGCCATTCCGGCTCTGGTCGGAACGGAACTTCCTCTGGATAATTCTGTGGATGGGAAACTGGGAATCGTTGACGGAATGGAAGGAAAAATCTATGTAGATCCGGATAAAGATACACTGGAACTGATGCAGAGACGTTTTCGGGAAGAGCAGGAGAAAAAAGAACTGTTACTGACTCTCAAAGGAAGAGAAAATGTAACGCTTGACGGTCAGAAACTCATGCTGTATGCTAACATTGGAAACATCAAAGACCTGGCTTGCGTACTTCAGAATGATGCGGGCGGAATCGGTCTGTTCCGAAGCGAGTTCATTTATCTGGAAAAGGATTCCTATCCGACGGAAGAGGAGCAGTTCCTGATATATAAGCAGGTGGCGGAGACAATGGCGGGAAAACGTGTCATTATCCGTACTCTGGATATCGGAGCAGATAAGCAGTGCGATTATTTTGAGATGGATCCGGAAGAAAATCCGGCACTTGGATATCGTGCTATCCGTATCTGTCTCACACGGCCTGAGATATTTAAAACACAGCTTCGAGCACTTTTCAGAGCCAGTGCCTTTGGGAAAATAGCGATTATGTATCCTATGATAACCAGTATAAAAGAGATCAGAAGAATCCGGGAGATCGTCGATGAAGTGAAGAAGGAGCTTGATGAGGCGGGAACGCCCTACGGCAATCCGGAGCAGGGAATTATGATTGAGACTCCTGCGGCAGCTATCGTCAGTGACCAGCTGGCAAAAGAGGTGGATTTCTTCAGCATCGGAACCAATGATCTGACACAGTATACGCTGGCCATTGACCGCCAGAACACGAAACTGGATGAGTTCTATGACCCACATCATCCGGCGGTACTCCGCATGATAGCCATGGTAGTGGAAAATGCACACCGGGCAGGCATCTGGGCAGGTATCTGCGGTGAGCTTGGAGCAGATCAGTCACTGACCCGTGAATTCCTGGCAATGGGTGTGGATGAGTTGTCCGTATCACCGGGAAGTATTCTTCCGATCCGTAAGATCGTACTGGAGACGAATGTAGGAGAGTTCAAGGCGGGTAAGGAATGTTAACAAAGCAGAGGCAGGAGCTGATTCTAAAACTCCTGGATGAAAAGGGAAGTATTACAGTAACTGAGGTAAAGGATATGCTGGACACTTCTGTGTCTACCGTGCGAAGGGATATCACGGCGCTTGACAGGGAAGGAAAGCTTGTGAAGGTATTTGGAGGCGCGGTGGCAGCAGGCCAGAAGGTGGTCTCTCATGAGTATACGGTTGCGCAGAAAAGCGAGCTGAACCGAGAAGAGAAGGACCGGATTGCAAGATATGCGGCGGGGCTGATTGAACAGGAGGATTTTGTCTTTCTGGATGCGGGAACAACCACAGCATGTATTCTGGATTATCTGGATGACACGAAAGCAACCTTTGTGACAAATGCAGTGGCACATGCCCAGCGTTTGGCGCGGATGGGAAAAAAAGTTATCCTGATAGGAGGAGAGCTGAAAGCATCAACGGAAGCGGTCGTGGGTAATCAGGCTATGCGTACGCTGATGGAGTATCATTTTACAAAAGGCTTTTTCGGAGCCAATGGTATTTCGAGAAAAGCCGGATGTACGACGCCGGATTCCAACGAAGCAATGATTAAGCGAACCGCGGTGGGGCAGTGCCGGAATGCATATATACTTTGTGACAGCTCCAAGTTCGATTCGGTCAGTTCGATTACATTTGCAGCCTTTCAGGATGTAAAGTATATTACGGACCGCAGACTTCCCGGATATGCAGATTGTTCGAATATAATAATTGCGTAATATAGCGGGGACACGAGTCACGAGTCAACAGGGACAGGTTCCATGACTCTTTAGAGTCATGGAACCTGTCCCTGTTGACATTTGGCTGGTATTTTGTTAATTTAAAAGAAAAAGAAATGGATGAGGTCAATTTAAGACACCGGATAACCGGGGCCGAAGCAGCAATAAATGCAGAGAGCATCCACTGTATTTAGGAAACTAGCAGGCAAAAGGAAGGTTGACTGACAACTCTTTGGAGAGTATGTATCCTGAGGCTTTCGCCCGGGACTGCATCACCTACGTGGAGATAACCAACTGGTACAGAGACAAAGAAGATAATGGTGCGCAGGGCGCACCAGGTCTTCTTTTTTTGTTGGATGACAGCAGGGAGGAATGGAATATGAGAATGATGTTAGTTGGTTCAGGTGCCGTAGGAGAATGTATTGTAAAGATGCTGAAGGAGCGGGATGCGAAAAGAGAATGGTTTGAATACTGCCTTCTTTGTGACCTGGATGAGGCGCGTGCCAGGGAAGTAAAGGAACATATGGAGGATGAGCGTTTTGATTTTGCAAAGGTCAATGCAACCGATAAAGAAGGTATGAAAAAACTGATCGAAGCGTATCATATTGACTTTGTAATGGATGCGGCCAGTCCGTTTTGCTCAAATTATATCTTTGATGCGGCGTATGAAAGCGGTTCAGACTATGCAAATATGGGAACCTGGTCAGTCCCGAAAGAAAATCCGACATATGGCCCCGGCATAGAGAACAGCTATCATGAGGTGATGACAAAGTATAATTTTGATGCGGATGAAAAATGGAAGAAACAGGGGAATACCGCATTGATCTGTCTGGGAATCGACCCGGGTGTCGTCAATGTATTTGCCCGTTATCTGTGTGAGTATGAGTTTGACGAGGTGGAGGAGCTGCACGTAAGGGACGGCGGCAACATTGAAGTCGAGGGTGACGAAGAGGAGATAGTCTTTGGTTTTAATGTCTGGACTGTCCTGGATGAGGTGATGAATCCGAATGTGGAATATGACCTGGAAAAAGGTGGCTTTATTGTTGAAAAGGCTTTTGCGGGAAAAGAGGTATTCTGTATGCCGGAAGTGGGAAATAATACTTTTATCAAAGTAGAGCATGAGGAAACGGTTACAATGCCCCGTTATCTGGCTTCTTATGGCTTGAAAAAATGTACCTTTAAGATTTCCCTGGATGAAAAATTGATTCAGGCCTTAAAGGTGCTGGATCAGCTGCACCTGAATACGATAAAGAAGATACGGGTGGGAGATGTGGAAGTGGTTCCCCGCGATGTGATCGCAGCATGTGCGCCTGCACCGAAAAATATCCGGGACGAGATGAAAGGAAAGATGGTAGTCGGTGTACTGGCAGTTGGGAAAAAGGATGGACATGACAAGAAAGTGATGATGTATCAGAGTTTCTCTAATGTGGAGGCAATGGAGCGGTTCTCTATGCAGGCGGTGGTGGCACAGACGGGATTCGGTGCGGCACTGGCCCTGGAACTGTATGCAAAAGGGATTTATCGGAAACCTGGCGTGAATTCACTGGAAGCATTTAACCCACTGCCATATCTGGCGCTTATGGAAGAGACGGGATTTTCTTATACGATAAAGGATTATACCGGCGAAGTTTAAAACGGGGACAGGTTCCTTGACTCTTTAGAGTCATGGAACCTGTCCCTGTTGACTCGTGTCCCTGCAATTTTTTAAAAAATGTAAAATAAAGAAGAAAAATGAGGTATACTATAAGAAGTAGTAGTATCGGAGAGGAGGATGAATATGCTGGAAAAGCTGGATCTGACAAAAAAAATTAGTAAAACGGAATATAAAGAACGGATGCTGGAGCTGATGCCGAAAATGGGAAGACTGCAGAGAGAGTGCAGGGAACTGGAAATTCCGGTGATGATCGCCTTTGAAGGCTATGGGGCGTCCGGAAAGGGCGTTCAGATCGGGGAATTAATCCGTTCTCTGGATCCACGCGGGTTTACAGTGTACGCGGTGAAAAATGAGACGGAGGATGAGAAGATGCATCCTTTTCTGTGGCGCTTTTGGACAAAGATGCCGGAGAAGGGAAGAATTGCTATTTATGACAGTACCTGGTACCGGAAGGTTCTGGTAGACCGGTTCGAAAAACGGACAAAAAGGAAAGAACTGCCAGCTGCCTATGAGTCGATCCGCTCCTTTGAACGACAGATTACGGATGATGGAATGGTGCTGGTTAAAATATTTCTTGTTATTGATAAAAAGGAGCAGAAAAAACGCTTTCGGAAGCTTTTGGCTTCTGAGGAGAGTGCATGGCGGGTAAAGGAAGAGGAACTAAGGCGTAATAAAGAATTTGAACGGTTTGAGAAGATGAATGAGGAAATGCTGGAGGAAACGGACACGGCATATGCACCATGGAATCTGATCGAAGCGGTAGACCGCAGATATGCGGCAGTAAAAGTATATGAGACAGTCGTCCGTATGGTGGAAGAGGCAGTTCTTCGAAAGAAAGAGGGGAGAGAAAACGGACAAAGATCAGCGGAAGATACGGCAGTGAATGAAGATGTCCTGTCCGGAGTGGATCTGACTCTTTCCTATACAAAGGATGAGTATAAAGTCCGGCTGGAGAGGCTTCAGAACCGGATGGAGAAATTGCACGGGGAGCTGTATCGAAGAAGAATTCCGGTAGTATTGGGATTTGAAGGCTGGGATGCAGGAGGAAAAGGTGGTGCCATCAAACGGCTGACGGAAAAAATGGATCCCAGGGGATATGTAGTACATCCGACTGCTTCGCCCGATGCAACAGAGCGGAAGTATCATTATCTGTGGAGATTCTGGAAAAATATGCCCAAAGCCGGTCATGTGGCAATTTTTGACCGCACATGGTATGGAAGAGTTATGGTGGAGCGGATTGAAGGATTCTGTACGGAAGCAGAGTGGAAACGAGCCTACGAAGAGATTAATTCTATGGAGCGTGATCTTACGGATGCCGGGGCAATCGTATTGAAATTCTGGATGCAGATTGATAAGGATGAGCAGGAAAAGCGTTTCAGAGCCCGTCAGGAAAATCCGGAGAAACAGTGGAAGATCACAGATGAAGACTGGAGAAACCGAGAGAAATGGGATAAGTATGAAACGGCTGTAAATGAGATGCTGGTGCGTACCTCGACGGTGAATGCTCCGTGGATTGTGGTAGAGGGTAATTCCAAATATTATGCAAGAATTAAGGTGCTCGAATCGGTAGTAAATGCGATAGAGGAAAGGCTTAAAAAGGAGGATGCCGGAAAATGACGATTCGTGAGGAACTGGAACAGCGAGAAGTTACCTATCTGAGTCCATTTGCTGTGCTTAGCAGGAATTCGAAAGGCAGGAAGATTCCGGAGCCGGAATGTGATCTGCGCCCGGTGTTTCAAAGAGACCGTGACCGGATCCTTCATTGCAAATCTTTTCGACGACTGAAACAGAAGACTCAGGTGTTTCTTTCCCCAAAAGGTGATCATTACCGGACACGAATGACCCACACACTGGAAGTGTCACAGAATGCCCGGACGATCGCCAAAGCCCTTCGTCTCAATGAGGATCTGGTAGAGGCGATTGCCCTAGGACATGATCTGGGACATACGCCTTTCGGGCATGCGGGAGAGCGTGCCCTGAATCAGATTTGTCCGGAAGGATTCCGACATAATGAGCAGAGTGTACGGGTAGTAGAACGATTGGAGAAGCAGGGAGAGGGCTTGAACCTTACAGAAGAAGTGGTGGATGGAATCTTAAATCACAAGTCGGCCGGACATCCGCATACACTGGAAGGACAAATCGTAAGGCTGTCGGACAAAATTGCTTATATTAATCATGATATTGATGATGCAATCCGGGGAGGAATCCTGAAAGAGGAAGACCTGCCAGGGGAATATACACAGGTGCTGGGTCATGGGACAAGGGCGAGATTGAACACCATGATACATGATGTGATTATCAACAGTATGAACCAGCCGGAGATCCGTATGTCGCAGAGGGTCATGGAGGCGACAATGGGACTTCGGAAATATCTCTTTGAACATGTATATCAGAATCCACAGGCTAAGGGAGAAGAGGAAAAAGCAATACACATGATTACGAATCTTTATCAATATTATATAGATCATCTGGCTCTGATTCCGGAGTCCTATCTGGAGGCCGCACAAAAAAGAGGGGAAAGCGCTGAACGTGTGGTGTGTGACTATATTGCGGGAATGACGGATTCCTATGCAGTAAAAAAGTTCCAGGAATATTTTATTCCGGAATCCTGGAAAAATTAAAGGAAATAAGAAAGTTTTGTCGAATACTATATATGAGGAGATTTTTGACATGTATTATCCGGATGAATTGATAGAAGAGGTAAGACAGAAGAATGATATTGTGGATGTGATTTCCGGCTATGTAAAATTGCAGAAAAAGGGAAGCTCATATTTTGGTCTGTGTCCATTTCATAATGAGAAATCACCGTCATTTTCGGTGAGCAGAAGTAAGCAGATGTATTACTGCTTTGGATGCGGAGCAGGAGGTAATGTATTTACTTTTATTATGAACTACGAAAATTATTCCTTTACGGAGGCACTTCAGTTTCTTGCGGAACGGGCAGGTGTAGAACTTCCGAAAATGGAGTATTCCAAAGAAGCAAAAGAAAAGGCGGATGAAAAGGCCGTTCTTCTGGAGATTAATAAGCTGGCGGCAAAGTATTTTTATGCCCAGTTAAAATCCGAGCGTGGAAGTCAGGCCTATACATATCTGAAGAACCGGAAGCTGAGTGATGAGACGATTACGGCTTTTGGCCTTGGATATTCGAACAAATACAGTGATGATCTGTATCAATATCTGAAGCAGAAGGGATATTCGGATCAGATGATTCAGAAGGCGGGTCTTATCAGTATTGATGAAAGACAGGGAGTCTACGATAAATTCTGGAATCGTGTCATGTTTCCAATCATGGATGTGAATAACCGTGTTATCGGATTCGGAGGACGGGTGATGGGAGATGCAAAACCCAAGTATCTGAATTCCCCGGAAACTCCGGTGTTTGATAAGAGTCGGAATCTCTATGGCCTTCATCGCGCCAGAACCTCGAGAAAGCCATATTTTCTTCTCTGTGAGGGATATATGGATGTGATTTCACTTCATCAGGCAGGGTTTACCAATGC
Source organism: Sporofaciens sp. SGI.106 (assembly GCF_050314255.1). Lineage (NCBI taxonomy): Bacteria > Bacillati > Bacillota > Clostridia > Lachnospirales > Lachnospiraceae > Sporofaciens > Sporofaciens sp. SGI.106. The sequence continues at coordinate 31,330 of NZ_JBNPMZ010000006.1, forward strand.
AGTGGCGTCTCTTGGAACCGCCCTTACGCCTGGCCATGCGTCGCTGATCAAGCGGTATGTAAAGGAAGTGTACCTGACATATGACAGCGATGAGGCGGGAACGAAGGCTGCCTTACGGGCTGTGCCAATTCTGAAAAATGTGGGTATTACAGCCAGGGTGATACGTATGGATCCCTATAAAGACCCGGATGAATTCATTAAGAATCTGGGAGTGGAGGCCTTCGAGGAGCGGATTGCCAGGGCAAGGAATGGATTTATGTTCAGTCTGGAAATGCTGGAGAAGAATTATGATATGACATCTCCGGAAGGCAAGACGGAATTCATGCATGAGACGGCAAGACGGCTTGCAGAGTTTGAGGATGAGATCGAGCGGAATAACTATATAGAGGCGGTAGCAAAGGCATACCATACAGGCTATGAGGAGCTGCGCAGACTGGTAGGAAAGATGGCGGTTCAGTCGGGTCTTGCTAAACCGGCGGAACGTCCCAGAAGTACCAGGAACCGTGAGAAAGATAAGGAAGATGGATATCTGAAATCTCAGAGAATTCTTCTGACCTGGCTGATTGAGGATGAACGGATATTCCATCAGATCAGGAAACATATTTCTCCGGAGGATTTTACGGAGGAGCTGTATAGGAATGTAGCGGAGCTTCTGTATGAGCAGTATGAGAACCATGCTGTGAATCCGGCACAGATTATGAATCATTTTACGGATGAAGAGGAGCACCGGAAGGTAGCAGCGCTTTTTCACACCAGGATCAGAGAACTCCAGACAGTGCGTGAGCAGGAGAAGGCACTGAAGGAAACCATCATCAAAGTAAAGGAGCATAGTATCGAGGAGGCTGCCAGGAATCTGGCACCGACAGATATTGCCGGACTGCAGAAGTTGATGAAAGATAAGAGAGCCCTGCAGGACCTGCAGAAACTGCATATTTCTATTAATTAAGGATAAAATATAAACAAGCAATGAGAGGATGGACACTACATGGAAGAGAACATTGTAAAATTTGAGGAAAAGCTGAAAGAACTTCTGGCACTTGGAAAGAAGAAAAAAAGTATTCTCGAGGTTCAGGAAATCAATGATGTGTTTGCGGATATGCATCTGGATCCGGAGCAGATGGAGAAGGTATTTGAGTATCTGGAATCCAATAATATCGATGTTCTCCGTATTAATGGAGACACGGATGATGTGGACGATGATATGGAAATCATCCTGAGTGAAGAGGATGAGGTAGATATGGAGAAAATCGACCTGTCTGTGCCGGATGGTATCAGTATTGAGGATCCTGTCCGTATGTATTTAAAAGAGATTGGCAAAGTTCCGCTTCTTTCCGCAGAGGAAGAGGTAGAATTGGCAAGACGGATGGCAGAGGGTGACGAAGATGCGAAAAAGCGTCTGGCAGAAGCCAACTTACGTCTGGTTGTCAGTATTGCAAAGAGATATGTGGGAAGAGGAATGCTTTTCCTGGATCTGATTCAGGAAGGAAATCTGGGACTGATTAAGGCTGTTGAGAAGTTCGACTACCAGAAGGGGTTCAAGTTCAGTACTTATGCTACATGGTGGATTCGTCAGGCAATAACAAGAGCGATTGCAGACCAGGCAAGAACTATTCGTATTCCGGTACACATGGTCGAGACGATTAATAAACTGATCCGGGTGTCCAGACAGCTCTTGCAGGAGCTTGGACGTGAACCCACGCCGGAAGAGATTGCGGAGGAACTGGACATGCCGGTGGATCGTGTAAGAGAGATTCTTAAGATCTCTCAGGAACCGGTATCACTGGAGACACCGATCGGTGAGGAGGAGGACAGCCATTTGGGAGACTTTATCCAGGACGACAATGTCCCGGTTCCTGCAGAAGCGGCAGCAGCTACACTTCTCAAGGAACAGCTGGATGAAGTGCTGGATACCCTGACGGAGAGAGAACAGAAGGTACTGCGTCTGCGCTTTGGAATGAATGATGGACGTGCACGTACTCTGGAAGAGGTCGGCAAGGAATTTGATGTAACCAGAGAGCGTATCCGTCAGATTGAGGCGAAAGCTCTCAGAAAGCTTCGTCATCCCAGCCGCAGCAGAAAATTAAGAGATTATTTAGATTAAGAAATGAGGCGCCTATGGAACTATCAAAAAGACTACACGCAGTTGCCGGTCTTGTGACAGAGGGCGCCTCTGTTGCAGATATCGGGACAGATCATGGATATATTCCAATTTATCTGATAGAAAATGGGGTGGCCGGGAAGGTTATAGCCATGGATATTAATGAGGGACCTCTTGAGAGGGCCAGAGAGCATATTGAAGAACATGGCCTTGCACAGCAGATTGAGACCAGACTTTCGGATGGGCTGGAAGCTTTAAAAACCGGAGAGGCAGATACGGTAATTACTGCCGGCATGGGAGGCGGACTTGTGATTCATATTCTGGAAGCGCGTCCGGAGATTACGAAAGATGTAAAGTATTTTATTCTACAGCCACAGTCGGAAATTGCCAAAGTCAGAAGGTTTTTAAATGAGAACGGATTTATTTCCATCGCAGAAGATATGGTAGAGGAAGATGGAAAATATTATCCTATGATGAAAATGGCTCACGGAACGGAAGAACGCTACTCGGAAATAGAATTACTGTATGGCCGGAGACTGCTCCGGGAGAGACATTCGGTACTTCACCGCTATCTTTTGCGGGAACTGAAGCTTAAGGAAGAAATATCTGAAAAACTTAAGCTGCAGAAAGGAGATCGGATCAGAATACGCCTTGCAGAGCTGGAGAGAGATCAGGTACTTTTGCGGAAAGCACTTGCCTGCTTTGACGTATAATTTTGGGGTTATTCCCGGGGAGGATGAGACATATGCTTTGTAAAGAGATCATAGAAAAAATAGAAGAAAAATATGCACGGAAATATGCCCTGGAATGGGATAATGTAGGGCTTCTGGCAGGCAGGGATGATAAGGAAGTGAAGCGCATCTACATAGCCCTTGATGCGACGGATGATGTGATCGAGTGTGCGGTAAAATGGAAGGCAGATATGCTGATCACGCATCATCCACTGATATTTTCCGGTATGAAGCGAATCAATAATCAGGATTTCATCGGTCGGAGATTACTGACTCTGATTCGGAATGATATTTCATATTATGCCATGCACACCAACTATGATGTGATGGGAATGGCAGAACTGTCAGGAAATATGCTGGATCTTGAGCAGGCTGAAGTACTGGAGGTTACGGCGGAGGATGGAAAGCAGGAAGGAATCGGGCGTGTCGCAGATATTTCTCCGGTGACACTCAGGGACTATTGTCAGCTGGTAAAGGAGAGATTCGGGCTTGATACGGTGAAGGTGTTCGGAGATCTGGACAGTATGATCTACCGTGTTGCGGTTTCCCCCGGATCTGGCAAGAGCATGATTGGTGCTGCACTTGAAAAAAATGCAGATGTGCTGATCACAGGCGATATTGATCATCATACGGGAATCGACGCCGTGGCACAGGGGCTTTCGGTCATGGATGCCGGTCATTATGGGATAGAGCATATTTTTGTGGAGAATATGGCAGACTATTTGCGGGAGAAAATTCCCAGTGCTGCTGTTAAGACAGCAGAGATCTGTCATCCGTTTCGTGTTGTGTAGGTGAGGAGGCGATGTAAAGAATGAATAAATATCATGTGAAAATCGGTTCTGAGGAAGTAGAATATGCTGAGGGAACCAGTTACCTCGAGATAGCAAAAGATTATCAGAATAAATATGAAAATGATATTGTGCTTGTTTTTATTAATAACAAGCTTCAGGAACTGCGCAAAACACTGCAGTCTGACTGTGAGATGCGGTTTGTGACGACAGGCGATCCAATCGGGCATCAGACCTATAAACGGAGTATGACACTTCTCATGGTGAAATCCGTTCATGACATTTGCGACCATAAAAGAGATGTGAAGGTGCGGGTTCATTATTCAGTAGGAAATGGTTACTATTGTACGTTGGAAGGCGGTACTCTGTCTGATGAAGAATTCCTTCAGAAACTGAGGGCACGGATGAGGAGTTTGGCAGAGCAGGATATATCCATTGGCAAGCGAAGCGTCCATACGGATGAAGCGCTGGAGCTCTTCCGGAAGTACGGTATGGATGATAAAGAGCGCCTGTTTTTATATAGAAGAGTTTCTAAAGTTAATTTGTACAGTATCAATGAGTTTGAAGACTATTATTACGGATATATGGTGCCGTCTACAGGATATTTGAAATATTTTGATCTGTATCCATATGATGAGGGATTTGTCCTGCAGATGCCGGATGTAAAGCATCCTAAAGAGCTGGAGGAATTTGCTCCGGCTCATAAGCTGTTCCAGGTATTGAAGGAATCAACCAGATGGGGAGATATGCAGGGAATTAAGACTGTGGGAGATCTCAATGATGAAATAACAAGGAGCGATTTCCGAGAGATGGTTCTGGTGCAGGAAGCAAATCAGGAGAGTCAGATTGCGGATATTGCAGAGCAGATTGTGGCAAGACCGGATGTCAAATTTGTACTGATCGCAGGTCCGTCCTCTTCCGGAAAGACGACATTTTCCCATCGTCTTTCTATTCAGCTCAAGGCAAAAGGCATGGTGCCGCATCCGATTGCGGTAGACAATTATTTTGTAGAGCGGGAGCAGACACCGCGAGACGAGAATGGAGAGTATGATTTTGAGTGCCTGGAGACAGTGGATATTGAACTTTTCAACCGCCAGATGAATCAGCTCCTTGCCGGAGAGGAAGTGGTTCTTCCGGTATTTAACTTTAAGACGGGGCACAAGGAATTTTCGGGAAAACCTATGCGGTTAGGTGCCAGTGATATATTAGTAATAGAAGGAATCCATTGTCTGAATCCTAAGATGACAGAACAGCTTTCTCAGGAAAATAAGTTCAAAATATACATCAGTGCCCTGACACAGCTTAACGTTGATGAGCATAACCGGATTCCGACTACAGATGGTCGCCTGATCAGGAGAATGGTTCGGGATGCAAGAACCCGCAATACGACGGCGAAGGAGACCATTGCCAGATGGCCTTCGGTGCGAAAGGGAGAGGAGAAAAATATTTTTCCATATCAGGAAGAGGCAGATGTGATGTTTAATTCTTCGCTGATCTATGAATTTGCTGTACTGAAACAGTATGTAGAGCCTCTGATTTTTGGAATTGAGCGCTATTGTCCGGAGTATCTGGAAGCAAAGAGATTATTGAAGTTCCTGGATTATTTTGTGGGAATCGGAAGTGAAGTTGTGCCTACGAATTCCCTGCTGCGGGAATTTATCGGTGGCGGCTGTTTTAATGTATAATGATTCAAAAGTGGGAAAAGGCGAAGAGGTTATTCCCCCACGCCTTCATACTCAAAAAACTGTGCAGCCGTCATACATTTTGGATGTCCCTCAGCTCTGCTATATTGCGGTCACAGAGAACCATTTCGTGGTTCTGGGCAATATAGAGCAGAGCCTTTGCAGGCTTTGACCGGGGAAAGAGCAATGCAGAAAAAAGGATGTTTGTATCAATCAAAATCCGCATAATTATCTTTCCTTTCCGTACCGTACTTCGTCCACAAGTGCCTGAATATCATCTTCATTATAGACACCCATTTCCTCAGCGACACCGGAAAAGGCAGCCTGTGCTTTGCGGATTGCCTGAGCGGAGGCATTGCTGACTACAATTTCACCATTTTGCTTCTGCAAAAACAGAATTTTATCACCAGATTTCAGACCGAGCAGGCGGCGGATTTCAACCGGAACTGTGATCTGACCGTTTGAAGAAATTTTTGCAAGGTTCATAAAATCATCCTTTCTATTCTTGAAATCTAAAGAAAACTTGAAGTTAATTCTATTATATCCAATTCAAGGTAGAAAGTAAACGGAGACAAATAAAATTCATATTATGGTTTTATTTTTTGTTGTGCGTATCATAGAAATCCCTCAGATAATCCACCCGTGAGGACATATTAATCATCAGCATGTCAATCAGAGTCAGGGCGGTCATGGCCTCTACAACAACGACTGCACGGGGAACAATAACCGGGTCATGACGTCCGTGGATTGAAATATCTACATCTTCACCTGAGGTATTTACGGTATGCTGTTCCCGGGAGATGGAAGGCGTGGGCTTAATTGCGGCACGAAGAATAATGGTGCTTCCGTCGCTCATCCCTCCCAGAATTCCGCCCGAATGGTTGGTCATCTTGGCAATGCCATTCTCTGTGTGGCAGAAACTGTCATTATTAGAACTTCCGTTGGCAAGTGCAGCGGCAAATCCATCACCAATCTCTACGCCTTTTACAGCTCCGATGGAAAAAAGTGCTTTTCCAAGATTGGCATCCAGCTTTTCAAATACAGGTTCTCCGATACCGGATGGCATTCCGGTAACTGTGCATTCGATGATTCCTCCGGCGGAGTCCTGATTTTTTATGCAGGTCTGTAAATACTTTTCTGCCTGTTCTGCATAGGCTGTGTTGGGCATATAAAGTTTATTATTCGGAATCTCATCCATATGGTATTCAGACTCCGGGATGATAATATTTCCGATAGCCTTTGTGTATGCGCAAACCTGAATTCCCATTTCCTTTAAAAGAAGAGATGCGACCGCTCCTGCAGCCACCCGTCCGATGGTTTCCCGACCGGAGGACCGTCCCCCGCCCCGGTAATCGCGTAAACCGTATTTTGCGTCGAAACAGTAGTCAGCATGTCCCGGGCGGTAGCAGTCTTTGATATTTCCATAGTCCCGTGAAATCTGATTCTGATTGCGTACCATCATGGAAATTGGTGTTCCGGTGGTGCGTCCCTCGAAAATACCGGAAAGGATCTCTACCTGATCGCTCTCTTTGCGGGGAGTGGTAAAACGACTCTGTCCCGGTTTTCTTCGGTCTAAAAATTCCTGTATATCTGATTCGCATAAGGGGAGTCCCGCAGGACAGCCGTCTATTACTACACCAAGGGCGCTGCCATGGGATTCGCCCCAGGTTGTTATTTTAAAAAGTGTTCCAAAAGTTGAGCCAGCCATAATAATTTGTCTCCTTAATTTATATAATGAATAATGATATTGAGGCTATATGCCAAAAGCCCCACTATGATATCTACGGATTGTTCTGTGCTTTGCACTTCCGTGATCCTTCCACTATTATATATGAAAGAAGTCAATCAGGCAAATAAAGAAAAACAGAAAATGTAGAGGAAAGCAAAATTCGTCAAAATATGTAAAAAACCGATTTTGCACTGTACTTTTCCAAACGTGCGTATTATAATGTGTTGGAATATAATTTTGTCCTGATGACTAGTTGCAGCAGTGTTTAGAGGAGTATGAGAATAAATGAGTGAAAAAAAGACGAGAGTAAATAGCGTCGAACAAGTTTCAGATAATGCAGTAGAAAAGAAACTGCGGGAAGTTAATGAGGATTTACAGGCGAATGAAGGTAATGAGAAAAGGAAAGAAAAAAGAAAAGTTTCAGATTCACAGACTCCAGAAAAAGTTCGCAAAGTTAAGAAAAAGAAAAAAAAGAAAGCACCGGATTCAAAAGAAAATTCTAATGGCAGTGAGTTATCTGACGCTGTCCGTAATCGCAGTGAGTCAGGAGACTCTGTAACAGGAGAGGATGATTTTCAGCGTGGTCTTAAGGAACTGACGGATGCATTGGAAGCACTGGAAATAGAACCTGTTAATGACAGCCAGAATGAATCGGAGCTGGATGAAATCCCTGATTTTGAAGAGAATATAGAAGAAGCTTTAGAAAATGTTATAGAAGATTCGGAAGACGATTTTGCAGATGAAGATGACTTTTCAGACCTGAGAGAAAGCGAAGATGAGTTTGAGGAAGAGATTGACGGAGAAATTGGTGAAGAAATCAATGAAGAAATCGACGATGACAGGATGAATGCGATGGAGGAGCTGGATGAAAATCCGGATCTGAAGAAGCATCGCAGGAGAAAGAAGGTAAGAAAAGGACTTCTGATTTTTGCAGGATTGTTTATCCTTGTATATGCAGGTGTTGCAGTGTACTTTATGAGTCATTTTTTACCTTTTACAACGATTAATGGTAATGATTTTTCGGGGAAAAATGAGTCACAGGTTCAGCGTTTTATGCAGGATCAGGTAGATAATTACACGCTTACGCTGAAGGAATCTGATGGTGGCACGGAAGTCATTGATGGTACAGATATCTCCCTGGAGTACGTGAAGGATGACAGCGTTGAGAAGTTGTTAAAAAGTCAGAATGCGTTTTTCTGGATTCAGTCATTGTGGGAACATCCTGAGATAACTGCCTCGGTGGGAGTAAAATACGATAAAGATAAACTGGATAAAGTGATTGAGAATCTGGTGTGTATGAAACCGGAGGAGCAGGTGGAATCTGTAGCAGCACATCCGGAATTCCAGAATACAGAATTTGTGATTGTGGAAGAGGTTGTCGGAACACAGATAGATACGGAGAAGTTTCATACTGAAGTACACAATGCGATTGAAGGTTTTCTTCCGGAGCTTGATCTGAAAGAAGCCGGATGCTATATCCTGCCTAAGTATGTCAAGGATTCTCCGGAGGTCGCAGCAGCCAGAGATGCCATGAATCAGTACCTCCGGGCAAATATTACCTATGATTTTAACCCGTTTACAGAAGTAGTGGATGCTTCCGTTATTTCTCAGTGGGTTACAGTGGATGCTGAGATGAATGTAACATTTAATCAGGATTCTGTTCGAGGATATATTGCAGCACTGGCAGAAAAATATGATACTTATGGAAAACCGCGTTCTTTTGTGACCGGATATGGTAATACGGTAGAAGTAACAGGTGGAAATTTCGGTTGGCGGATTGATCAGGAGGCAGAGTATGCAGCCCTGACTGCTAATATTCAGAATGGGGAAACGGTCACGAGAGAGGCCAATTATGCAAATCGAGGCCTGTCACATGACGTGAATGATTTTGGAAATACATACGTAGAGGTGGATCTGACAAATCAGCATATGTTTTTCTTCCAGAATGGTCAGTGTATTCTGCAGTCGGATATCGTTACCGGTAATCCGAATGAGGGGAATGCAACCCCACAGGGAACATATACACTGGCATATAAGCAGAAGGATGCTGTACTTCGTGGTCCAAAACAGCCGGATGGAACTTATAAGTGGGAATCTCCTGTATCGTACTGGATGCCATTCAATGGAGGAATCGGGCTTCATGATGCACCATGGAGATCTTCCTTTGGCGGAAGTATATATGTGGGTGGAGGATCTCACGGATGTGTGAATCTGCCGCCTGATGTTGCAGCGCAGCTTTACGGGTATGTGGATACCGGAACACCGGTCATCTGTCATTATTAAGCAGAGAGGATAGCGCATATGTATGAAATAGTGAAAAAAGATGGTCTTGCCAAGCGGGGAAGACTGCACACAGTACATGGGGTCATTGAGACCCCTGTATTTATGAATGTGGGAACAGCAGCAGCGATAAAAGGTGCCGTTTCTACAGAGGATTTACAGCAGATCGGAACCCAGGTTCAGCTTTCAAATACCTATCACCTTCATGTGAGACCGGGAGATGAAGTGGTTAAGAAGCTGGGGGGCCTTCATAAATTTATGGTTTGGGATAAGCCAATCCTTACAGATTCGGGAGGGTTTCAGGTATTTTCTCTGGCCGGTCTTCGCCGTATTAAGGAAGAAGGTGTATATTTTCATTCCCACGTTGATGGTAGAAAGATATTCATGGGACCTGAGGAGAGTATGCAGATCCAGTCTAATCTGGCATCGACGATTGCCATGGCATTTGATGAGTGTCCTTCCAGTGTAGCGGAAAGAAAGTATATCGAACATTCTGTAGACCGCACGACCAGATGGCTTGCAAGGTGCAAAAAGGAGATGGAGCGTCTGAATTCCCTGCCGGATACCATTAATAATAAGCAGTTGTTATTTGGAATTAATCAGGGGGCTATTTTTGAAGATATCCGTATCCGGCATGCAAAGGAAATTGCGCAGATGAATCTGGACGGATATGCTATAGGGGGACTGGCTGTGGGAGAATCCCATGAGGATATGTACCGGATACTGGATGCAGTGGTTCCTCATCTTCCGGAAAACAAGCCAACATATCTGATGGGAGTAGGGACACCTGCGAATATTCTGGAAGCCGTCGACCGGGGGGTGGATTTCTTTGATTGTGTCTACCCAAGCAGAAATGGTCGACATGGACATGTATATACCAAACATGGGAAATTAAATTTGTTTAATGCAAAATATGAGCTGGATGACCGTCCGATCGAAGAGGGATGCCAGTGCCCGGCGTGCCGTACTTATTCCAGAGCTTACATCAGACATCTTCTGAAGGCAAAGGAAATGCTGGGTATGCGTCTCTGTGTGCTTCACAATCTGTATTTCTATAATCATATGATGGAAGAAATACGGGAGGCGATTGAGGCAGGATGTTACCGGCAATATAAGAAAAAAACACTGGAAGGTTTTCAGAATAAAGAAAATTAAGTATGAAAATTATATGAATTTGCTATTTTCATTGAAAAAAGGCTTGATGAACTTTTCTTTATTGTGTATGATAGCAATAGTGTTTAAAAGAGAGTAGGAGGAAAAAACATGTATACATTAGCAGCAGCGAATGCAATGGTCAGCACAATTGGAATGATCTTAGTATATGTAGTGATCTTTGGAGGATTCTGGTTCCTTCTGATGAGACCACAGAAGAAAGAGCAGAAAAGAATTGCACAGATGATTGCAGAGATGGAAGTGGGAGATACAGTTCTTACTACCAGTGGATTCTACGGAGTGGTAATTGACATTACAGATGATGATGTAATTGTAGAATTCGGAAGCAATAAGAACTGTCGTATTCCAATGCAGAAGGCAGCAATCGCTCAGGTTGAGAAGACCGGAGAATAGTCAAAAAAATGAAAAAATGAGCAGAGTGTCCCTGATTTAAAACAGAGGGCACTCTAATTTTTTGCACTTTTGTAAGCTAAAGGGTTGAAACGAATCGAAAAATGCGATATTATAGGGAATAATTAAAGTCGAGGAGAAAGGAAGAGGGACATGAACCTGAATATTGGAGTGATTAAAGGGGACGGTATTGGTCCGGAGATTGTCACAGAGGCTATGAAAGTCCTGAATAAGACAGGGGAAATATACGGTCATACATTTACATATGAGCAGCTTTTAATGGGAGGCGCTTCCATTGATGTGCATGGCGTACCGCTTACTGATGAGACGATTGAGAAGGCAAAAGCGTGTGAAGCTGTTTTAATGGGGTCTATCGGGGGAGACGCGAAGACATCACCATGGTATCAGCTGGAGCCGTCAAAAAGACCGGAAGCCGGACTTCTGAAGATCAGAAAGGCGCTGAATCTTTTCGCAAATTTAAGACCTGCGCTTCTGTACGATGAACTGAAGGGAGCCTGTCCGCTGAAAGAAGAGATTACAGAAGGCGGATTCGACATGATGATTATGCGTGAACTGACCGGAGGACTTTATTTTGGCGAGCGGAAGACGGTAGAGGAAAATGGAATCCTGACAGCATATGATTCTCTGACATATAATGAAGATGAGATTCGCCGGATTGCAAAGCGTGGTTTTGATATTGCAATGAAGAGAAGAAAGAAAGTAACCAGCGTGGATAAGGCCAATGTGCTGGATTCTTCAAGACTGTGGAGAAAGGTAGTAGAAGAGGTGGCTCTTGAGTATCCGGAAGTGAAACTGGAGCATATGCTGGTAGATAACTGTGCAATGCAGCTTGTAAAGGATCCAAAACAGTTTGACGTGATTCTGACAGAGAATATGTTCGGTGATATTCTTTCTGATGAAGCAAGTATGGTAACCGGATCCATCGGAATGCTGGCAAGTGCGAGCCTTAATGAAACGAAATTTGGTCTTTACGAGCCAAGCGGCGGTTCCGCACCGGATATCGCAGGCAAGGGTATTGCAAATCCGATTGCAACGATTCTGTCAGCAGCGATGATGCTTCGGTTCAGTTTTGATCTTGATAAAGAGGCTGAGGCCATTGAGAATGCAGTTGAGCAGGTATTAAAGGAAGGATATCGGACGATTGATATTATGTCAGAAGGCAAGAAGCAGGTCGGAACAGCCGAGATGGGAGATCTGATCGCAGGACATATTGCCTAAACTTAGTAAAATTAAAACCAATATAAGATGGAGGAAATAAAAATGAGAAGTGATACTGTAACAAAAGGAGCGCAGCAGGCACCCCACCGGTCTTTATTTAATGCACTTGGATATACCAAAGAAGAGCAGGAAAGACCACTGGTTGGTATTGTAAGCTCTTATAATGAAATCGTTCCGGGTCATATGAATCTGGATAAAATTGTAAATGCTGTAAAAATGGGTGTTTCCATGGCTGGTGGAACGCCGATCGTGTTCCCTGCTATTGCAGTGTGCGACGGAATTGCCATGGGACATATCGGAATGAAATATTCTCTGGTTACCAGAGATCTGATTGCTGATTCAACAGAAGCAATGGCGATGGCACATCAGTTTGATGCTCTTGTTATGGTTCCAAACTGTGATAAGAATGTACCGGGACTTTTGATGGCAGCTGCAAGAATCAATGTTCCGACCATTTTCGTCAGTGGAGGACCGATGCTGGCAGGACATGTAAAAGGACAGAAGAGAAGTCTTTCCAGTATGTTTGAGGCAGTTGGCTCTTATGCTGCAGGTACGATGACAGAGGAGGATCTCTGTGAATTTGAAAGTAAGGTATGCCCGACCTGTGGTTCCTGTTCCGGTATGTATACCGCTAACAGCATGAACTGTCTGACAGAGGTTCTGGGTATGGGACTTCCGGGAAATGGAACCATTCCTGCAGTTTACTCTGAGCGTATCCGTCTTGCCAAGCATGCAGGTATGCAGGTAATGGAACTCTGGCGTAAGAATATCCGGCCGAGAGACATCATGACAGAGGAGGCAATCTTAAATGCACTGACAGTAGATATGGCACTGGGATGTTCTACCAACAGTATGCTTCATCTTCCTGCAATCGCACATGAGATCGGCATGGACTTTGAGATTGATTTTGCAAATGGAATCAGCGAGAAGACACCAAATCTTTGCCATCTTGCACCGGCAGGTCCTACTTATATGGAAGATCTTAATGAGGCAGGCGGTGTGTCTGCAGTCATGAATGAGCTGAATAAAAAGAATCTGCTTCATACGGAGTGTATGACCGTAACAGGAAAGACGGTTGGTGAGAATATTGCCGGAGCAGTGAATAAGGATCCGGAAGTTATCCGTCCGATTAATCATCCGTACAGTGAGACTGGCGGACTGGCAGTTCTGAAAGGAAATCTTGCACCGGATGGCAGTGTTGTAAAACGTTCTGCAGTTGTTCCGGAGATGCTGGTTCATGAAGGACCTGCAAGAGTATTTGAATGTGAGGAGGATGCAATTGCTGCAATCAAGGGCGGCAAGATTGTTGCCGGAGATGTGGTAGTCATCCGTTACGAGGGACCAAAGGGCGGTCCGGGTATGCGTGAGATGCTGAATCCTACTTCTGCAATTGCAGGTATGGGACTGGGATCCAGTGTTGCCCTGATCACAGACGGACGTTTCAGCGGGGCTTCCAGAGGAGCTTCCATCGGCCATGTTTCACCTGAGGCAGCTGTGGGCGGACCAATCGCACTGGTTGAAGAAGGGGATATTATTAAGATTGATATTCCGGGACTTTCACTGGAACTGGATGTACCGGATGAAGTGCTGGCTGAGAGAAAGGCAAAATGGCAGACGAGAGAACCGAAGGTAACTACAGGATATCTGGCAAGATACGCATCTATGGTAACCTCCGGAAATCGGGGAGCTGTATTAGAAATACCAAAGAAATAGAATGAGAGGTTAGATTCATGCAGTTAACAGGAGCGCAGATCGTAATTGAATGCCTGAAGGAGCAGGGGGTAGACACCGTGTTCGGATATCCGGGCGGAGCGATTTTGAATGTATATGATGAGCTTTATAAGCATAGTGATGAGATTAGACATATCCTCACATCCCATGAACAGGGAGCGTCTCATGCGGCTGACGGATATGCACGTGCAACGGGCAAGGTAGGCGTGTGTCTGGCTACCAGCGGTCCGGGAGCAACGAATCTGGTTACCGGTATTGCAACGGCTTATATGGATTCTATCCCGGTGGTTGCAATCACCTGTAACGTAGGAGTGTCTCTTCTTGGCAAAGACAGTTTCCAGGAGATCGACATTGCCGGAATTACCATGCCGATTACGAAACATAATTATATTGTAAAAGACGTGAAGGATCTGGCAGATACGATTCGCAAAGCATTTGTGATTGCGAAGAAAGGAAGACCGGGACCGGTCCTGATTGATATTCCAAAGGATGTTACGGCAAATAAGACAGAGTATAGACCGGTTACGATTGAGCCGGTACTCCCTTCTGAGGATATCTGTGAGGAAGATCTGGAGCATGCAGTAAAGATGATCCAGAAATCCAAGAAGCCTTACATTTTCGTGGGCGGCGGTGCAGTTCTTGCAGGAGCAAGTGAAGAATTATATGAGTTTGCGAAAAAGGTAGATGCACCGGTAACGGATTCTCTGATGGGTAAGGGAGCATTCCCGGGAACGGATGAACTGTACACCGGAATGCTTGGTATGCACGGAACAAAGGCTTCCAATTATGGAGTAAGTGAGTGTGACCTTCTGATCGTGGCAGGAGCCAGATTCAGTGACCGTGTTACGGGAAATGCGAAGAAATTTGCAAGCCGTGCCAAGATATTACAGTTAGATGTCGATGTGGCAGAGATGAATAAAAATGTTCTGATCACAGAAGGTGTGATCGGAGATCTGAAAGTTGTTCTCAGAAAGCTGAATGAAAGGCTGGAACAGCAGAGTCATCCGGAGTGGAAAGAAAAGATCAGGGAATATAGAAGCAGATTCCCGCTTTCCTACAATCCGGAAGGGCTGACAGGACCATTTGTGGTGGAGGAAATTTACCGTCAGACGAATGGAGACGCTGTCATTGTTACAGAGGTAGGCCAGCATCAGATGTGGGCAGCTCAGTATTACAAATATACGAAACCGAGAACATTCTTAACTTCCGGTGGTCTTGGAACCATGGGCTATGGTCTTGGAGCAGCCCTTGGAGCAAAGACAGGTATGCCGGATAAAACCGTTATTAATGTGGCAGGAGACGGATGTTTCCGTATGAATATGAATGAGATTGCCACAGCAGTGCGTCACAATATTCCGATTATCCAGGTGGTGATCAATAACCATGTTCTGGGAATGGTCCGCCAGTGGCAGAACCTGTTCTATGGCCAGCGTTATTCCGCAACCGTATTGAATGACGCGGTGGATTTTGTGAAGCTTGCAGAGGCGATGGGAGCAACCGGGCTTCGTGCTGCAACAAAAGAAGAGTTCACGGAAGCACTGAAACAGGCACTGGAACTTGGCAAACCGGTTGTAATTGATTGTCAGATTGATTCTGATGATAAAGTATGGCCGATGGTAGCTCCGGGAGCTGCTATCAGCGAAGCGTTTGACGAAAAAGATATGAAAGAAAAGACAGTACAATAATAAAAAGACATGGAGGAATTAAAATGAGCAGAGTGTACAATTTTTCAGCTGGACCGGCAGTTTTACCGGAGGAAGTTCTTAAAGAGGCAGCGGCAGAGATGCTGGATTACAACGGAACTGGAATGTCCGTAATGGAAATGAGTCACCGCTCGAAGGCATTTGAGGAAATTATTGAAGCCGCAGAAGCAGATATTCGTGATCTTATGAATATTCCGGATAATTACAAGGTATTATTCCTGCAGGGCGGCGCATCCCAGCAGTTTGCGATGATTCCTATGAATCTGATGAAAAACGGGGTTGCAGATTTTATCGTTACCGGACAGTGGGCAAAGAAGGCATATCAGGAAGCACAGAAATACGGAAAGGCAAATAAGATTGCATCTTCCGAGGATAAGACATTTTCCTATATTCCGGACTGTTCGGATCTTCCGATTTCCGAAGATGCAGATTATGTATACATCTGTGAAAATAATACCATTTACGGTACAAAATATAAAGAGCTGCCAAATACCAAGGGCAAGACTCTGGTTGCAGATGTATCCTCCTGTTTCCTCTCCGAACCGGTGGATGTTACAAAGTATGGCGTGATCTACGGTGGTGTTCAGAAGAATGTGGGTCCTGCAGGTGTTGTTATCGTTATCATCAGAGAAGACCTGATCCGTGAAGATGTACTTCCGGGAACACCGACCATGCTGCAGTATAAGACCCATGCAGATGCAAAATCTCTTTATAATACACCGCCGTGCTATGGTATCTATATTTGCGGTAAAGTATTTAAATGGCTGAAAAAGCAGGGTGGTCTGGAAGTAATGAAGGAACGCAATGAGAAAAAAGCAAAGCTTCTGTATGATTTTCTGGATCAGAGCAAAATGTTCCACGGAACAGTAGAGCCCAAAGACCGTTCTCTGATGAATGTTCCTTTTGTAACGGGAGATCCGGATCTGGATGCCAAATTCATTAAAGAGTCCAAAGCGGCAGGATTCGAGAACCTGAAGGGACACCGTACAGTGGGCGGTATGCGTGCAAGTATTTACAATGCAATGCCATATGAAGGCGTAGAGGCACTTGTAGCATTTATGAAGAAGTTTGAAGAGGAGAATATGTAATCATGTATAAATATCATTGCTTAAACCCGATTGCGGAAGTAGGACTTTCAAGAATGACTGAAGATTATGTGCCGGTAAGTGACTCAGAAGCTGCAGATGCGATTCTGGTGAGAAGTGCCGTGATGCATGATATGGAATTTGGACCGAACCTGAAGGCCATTGCCAGAGCAGGTGCGGGAGTAAACAATATTCCGCTGGACAAATGTGCTGAGCAGGGAATCGTTGTATTTAATACACCGGGAGCTAACGCAAATGGTGTGAAAGAACTGGTGATTGCGGGAATGCTGCTTGCATCCCGTGATATTATCGGTGGTATTAACTGGGTACAGGAAAATGAGGAAGACGGCAACATTGCAAAAGATGCAGAAAAAGCAAAAAAGGCCTTTGCAGGATGCGAACTGGAAGGCAAGAAGCTTGGTGTTATCGGCCTTGGAGCTATCGGTGTACTGGTTGCAAATGCAGCAGTTCATCTTGGAATGGAAGTATATGGCTATGATCCGTATGTATCTGTTGAATCTGCATGGAAGCTGTCAAGAAATATCTATCATGCGAAAACAGTAGATGAAATTTATAAGGAATGTGATTATATCACAGTTCATGTACCGGCTATGGATAGTACAAAGGGAATGATCGACGGAGATGCCATCGGTCTGATGAAGGATGGAGTAGTTGTCCTGAATTTCTCAAGAAATGTGCTGGTAGACGAAGAGGCTATGGTGGATGCACTTGTGTCCGGAAAGGTAAAACACTATGTGACAGACTTCCCGACTCCGGAAATTGCCGGTGTAAAGGGGGCGATTGTAATTCCGCATCTTGGAGCTTCTACAGCTGAATCAGAAGATAACTGTGCAAAGATGGCGGTTCGGGAAATGATGGATTATCTGGAATATGGTAATATTAAAAATTCCGTTAATTATCCGAATTGCGATATGGGTAAGCCGGGTGAGAATAAGAGGATCGTTCTTCTTCATCACAATATCCCGAACATGATTGGTCAGTTTACGAAGGTTCTTGCAAAGGATAATATGAATATTGCGGACATGGCTAATAAAAGTAAGGGAGAGTTCGCATACACGATGATTGACATCGATTCAGATATTCCGGATACAGTAGCGGAAGATCTGAGGGCGATTGAAGGAGTTCTCAGGGTAAGAGTTCTGAACTAAACAGTTTTCCTGAATAGATGAATAGGAAGATAAAAACTGCGGATATTCGAAAAAAGTCGAATATTCGCAGTTTTTGTTACAAAAGATTTACACTACTGTTACACTTTCTATGTTATATTGAATTAGGAGAACATTTGTGTTATTCTAAACTAAATATATAGTGACTGTTTGATTAGGGAATAGATATAGGGAGTTTTGCGAAAGATGGAAGAAAAAAGAACTGTAGAGAGAAAAAGCCAGTCCCGTCCTTCCGGTTCGACCAGAAGTGGCGTTAGAAAAGACGGGACAAGGACATCACATGGAGGAAGGCGTTCCAGAAAGTCTCTGGCCCGTGCGAAGAGAGTCAGAAAGTTGCGGATCATGGTGGGTATGGCAGCAATGTTTGTTGTTTTGATCCTTTCTGTTATTACGGTATCTGCTATTGGTAAAAGCCGCCACGTGGAGATTAATCTGAAAGCAGATAACCTTTCCATGATTCAGGAAGAAGCTGTTCCGGAGCTGAGTGTAACAGTAGATTGTGAAGAAGGAAAAGAAGATATGCGGCTTTCACGAAAACCGGAATACAGGGTGTCGGACCTGATTGGAGAACTGAATTCCGGAGAGGGATATACAATCAGCTGTGACAGCGACGGAGTAACAGAAGGAACATATCCTATTGAATTAAAATTGTCAGATGAGCTTAAGAAAAAGATTGCGGATCAGTGGAATGACCGTGTGACCATACAGCTGACCGGAGGAGAACTGGAAGTAAAGAATAAGACCGGTGAATGGGACGGTGATAAGTTCAAACGATGGGACGGTTCATATGTGACCTCTGATTTCGTAGATTATAAGGGCGCTACATATTATTTTGATGAAAATGGTGTTAAAGTGACTGGTGAGAAGAAGGCCGGCTTCTATAAATGTGTGTTTGACGAGGATGGAAAACTGGTATCCAAGGAAAGTGTTGTAAATCCGGATCTTCCGATGATGGCCCTGACCTTTGATGATGGCCCGGGCGAACGAACGGCTGAGCTTCTTGCCGTACTGGAACAGTATGATGCTCATGCAACATTCTTCATGCAGGGAATTAATATTCCGGGTAATGAGGAGATTGTGAAAAAGATGGAAGAGATTGGCTGTGAACTGGGAAATCATTCCTATGATCATCCTCAGCTCAGTACATTGGATCCGGCGGGTATCCAGAAGCAGCTCGGAGATACCGACAGTCTGATAGAGGCGGCTTGCGGAAAGAGATCAACCGTGCTTCGTCCGCCTTATGGTGATATCAATGATACAGTGAAAGCAAGCGTTGGAATGCCGATGATCCTCTGGAATATCGATACGCTTGACTGGAAGACCAGAGATACACAGGCGACGATTGACTGTGTACTTAACACAGCAGATGATGGGGATATTATACTGATGCATGACATCCACAGTGCATCTGTTGATGCTGCAATACAGCTGATTCCGAAGTTGATTGAAAATGGTTATCAGCTTGTGACGGTCAGTGAGATGGCTGAGGCAAGAGGAATTACCATGGAAAATGGTGTGGCTTATACCGATTTCAATAAATAAAAGTGATACAGAAAACCCCTCCCGAACCCGGGAGGGGTTTTTATTGGAATAAAACATTATTTCCGATGCTTTGCCAGAAGTGCATGAATTTTATCCGTTGGATTCAATACTGCACTGATGGTCAGGTCATGATTCAGAGAATCAATAATTAATGCGATGAATTTACTCATATCTGCTACCTGGAAGTATGGCTTTTCCATGGCTTCCGGCGGAAGATAGGTTAGATTGGTGGTAATAACACGGTTGATATATCCTTTTTCATAGTAATCATCAAAAGCCTCAAATCCATTGGTGAAGAGGCCAAAGGTGGTACAGACGAATACCCGTCCTGCTCCGCGTTCTTTGACCTGTCGTGCAACGTCCAGCATACTGTCACCGGAAGAAATCATGTCGTCCATGATGATGACATCTTTACCGGTAAGATCTGTCCCCAGAAATTCGTGAGCGACGATCGGATTGCGTCCGTCTATAACAGTAGAATAATCACGGCGTTTATAGAACATACCCATGTCCACTCCAAGAACATTGGAAAAATAAACAGCGCGGTGCATAGCGCCCTCGTCGGGGCTGATGATCATGAGATGATCCTTGTCTACGATCAGATCCGGCTCTGCCTTGAAGAGTGCTTTTATGAACTGATAAGCCGGATTAAAATTATCAAAACCAAGAAGTGGAATGGCATTCTGCACCCGCGGATCATGGGCATCAAAGGTGAGAATGTTGTCTACGCCCATATCGACAAGCTCTTCCAGTGCAAGTGCACAGTCAAGAGATTCGCGTTTGGTACGTTTGTGCTGACGGCCTTCATAGAGAAATGGCATCATGACATTAATGCGATGTGCCTTTCCGTTTGCGGCAGAAATAATACGCTTCAGATCCTGGTAATGATCATCCGGTGACATATGGTTGATGTGACCGTTTACAGAATAAGTCAGACTGTAATTGCATACATCTACCATTATAAATAAATCTTTTCCGCGGATTGACTCACCAATCATACCTTTTGCCTCACCGCTTCCAAAGCGGGGGCAGGGGCAGTCAATCAGGTAATTATCAAGCTGATAAGAACAGAAGAGTGGGGAATCAATGGACTCTTTGGTCACATCTTTACGAAATCCTACAATATAATCATTTACTTTTTTTCCTAAATCCTTGCATCCTTCCAATGCGGCAATTTTCAGCGGAGCAACGGGAAGATCCCTCTCCAGTAATTTAATGTTTGGCATAAGTATCTCCTAAAGTTTATTTTTATCCTTATAGTCTATATTATTTATATCACTTTCTATACAAAAAGGTCAACTAAAATGAAAGGAATATGTTATACTATACGGGAAGGACAGGTAAGAATGTTCTTTAGATAAAAAAGACGAATATCGACAGATAGGAGTATATACATGAAACATGAACATCGAATAAAAGAAATTGAGGCGGGAAGTATTGCAGATGAGCTGGGACTTGAGCCGGGTGACAGGCTGCTTGCCATTAATGATAATGAGATTGAGGATGTCTTTGACTATCACTACTATGTAAATGATGAAGAACTCGTGCTTCTGGTGGAAAAGCCGGATGGAGAACAGTGGGAGCTGGAGATTGAGAAGGATTATGAAGAGGACCTGGGAATCGTATTTGAGCAGGGATTGATGGATGAATACAGAAGCTGCCGCAATAAGTGCATGTTCTGTTTTATTGATCAGATGCCGAAAGGAATGCGGGATACACTCTATTTTAAAGATGATGACTCAAGACTTTCCTTTTTACAGGGGAATTATATAACCTTAACAAATATGAGTGACCATGATATTGAAAGGATTGTCCGTTATCATCTGGAGCCAATTAATATTTCATTTCATACGACCAATCCGGAACTTCGCTGCCGCATGCTTCACAACCGCTTTGCGGGGGATGCACTTAGGAAAGTGAAGACTCTCTATGAGGGAAGGATACAGATGAATGGTCAGATCGTTCTCTGCAAGGGAATTAACGACGGAGAAGAACTGGAGCGCAGTATCAGAGATATGGCAGAGTATCTTCCTTATCTCCAGAGTGTTTCTGTAGTTCCGGTTGGACTTACGAAATACAGGGAAGGTCTGGAGCCTCTTGAATCATTTACCAGGGAGGATGCCAGACAAGTGCTGGACATTATTCACCGCTGGCAGAAAAAGCTTTATGAAAAATGGGGGCTTCATTTTATTCATGCCGGAGATGAATGGTATATTCTGGCAGAAGAAGAGGTTCCGGAGGAGGAGCGTTATGACGGATACCTGCAGCTGGAAAATGGTGTGGGAATGCTGCGGCTTCTGGAAAATGAATTTGAGGAAGCGTATGCTCTCCTGCAGGGAGATAATATGGCGAGAAGTGTATCGGTGGCTACAGGACTTCTTGCAGCTCCTTATATTCAGAAATTTGCAGACCGGCTTAAGGAGAAATATCCGAATACCGATATCAAAGTCTGGCCGATCAAAAATGAGTTTTTTGGTGAGAAGATCACAGTATCCGGTCTGATTACCGGACAGGATCTGGTAAAACAGTTAAAGGGACAGGATCTGGGAGAACGACTATTACTTCCATGTAATATGTTCCGAAGTCAGGAAGAGGTATTTCTGGATGACATGACTCTGTCTGAACTGAAAGATACTTTACAAGTAGAGGCAGATATTGTAAAATCAAGCGGACAAGATTTTATTGATGCGGTGCTTGGAGCATAGAGCAGAAGAGGAATCGAATAAATCTTGTCAAAAAAATAGAGAAACAGATAGAAATACAGATAGAGGAGGTTTATCATGAGTAAACCAGTGGTGGCCATTGTTGGAAGGCCAAATGTAGGAAAGTCAACCCTGTTCAATGTACTTGCGGGAGAGATGATTTCCATCGTTAAAGATACACCGGGAGTGACCAGAGACCGGATTTATGCGGAGGTTAACTGGCTGGATAAGGATTTTACTCTGATTGATACCGGAGGAATTGAGCCGGAGAGCAAGGATATTATTTTGTCTCAGATGAGAGAGCAGGCACAGATTGCCATTGATACGGCAGATGTGATCATATTTATCACGGATGTGCGTCAGGGGCTTGTTGATTCTGATTCCAAGGTGGCAGATATGCTTCGCCGTTCCGGAAAGCCGGTGATCCTGGTAGTGAATAAGGTGGATAATTTTGATAAGTTCATGCCGGATGTGTATGAATTCTACAATCTGGGAATCGGGGATCCGATTCCGATTTCTGCTGCATCACGCCTGGGACTGGGAGACATGCTGGATGCGGTTACCGCACTCTTCCCGGAGCATGAAGGAGAGGAAGAGGAGGATGAGCGTCCGAGAATTGCAATCGTAGGAAAGCCGAACGTAGGGAAGTCCTCCATTGTAAATAAGCTTCTGGGTGAGCAGAGAGTCATTGTATCGGATATCGCTGGCACGACCAGGGATGCGATTGACACGGAAATCGTGCATAACGGAAAAGAATACGTGTTTATTGATACGGCAGGACTTCGCCGGAAGAACAAGATCAAGGAAGAGATTGAACGTTACAGTATTATTCGAACTGTGACGGCGGTGGAGCGCGCAGATGTGGTTCTGGTAGTAATTGATGCTGCGGAAGGTGTTACGGAGCAGGATGCAAAGATTGCAGGAATTGCCCATGAGAGAGGCAAGGGTGTGATTATTGTTGTTAATAAATGGGATGCCATTGAGAAAAATGACAGAACCATGCGCGAGTATGAAGGAAGAGTGCGTCAGGTTCTTTCTTTCATGCCGTATGCGGAGATCATGTATGTGTCCGCTCTAACGGGACAGAGGCTTCCGAAACTGTTCGATATGATAGATATGGTCATTGAGAATCAGACCCTGCGTGTGGCAACCGGTGTATTGAATGAAATTATGATGGAGGCAGTGGCTATGCAGCAGCCGCCTTCAGATAAGGGTAAGAGACTGAAGCTCTATTATATTACCCAGGTATCGGTAAAACCACCTACATTTGTTATTTTTGTAAATGATAAGGAACTCATGCATTTTTCCTATACCAGATATCTGGAAAATAAGATCCGGGAGGCATTTGGTTTCCGGGGAACTTCGCTGAAGTTCTTTATTCGTGAGCGTAAAGAAAAGGAGAAATAGAATGGAACGATTGATATGTGTGATCATCGGATATGCATTTGGGCTTTTTCAGACGGGATATCTGTATGGCAAGACCCAGAATATTGATATCCGTAAATATGGAAGCGGAAATGCAGGGACAACCAATGCTCTGCGTACTTTGGGGTGGAAAGCAGGGCTTATAACATTCCTGGGGGATGCGTTCAAGTGCATTTTCGCGGTTGTGACCGTTCATCTCATCTTTGGAAAATCTCATCCGGAGATGATACCGGTTCTCGCCATGTATGCGGGTATTGGTGCAGTGCTGGGACATAACTATCCGTTTTATATGAAATTTAAAGGCGGAAAGGGAATTGCCGCTACGGCAGGACTGATTGCCAGTACGGTAAATATCTGGATGGTGCTGATTTGTCTTGTTGTGTTTGTAGGCGTTGTTGCGTTAACCAGATATGTATCTCTGGGCTCCCTTATCGTGGTTCTGGTTTACCTGGCTGAGATTGTGATCTTTGGTCAGATGGGAGGCTTTGGGGTAAGTCAGGGACAATGTTATGAGATTTATGCGCTTGCAGGAGTGCTGGTGGTATCGGCATTTTATAAGCATAAAGAAAATATAAAGCGACTGCTGTCAGGGACAGAGAATAAATTAAGTGTCGCAAAAAAATAAGAGCATTTGAGAGGAGGATGTATGAATGGCAAAAGCAGGTATTATGGGAGCAGGAAGCTGGGGAACTGCACTGGCGCTTCTGCTTCATAAGAATGGCCATGAGGTGACAGTTTGGTCAATCAGTGAGGAAGAGGTGCAGATGCTTTCAAAAGAAAGGGAGCATAAGTCCAAGCTTCCGGGGGTGAAGCTTCCGGAGGACATGGTATTTACCTCTGATATGGAGAAGGCTATTGTGGGAAAGGATTTTGTAGTTATGGCAGTACCGTCTCCATTTACCCGCGGTACGGCAAGAAAGATGAAGCCGTATGTGAAGGAAGGTCAGATTCTGGTGGATGTGGCCAAGGGAATTGAGGAGAGTACACTGATGACGCTGTCACAGCAGATTGAGGAAGAGATTCCGCAGGCAGATGTGGCCGTACTTTCCGGACCGAGCCATGCAGAGGAAGTAGGACGAGAGCTTCCGACGATTGTAGTTGTTGGTGCGAAGACCAAAGAAACTGCAGATTATCTGCAGGAGATGTTTATGAATGAGGTGTTCCGTGTGTATACCAGTCCGGATATTCTGGGAATGGAGCTGGGCGGTTCTCTGAAGAATGTTATTGCACTTGCGGCAGGTATTGCAGACGGTCTTGGATATGGGGATAATACTAAGGCAGCTCTGATTACCAGAGGAATCCAGGAGATTGCAAGGCTTGGAGTCAAAATGGGAGGAGCAATCGAGAGTTTTACCGGTCTTACGGGAATCGGAGACCTGATTGTTACCTGTGCCAGTGTACATAGCCGGAACCGAAAGGCCGGTTATCTGATTGGACAGGGAATGTCCATGCAGGAGGCCATGGACGAGGTAAAGATGGTAGTGGAAGGAGTGTATTCTACAAAGGCGGCAGTGAAGCTGGGTAAGAAATATGGGGTAGACCTTCCGATTATTGAACAGGTGAATGCAGTGCTTTTTGAAGGAAAGAGTGCTTCAGAAGCTGTTAAAGAGCTGATGATGCGTGAGGGCAAGGCAGAGCATACTGCAAAACCATGGGATGAATAAGAGATGAGAAAAAGAGCAGCTTTTCCAGTAAAATGGAGGAGCTGCTCTTTTCACAGGTCTAAAATGGGACATCGCAGCATATACTCTAACAGCATATTGGGAAGGGGCATGGTATATGGAGCGGTATCATTTGTATAAGGATATACAGGCAAGGACAAATGGAGAGATTTACATAGGAGTGGTAGGACCGGTACGTACCGGGAAGTCCACTTTTATCAAACGGTTTATGGATGTGCTGGTTCTGCCGCATATGACGGATGAACATGTATCGGCAAGAACGAGGGATGAGCTTCCCCAGTCGGCATCCGGGAAGACCATTATGACTACGGAACCTAAATTTGTACCCAAGGAAGCTGCTGAAATCCAGATTTCCGATGACGTGTCGGTAAAAGTCCGGCTGATAGACTGTGTGGGGTATATGGTGGACGGAGCTTCCGGACATGTGGAGAATAATCAGGAACGGCAGGTGAAGACGCCCTGGTTTGATTATGAGATTCCATTTACCAAAGCGGCTGCAATCGGGACGAGGAAGGTAATACATGAACATTCCACGATAGGGATTGTGGTAACTACGGATGGAAGTATCGGAGAAATTCCAAGAGAAAATTACAGGGAAGCAGAAGAAAAGACGATCCGCGAGCTGCAAAGCATCGGGAAACCTTTTGTGGTGATTGTGAACTCTAAGAAGCCTTATAGTGAGGAAGCCAAAACAGTTGTGGAGGAACTGGGAAATGCTTATCAGGTTCAGGCGATTGCCGCAAACTGTGAGCAGCTAAAAGAAGAGGATATTCACCGGATTATGGAAGCGGTTTTGTTTGAATTCCCGGTTTCAGAGGTGCAGTTCTTTATTCCAAAGTGGGTTGAAATGCTTCCGAGGGACCACAAAATCAAATCGGATCTTCTCGTACATATCAGGCAGGTCATGGAGAAGATGACGGAGATCCGGGATGCATCCAGGGGTATAGAGAAGCCGGACAGTATGTATATCGAAGATATGCGGGTAGAAAAAATTGAGATGGATACAGGATGTGTCAAAATCCGGATTCAGGTTGCAGAATCTTATTATTATGAGATGCTAAGTGACCTTACCGGAACCAGGATTGAGGGGCAGTATGAACTGATTGCCCAGATGAAGAAAATGGCAGAGCTTCAAAAAGAGTATGAGGGAATTCGGGATGCCTTTACTTCTGTGAAAATGAAAGGGTACGGCGTGGTAAGTCCGCGAAGGGATGAGATCACTTTAGATGAGCCGGAGGTCATCAAACAGGGCAATAAATTCGGCGTGAAGATCCATTCCAAGGCACCTTCCATTCACCTGATACGGGCAAACATTGAGACAGAGATTGCTCCTATCGTAGGAAGTGAACAGCAGGCCAAAGACCTGATCCAGTATATTAAAGAGACAGGAGAAAAAGAAGGAGGAATCTGGGGAACCAGTATTTTCGGTAAGTCTATCGAGGAGCTGGTCATGGACGGAATGAAAAACAAGATGGCTGTTATCAACGAAGAGAGCCAGGTAAAACTGCAGGACACCATGCAGAAGATTGTGAACGACTCCAACGGAGGACTGGTATGCATTATAATTTGAAAATATGTTAGAAAATTAACATAGATAGGCTTGAAATCAGCATGACATGTGGATATAATTAGGAAAGGATTAAAAATATTCGCGGACAAAGATGTTGCGGGAGCTGTGTGCCGGAAGACATGCAGTTTTGCAGCATCTTTTTTTACTGTTACTGTTTTCCGCGGCAGAAAAGGAGAGATTGAAATGAATGATTTTACATTTAAAGTACCTCAGGATATTGTTTTTGGAGTGGGTTCTCTGAAAAAGCTTCCGGAATTACTGGAAAAGAGCGGCTCTAAGAAGATGATGATCGTATCTGACCGGGGTCTTGAGAAGCTGGGAGTTGTAAAAAAGGTTGTGGATATTGTAGAGGCAGATGGAATTGAAACCTGTACATTTCTTGATATTTTGCCGAATCCTACGGTAGATATGGTAGATGCTGCTACTAAAATGTATAAGGAGTCCGGAGCCACCAGTATTGTGGCACTGGGAGGAGGAAGCCCTATGGACGTGGCGAAAGCAGTGGGTGTACTGGCCCGTTATGGAGGTTCAATTACAGAGTATGAGGGAGCACATCTGGTGCCTGGACCGATTGAACCGATCATCGCCATTCCGACTACGGCCGGAACAGGAAGCGAAGTGACAGCTTTTTCCGTAATTACCGATACATCAAGAAATTATAAATTAACAGTATTCAGCTATGAGCTTCTGCCGAAGTATGCTCTTCTGGATCCGGAAATGATCATGTCCGTACCGCCGTCAGTGGCAGCTTCCTGCGGAATCGATGCGCTGATCCACGCATGGGAGGCATATACATCCCTGGGAGCCTCTCCATTTTCTGATGCCATGGCAGAAAAGGCAATGGAATTGATTGGAGGAAATATCCGTCGTTTTGTGGCAAACCGTAAAGACGAAGAGGCAGCCTGTGCCATGATGTCGGGAAGTATGTTTGCAGGAATTGCATTTGCATGGGCAAGACTTGGCAACGTACATGCCATGTCCCATCCGGTAAGCGCCTTCTTCGGCGTTCCGCATGGAGTTGCCAATTCCATTCTGCTTCCGGTAATTGTAGAGTACAATGCACTGGCAGATCACGGACGTTATGAGAAAATCTATAATTACATCCGTGAGAAGAAGGAGCCGGCAGTAGATTTTAAGCCGCAGATGCTGGTCGATGAGATTAAAAAGCTGAATGCGGATCTTGGAATTCCGAAGACTCTGTCAGAGGTTGGTGTGACAGAAGATAAGATTCCACAGATGGCTGAGGATGCCATGAAGAGCGGTAATATTGCAGCAAATCCGCGTCAGACAACCTTAAAGGATGTCATTATGCTGTATCACAAAGCATTATAGAATAGTTCAGAATCGAAATATGTGTTTTCAGAAGTTATACTGTAAGTAAAGTTTTGAAACGGAAGAACAGCCATGGCAGTAGTTGCAAGTATGCTGAATTGTGCGCACCGCTCCAAGATTCCGTTAAGGAAATATAAAAGAAAAAACGGTGAAAAATGTTATGGATGTACATTGGATGCTGTAACAATATCAAGGATCATTAGTCCGTACGAGATACATACAATCTTCTAGGCGAAAAAGATCTGGTTCATTGTGCAAATTATACGCCGATAGAAGATGATTTGGTTTAAGTGGTGAGTTTAACGTCACGGAGTTAAGACAGATAGGAAGTGGTCTATTAGGCGGCTTCCTTTTTTATAGGTTGAAAGTAATTTCACTGTTGTCAAATGCATTGTAGCAGGCGTATACCGCATTAATGAATCAATGCCATGGGAAAATATTATTTAATAAAAACTGTAGTATGTATGCAGCTGAAGTAGAGAATGCAATCAAAGACCGTTCGCAGACATATTACGGAATATACGCAGATGAAGCAACTGCCCTGGGCGGCTTTTCTACCGGAGTACTTGCACAGTATTATATCGAAAAGATCGGTGACAGCGCTTTCGCTACTATTTGGAGCAGCGGCACAGAATTTACTTATGTATTCAGTAATGGCCCATATGTGATATTGAAGGATGACGAAGCCGGTGATCTGACTAACATTTTTGTCCATGACCATCGTACAAGGGATGGTTCTTGGAA
This sequence comes from Sporofaciens sp. SGI.106, assembly GCF_050314255.1. Taxonomy (NCBI): domain Bacteria; kingdom Bacillati; phylum Bacillota; class Clostridia; order Lachnospirales; family Lachnospiraceae; genus Sporofaciens; species Sporofaciens sp. SGI.106. The sequence goes on from NZ_JBNPMZ010000006.1 coordinate 60,143, forward strand.
TGAAAAAGGATTTCTGCTGAAGTGGAAAGGATTTGTGAATGGATTTTATTTCCGGAATGGAAAACATTTCTGACCTGATTCTTTCAATCAAAATTCCAATATTGGGATTGGTTAGAATGAAAGAAAAAGGCTAAAAATAAAACACAATAAAACACAATTAAGGAGAACATATTTTAACAATGCAATAACAATGTATTGACACTGTTCTTCATGAGAAGTATAATGTAATAAAAGAAAGGTGTGATAAAAGTGGCAAATACAAATATTACCATGAGAATTGATGAAGCAATAAAATCACAATTACAAGAGTTAATGAATGATCTTGGATTAGATATGACAACTTTTTTTACAATGGCCGCAAAGCAAGCCATTAGAGAGCAAGGCATACCATTTAGTGTTTCAAGAGATATTCCTAATTCAGAAACTTTAGAAGCGTTCAGAGAAGTTGAGGAAATGAAGAGAAATCCAGTTATTGGGAAATCATATACAGATGTTGACGAAATGATGGAGGATTTATTATCTTGAAATACGAAATCAAACCAACAAACAAGTTTCGAAAAGATTTAAAGAGACTTCAAAAACGAGGTTATGATTTATCTTTAATCAAAGAAGTAATTAAAAAGCTGGCTTCTGGTGAAAGCCTTCCAGAGAAAAACAGAGATCATTTTTTAACTGGAGACTACTTAGGAAAACGGGAATGTCATATTACACCAGACTGGTTATTGATATATGAAATTGATGATGGAAACTTGTATTTATATCTAACAAGAACTGGAACGCATAGTGATTTATTTTAAAATATAGGGAGTGTCGCAAAATAACTGATTAGTCAGTTATTGAGCGAGTCTCCCTCGCTTTTTGTTAAAATAGAGAAGATTCCCCGACGTGTGGAAGCGTTGAACTGGTACAATGAAAGACTTTGGCAAGTGCCAAAAGATGGGTCGCTACTTATTTAATTAAATAGCAGATCAAACGGTACAAATTATCTTTGAATTTATTGATATTGCTCCGAGACGAGACTATAATTAATGTATCGTGGTAGATCGGTGGAAACACCGTGAAGGAAAGCAAGAAGACCTGTTAAATGGTAGCCAGCTGCAACATGTTAATTAGGGCATCACTAGATCACAGGATCCAGTGGTGATCTTTGCTTTATGAGAGGGAAAATTATGGATTTTATGACCGTAAACGAGCAATAGTGAGATTTTATAAGTCAAATCTTGGCAGATTTATTTAGTTGGTTTTCATAAAGGGAATTTATAGATGTGACCTGAGCAAAGAGATATAATATTAGGAGGTTCGGATATGGGAGCAGCATATGAGCGATTGGTAAGGAGTTATGAATATTGCAGAACAAGGACGGATTTTGTCCCGAAAGTGGCTTTTGTTCTGGGGTCGGGGCTTGGTAATTTTGCGGATTATGTGACGGTAGAATCAGAGATTCCTTATTCAGAGATTCCGGATTTTCCGGTTTCTACGGTGTCAGGCCATGAGGGGAAATTCGTATTTGCATATGTGGAAGAAGTTCCGGTAGTGATGATGAAAGGAAGGGTTCATTATTATGAGGGATATTCTATGGAGGAAGTGGTACTCCCCATTCGTCTCATGAAGATGCTGGGAGCGGAGACGCTGATTCTTACCAATGCTTCAGGAGGAATCAACCTGGCTTTTGATCCGGGGGATCTGATGCTCATTACCGACCAGATATCCTCTTTGGTGCCATCACCCCTGATTGGGGCTAATATAGAAGAACTGGGAACCCGTTTCCCGGATATGAGCCATATCTATGATGAGGAGCTGCAGGAACTGATCCGGCGGGCGGCTGATTCAGAGCAGATTCCTTTGAGAGAGGGTGTTTATATACAATTTACCGGTCCGGGTTATGAAACTCCGGCTGAGATCCGAATGGCAGGTGCGCTCGGTGCCGATGCAGTAGGTATGAGTACGGCATGTGAGGCAGTTGCGGCCAATCATATGGGAATGAAGATTTGTGGAATATCCTGTGTGGTAAATATGGCAGCAGGGATTCAGAAGACACCTTTGAGCCATGAGGAAGTGAAAAAGATGGGAAGTCGTAAATCAGAGGAATTCCGAAGGCTTATGCTGGCAGTATTTCGGGAAATGAAACAGGAAATGTGAGGATGCGTTATGTTAGGCGTTGCAATTCCGGCCAAAAAGCGTTAAACTAGGAGTAGTCTATTACGCTAAGGAAAATGATATTTTCCTCTTGAATTGAGGAAGCAGGAGATACGAAAGCGTAACATAATGGAGGGATACAATGAGAGTTGCAATTATTACAGCGAATACAGAGATTTATAGAGGCAACGAAGAGGATAAGAGTGGAAAGGTAATTCAGCAGATCATGGAAGAAGCCGGACATCAGATTGTTTTTATGAAGGCACTTCCCTGTGACAAGACGGTTCTTTCTACTGTTATGCAGAGAATGGCAGATGGAAAACTTACCGATCTGATTCTGACAACGGGAGGAGCTGGCTGTAAGGTCGGAGAGTGTATGCCGGAGGCAACCCTGGAGATTGTGGATAGACCTGTGGTTGGAATTCCGGAGGCTATGAGAGCCTATATGATGCAAATCAGCAAGCGTGCCATGCTGAACCGCTGTGCAGCAGGTATTCGTGGAGAGGTTCTGATTGTAAATCTGCCGGGCAAAGCCAATGCAGTAAAACAGTGCCTGGAATATCTGCTTCCGGAGATCACACATGCAGCAGGATTGATTAAGGAGTAAGCGGGCTGAAAGGAACAGGACAGATGAAGATTACATACATAGGACACAGCGGATTTGCTGTGGAATATCAGGATGTGGCCTTTATCTTCGATTACTACAAGGGAAAGCTTCCTGAATTAAAAAAAGCCAGGAAGGTATATGTATTTGCCAGTCATAATCATTTTGACCATTTTACAGAGGAGATTTTTTCCTGGGTTTCGGATTATCCGGAGATTACTTATATTTTGTCGGATGATATTGAGGCGGACGGGCCTGCTGATCATGTGAAAAAGATAGGTTCGGATCAGATGATGGACGTGGACGACATTCATATAAAGACGCTTCGCTCTACAGATGAGGGCGTAGCGTTCTTTCTTTCTGTAAACGGTAAAAAGATATTTCATGCGGGAGACCTGAACTGGTGGCATTGGGAGGAAGAAGGCCCTCTCTACAATCAGTTTATGAAGAAGAATTTCCTGAGAGCAATCGAGAAGATAAAAGGAGAACATATAGACGCAGCTTTTTTTCCGGTGGATCCAAGACTTAATGATGCATATTACTGGGGAATCGACTGGTTTATGCGGGAGACGGATACAGAGGTGGTATTTCCCATGCACATGCAGAATGAGCAGAAACGGTTATATGTGAAGCTGATGGAGGAACCGAAGACGAAGCCCTATCGCCATAAGATTATACAGATTGAGAAAGAGGGACAGATATTTCGGATAGAATCATAGAACAGGAGAGGGAGAATGAAGGTTAAGATATATACGGATGGTGCAGCCAGAGGCAACCCGGACGGACCGGGAGGATATGGAACGGTACTGGAATATGTAGATACAAAAGGAGAGCTTCATACAAAGGAAATTTCCCAGGGGTATGTGAAGACAACCAATAACAGAATGGAACTGATGGCAGTAATTGCAGGGCTGGAAGCGCTGAACCGCCCATGCAGCGTGGAACTGTATTCAGATTCCCAGTATGTTGTGAATGCATTTAACCAGCACTGGATTGAGGGCTGGATCAAAAAGGGATGGAAGCGAGGCAAGAACGAACCGGTGAAGAATGTGGATCTCTGGAAACGGCTTCTGAAAGCAAAGGAGCCCCACCAGGTACAGTTCATCTGGGTAAAGGGGCATGATGGACATCCTCAGAATGAGAGATGTGATGCGCTTGCTACCAGAGCGGCAGACGGTACGGATCTGATCATTGATGAGGGGGTGTAGAACAGCTTTACATTTTGATGGAAATGTGTTAGAATCAAAAATCGTGGAATACAAGTATGACAAGTAATCGCGGCTGCAATTGCCGAAAGGCAGCAGGTGAGGAAAGTCCGGGCTTCACAGGGCAGGATGCCGGATAACGTCCGGTGGAGGCGACTCCAAGGCCAGTGCAACAGAAATAAACCGCCCCGGCTCGTCCGGTGGTAAGGGTGGAAAGGCAGTGTAAGAGACTACCGCCTCTCTGGTAACAGAGAGGGCAGATGTAAACCCCATCCGAAGCAAGACCGAATAAAGACCATGTGGCGGCCCGTCACGTCTTAGGTAGGTCGCTTGAATCTGCTGGTGACAGCAGGTCTAGATAGATGATTACTCAACGACATAACCCGGCTTATCGTTGTGCTTGTTACATCATAGAAAAGTGATCTAAAGAAAATAAAAATGAGGAAGAAATCTGTTTTCGGGATTTCTTCCTCGTTTTTGTTGCCATGCATACGCCCAAAGGTCCAGTGGACCGTTTTGGTTAACGTCCGTGATATTTTTCTTCGCAGTATTTGCAGCGATAGATTTCTTTCTCGGGATCAGTCAGAACAAATACATGATCCAGCCCCTGTTCGATGGAGGTGATACATCTTGGGTTTTTACATTTGATAACATTCGTAATCTTTTTAGGTAATCTTAACGCCTGTTTGTCAACGATTTTCTGATCTTTAATGATGTTAACGGTAATATTGTGGTCAATGAAGCCCAGAATATCAAGATCCATGAAATCAATCGGACATTCAATTTTAATAATGTCCTTCTTTCCAAGTTTCTTGCTTTTTGCATTCTTAATGATTGCCACGCAGCAGTCCAGCTTATCGAGTTTCAGATATTTGTAGATATCCATACTCTTGCCTGCCTGAATGTGATCCAGAACAAAACCTTCTGATATGCTGCCTACGGTCAGTGTGTTTTCTACCATTTTGACTTCCTCCCTTTCTTTATACCTGAATTTCCAGCAGGGTTAAAATCAGAGCCATTCGTACATAAACTCCGTATTGAACCTGTTTGAAATAAGCCGCTCTCGGATCCTTATCCACTTCAACGGCAATTTCATTTACTCTCGGGAGCGGGTGGAGAACCAGCATATCCGGTCCTGCAAGCTCCATTTTGTTTGCATCCAGAATGTAGAAATCTTTCATACGTACGTAATCCTCTTCGTTGAAGAAACGTTCCTTCTGAACACGGGTCATGTAGAGCAGATCCAGTTTCGGAAGCGCATCTTCAAGACGGACAACCTCTTCATAAGGAATGTTATTTCGGTCAAGTACGTCGTGGCGCATATATCCTGGCAGACGAAGCTCCTCAGGGGAGATCAGGATAAACCGGATGCCTGGATATCTTACAAGAGCATGAATCAGTGAGTGGACAGTACGGCCGAATTTTAAGTCACCGCAAAGTCCGATGGTCATATTATTCAGACGGCCCTTCAGAGAACGGATAGTCAGAAGGTCGGTCAGTGTCTGCGTCGGATGCTGATGTCCACCGTCACCGGCATTGATGACCGGGATGGAAGAGTTCTCACATGCAACCAGAGTAGAACCTTCTTTCGGATGGCGCATCGCACAGATGTCGGCGTAGCAGCTCACCATACGGATGGTGTCCGCAACACTCTCACCTTTAGTAGCAGAGCTGGAATCTGCAGTAGAAAAGCCGAGAACGCTTCCACCCAGGTTGATCATCGCCGCTTCGTGACTTAAGCGGGTGCGGGTACTTGGTTCATAGAACAGAGTTGCCAGCTTTTTGCCAACGCAGGCGTGTGCATATTTCTCAGGGTTGGCTTCAATATCATTTGCTAAATCCAGTAATTTGTCGAGTTCTTCCACGGAGAAATCCAATGGGCTCATTAAGTGTCTCATATAAACCTCCTTAATTATATGTTGATTGGAATCATTTACGGCAAAAAAATGTCGTTACATGGAAAACCGCAGTGACCGTTGAAAAGGAACTGCGATAGTAACGACGTTGTTTATATAATATGGAAATAAAAATAATAATATGAAATAAAATAATCGTTCAGGAAGAAAGTGAAGGATAGAAAAAGTAACTGAGTATAATCTATGCTTTTTCATGGCGCTTCTCCTTTCTTACATCTTATGTAAAACTTCCGTAAATGATGAATTTACGTTTCCTGTAACATCATATAATAAATGCGGAAGTTTTTCAATGTCTGAAAAGAATTTTTTCAAATAACAGGCCTGCACCAAACCACAGGGGAGCATAATCGAGACGGATCAGTCCCCGGATATTCAGCGGAGCATCGCTGTAATCCCAGGGACAGGCATCCATTTTGCGAAGAAAGGAGCCGGTAAAAAATTCTGCCGCAAAAATGCAGCAGGTATATACACCTCCCCTGATTACCGCGCTTTTTCCTTTCAGAATCCGACAGACAGGCGATAAAAAACATGCCATTCCATAAATGGGGAACATCCAGATGGAGGTGTTCCCCATAAGTTTGGGATTCTTATTTTTCTGGTAGGAGCAAAGTGCCGTATAAATTATCTCCATACACCATCCTGCAGTTCCACAGGCAAGAAAATTGTGTTTCATGTCATCAGTATGCCGAAGAGAACTGGATTTTATTCAGAAAATGTATTATACTGTATGTTGTTTTAGGGAAAAAAGAAGTGAGGAGAATCAGTTTTATGGCTACACTGGAAGAACTTAGAAAACAACTGGATGAGATCGACAGTCAGATTGTGGAGCTCTATGAGAACCGCATGAAGGTATGCGAACAGGTAGGAGATTATAAGATAGAGACAGGAAAGAAAGTATTTGACCGGGTACGGGAGCGGGAAAAACTGCATCAGGTTATCGGAGGTACATCCGATCCGTTTTTGAAGAAAGGGCTGACAGAGCTTTTCGAACAGTTGATGTCACAGAGTCGGAAGCTTCAGTATCAGATGCTGACGAAAAAGGGTGCGCTGGGACGTCTGCCTTTCATTGGCGTGGATGCGTTGGACTGGGAAAATTCGCGTATTGTATTTCAGGGAACGGAAGGGGCATATTCCCAGGCGGCCATGTATAAATATTTCGGAACAGATATCAACAGCTTTCATGTACAGACTTTCCGGGAAGCTATGGAAGCCATTGAGGAGGGCTCTGCAGATTTTGCCGTGCTCCCTATAGAGAATTCATCTGCCGGAGTGGTGACAGAGGTTTATGATCTTTTGGTGGAATTTGAAAATTATATTGTGGGAGAGGTAGTTCTTCCAATTGAGCATGCCCTTGCAGGTGTGGAAGGAGCGTCCATTGATACAATAAAAAGGGTGTATTCCCACCCGCAGGCACTGATGCAGAGTTCCAGATTTCTGGATGAATATCCGGACTGGCAGAGGATAGGAGAGAGTAATACTGCAGTTGCTGCCAGGAAGATCCTGAAGGATATGGATGTGACTCAGGCTGCCATTTGCAGTGAACATGCGGCAGAGGTATATGGATTAAAGATCATAAAAGAGAAGATTAATTATAATGATAATAATTCTACCCGTTTTATTATCGTTACGAATCAGAAAATCTTCCTGAAAGATGCCCGGAAAATCAGTATCTGTTTTGAACTGGCACATGAGAGTGGTTCCCTTTATCATATGTTATCTCATTTCATTTATAATGACCTGAATATGACGAAGATTGAGTCACGCCCGATAGAGGGAAAAACCTGGGAATACCGGTTCTTTGTAGATTTTGAGGGAAACATGGGAGACGGAGCGGTGAAGAATGCCGTCCGTGGAATCCGGGAAGAGGCTAAGAATTTGAAGATTCTTGGAAATTACTAATGGTTCTTAAAACAAAAGAGGAGGCAGCTGGAAGATGAGAATCAATGAATTAATGATCTACCGTCATATGGAACAGGGACAGATATTGACGGATATGAATTTCCTGATGGAAAACTATGATAATGAATATTACAATGTAGAGGATATGAGAGGACTTCTCTATGACTGTGTCAACGAGATACTGGAAATGGCAGTCAGCCATGGATTTGAGGGAAATCTCTGGCAGGATTATCTGACATTTCTTCTGGCAAGTGATGAAAATGCGTACAGCACCTCCTGCGAGATCGTTGGAGCGGTTGAGGGAAGTATTAATCAGGTGGCTCTTCACGATTTTGTTATTTTTAAAGAATTATTTGATTATGATTTTACAGATATGGAAAAAGCGTTGGGAACAGATTGTCTTGCCATGCTGAAAGACTATGCCGGTTCCGGAGCACACGGAAGCGTTTTCAATCAGAGAATCCGCGACCGCATCTGTGATCTGAGTAAATCCCTTGCAGGAGCAGGATCAACAGAAGAATTTAAGGAAATTCTGACTCAGTTCTACAAAGAGTTCGGTGTGGGAAAACTTGGACTTCATAAGGCATTCCGTATTGAACATACACAGGAGGGTGCAGAGATTGTACCCATTACTAAAATCGCCCATGTACATCTGGATGATCTGGTGGGATATGAAATTGCCAAAAAGAAGCTGATTGACAATACAGAAGCATTTGTCAGTGGAAAGAAAGCAAACAACTGTCTGCTCTTTGGTGATGCGGGAACAGGAAAATCCACATCTATCAAGGCAATTCTGAATCAGTATTATGACAGGGGACTCCGCATGATCGAGGTGTACAAGCATCAGTTCCAGGATCTGAATGATGTGATTGCACAGATAAAGAACCGCAATTATAAATTTATCATTTATATGGATGATCTTTCCTTTGAGGAGTTCGAGATAGAGTATAAGTATCTGAAAGCAGTCATCGAGGGTGGTCTGGAGAGAAAGCCTGATAATGTTCTGATTTACGCTACTTCTAACAGACGGCATCTGATCCGCGAGACCTTCCGGGATAAACAGGATAGGGATGAAGAACTGCACACCAACGATACGGTACAGGAGAAGCTGTCACTGGTGGCAAGATTTGGTGTAACGATTTTCTTCGGGGGACCGAGCAAGAAAGAATTCCAGGAGATCGTACGGCAGCTTGCGGCAAGAAACGGTCTTACCATTTCGGAAGATGAACTGCTTCTGGAAGCAAATAAGTGGGAACTGAGCCACGGCGGACTGTCCGGAAGAACTGCGCAGCAGTTTGTGGACTATCTGCTGGGGACGAGATAGAAAACGGCGGTTGCCAAAAAGGCAGCCGCTGTTTTCTGTTTTAGAAGCTATCTTTCATTATTTGTTTTATCTCTTCTATGGTTACCGGATATTGTTTTTGAATCCAGGATATCGTATCTTCCGGTGATTCACCCAATCTCTGACAAGTTTCAATTAGCAAACGTATAGAATGTTTTTGTTCGGCAGCTTTCCCTTTTGCAATCCCGGCGGTTTCTCCTTTTGCAATTCCGGCAGCTTCTCCCTCTTCGTAGCTTTCTTCTCTTAGCTGGCGCATGGTTTCTTCTTCATCATACTCATATATGCTCATCTTTTTCGCCTCCGCCTTGTTTTTTGAAAGAAAATCTTTAAGAATTCCTTCATTGATACATTCATTTATCGCACGGTCCACTGCATCTTCAAGAGGCATGTTTTTCACATATTCTCGTACTCGGGCTGTGTATTCAGAATAATCTTTTAATGTTTTGCAGGCGTTCAGAAGCGCCTGATTACACCCAGGGTTGATATTTAGCATTATTGCTTTTAATTCCAGAGCTGCGTCTTTTTCTGATATGGTATATAGATCGGATAATTTCAACACTTTATGTTCGACATGTTCATCCTTCCCATTGTAGAATATCAGAAAACGCGGTGCTGGGATTTGAATCGCTGTTTTGCGATACAGACTTTTTTTCGTATTAATCCCGAATATAGATCCGAAATGTAAAAAAGATATCGAAGCGGTAGATTCGGACTGTATGTAGATTGATGTTCGTACAAGGACAGGCGTGAATCAATAATGAATGAAACGTCATTGTTCATTGACATATATATGGCGTTTTCCAGGGTGTTGATTTCTAATTGCTCCGGATCATCGTATGCCGTCCCGTTAACAGCATTATACAGTTCGAGAAGCTCCTTTTTATCACTGAATATCATTGAGAATATTCTTGCTTTATAGGTGCGGTTGACCGTAGTTTCGTTCATTTTACTCATAAAAGACCTCCTTTGTAGTTATGATGGGGTCTCTTATAAAATGTACATTATATTTTCTATATAAGAAACCCCCTGCTGTTGTTGGATTATTAAGCATCGAGATTTCTAATGATTACTGATTTCAGATGATATCAGATATGTTTTTTCAGATAGATAGAAAAATAATGCTCTACATGAAATGTAACATAATACGAAAAACTTGTCAATGTATATGATACATATTTCTGCATTTACACCATCATCTTTACTCCATTTTTACTCCAGCACCTGCGTAATTCCTGAGATATCGGAATCAATCACCAGTGAATAATTGGTGTGATAGATGACAAATCCGGGTTTTCCTCCGTTGGTCTTTTTGACATGTTTTCGTTCGATGTAATCGATTTCTACCTTGTCATTCCCCCTGTTTTTGGAATAATAAGCAGCCAGCCGTCCTGCTTCCTCAAAGGTGGCATCCGGCAGTTCGTCTCCACGGGTCTTTACGATGACATGGGACCCGGGAGCTCCCTTGGCGTGGAACCACCAATCACCGCCGTCTGCCAGATGGAAGGTGACTTCTTCATTCTGAAGATTATTTTTTCCTACATACATGTGATAGCCATCGCTGGAAATGTAGTGGAGGGGCTGACTTTTGAATTTCGTTTTTTTCTTCGTGAATTTTCGGCGGATATATCCGCTCTGGGTCAGCTCCTCTTTAATCTGAGTCAGATCATCCTCGCTTAAAGCAATATCAAGGGCATTGCTGACAGACTCCAGATACTGAATTTCTTCTTTTGTTTCTTCTATTAATTCGCTGAGTGCTTCAAAAGTTCGTTTTTGCTTGTTGTATTTTGCAAAATAACGCTGGGCATTTTCCTGAGGTGTCATAGTCGGATCCATGGGAATGCGGATGATCTTGTTGTCATCATAATAATTCTGTGCTTCCAGCACTTTTGCTCCCTCTTCCAGACTATAGCCGTATACGTTAATCAGTTCTCCGTAGATTTTGTATTTTTCACGGTCAAGCGTATCCTTAAGCTGCCGGGTCTGCAGATCGTATTTTTTGCGGTTTCGTTCCAGAGCAGTTTGTACGATCCTGCGAAGATCCGAAGATTTCTGGTGAATACGAGTCACCAGATTTTTCTGGGCATAATACGCGCTCAAAAGAGCGGATACAGAATCCATTTCCTTTGGTGTATATTGATTAAAATGGCTCAGTGGCAGGCAGGAAAATTCCTTTGGTGCAGCCTTATCATAGTAAATGACCGGCAGGAAGTGCCCCTGTTTTATCGGTTCCAGATAAATGGTGAACTGGTTATACAGGTGCAGCAGCATATCTTCTGACAGATCCTTTGCGGTGACACCGGATTCCAGACCGGACAGATAACAGATTTCTTCTGCCGCAACCGGGCTGATTCCGGTGAAGCTTGTATAAATGGCTTTTCCAAGAGGAGCGGGCTTTTCCTGGAGAGTATGGATAAATTCTTCACGGGTAACGCTCAGAGGGTCATGCTTGTTCATGGTATCAGGAATGAAATAATCCCGTCCCGGCAGTACCTCCCGCACAGAACTCATCTGTGCCGGCACGTGTTTAATGCTGTCAATGATCATTCCTTTGTCATTGCAGAAAATGATATTACTGTGTTTTCCCATAATCTCTACAATCAGCCTCTTTCGGCACAGATCACCCATTTCGTCCAGATGTTCAATGTCAATATGAATAATACGTTCCAGTTTCGGTTGAGAGATGCCCACGATCCTTCCGTTGTTGATGTGCTTGCGAAGAAGCATGCAGAAGTTAGGGGCAGTCATGGGACTGGGTTTATTTTCATCGGTTAAATAAATCAGGGGAAGAGATGCACTTGCAGAGATACAGAGCCTTTTCATGCCATTCGGTGTTTTGATGGCGAGTAAGAGCTCATCCGTCTCGGGCTGTGCAATCTTGTTGATTCGTCCGTCTTTTAATGTATTGTTTAATTCCTGTACCAGTGCGGCAACAGTGATTCCGTCAAAAGCCATAATAATATCCTCGTCTTTCTATAGAATATGTGTTCATTATGAAAGGATTGACTGGATATGTCAAATGAATTATAATGAAAGATAATGAAATTTAACATTTTAAATAAAAGAGGGAACTAAAATGATAAAGAGTATGACAGGCTTCGGTCGTTGTGAAGTCGCAGAAGGAGAACGAAAATTTACGGTGGAGATGAAGGGTGTTAATCACCGTTACCTGGATGCGAACATCCGGATGCCAAAGAAGTTGAATTTTTTTGACAGTGCTATCCGCGCACTTTTAAAGCAGTATGTAGCGCGTGGCAAAGTAGATATTTTTATTACATATGAAGATACTTCTGAGAATCAGGTATCATTAAAGTATAACGAGACACTGGCGAAGGAGTATTTATCTTATTTTAAGAAGATGGAGGAAACTTTCGGACTGGAGAATGATATCCGGGTATCCACACTTTCCAGATGTCCGGAGGTGCTCACCATGGAGGAACAGGCTCCGGATGAGGATGCACTCTGGAATGGGCTTAAGAAGGCTCTGGAGGGAGCACTGAAACAGTTTGTGGAGACCAGAACACTGGAAGGTGAGAATCTGAAAAAAGATATTCTGGACAAGCTTGACGGTATGCTTGGAAAGGTAGCATATATTGAGGAACGTTCTCCGCAGATCCTGAAGGAGTATCGTACAAAGCTGGAGGAGAAGGTGACAGAGCTTCTCGGAGACAGTCAGATGGAAGAAGGAAGGATTGCTGCGGAAGTGATCTTATTTGCAGATAAGATCTGTACCGATGAAGAGGTGGTTCGATTAAAGAGCCATATCAGCCATATGAGAGAGACATTTTTATCCGAAGAAAATGGAATAGGACGCAAGCTTGATTTTATTGCCCAGGAGATGAACCGGGAGGCCAATACCATCCTTTCCAAGGCGAATGATATTGAGGTGTCTAATTGTGCCATTGATCTTAAGACTGAAATTGAGAAAATCAGAGAACAGATTCAGAATATTGAGTAGAAGATGGAGGAAAGACAGATGAATCAGAAGGGAATACTGATCGTTGTGTCCGGATTTTCCGGTGCCGGTAAGGGAACGATTATGAAAGAGCTCCTTAAAAAGTATGATAATTACGCTCTTTCTATTTCTGCAACTACCAGAGGACCGCGGGAAGGTGAAGTGGACGGCAGGGAATATTTTTTCAAAACAAGGGAAGAATTTGAAAAAATGATTGCGAAAGATGAGTTGATAGAGTATGCTATGTACGTGAATAATTACTATGGCACGCCGAAAGCATATGTGGAAGAACAGCTGAATGCCGGACGGGATGTAATCCTTGAGATTGAGATTCAGGGCGCCCTGAAGGTGAAGGAGAAGTTTCCGGAGACACTGCTTCTGTTTGTGACACCACCGACGGCTGAGATTCTGAAGAATCGTCTGGTGGGACGGGGAACCGAGACCATGGATGTGATCGAGCAGCGGATGAAGAGAGCCTGTGAAGAGGCTGAAGGTATGGAGAAGTATGACTATTATGTAGTCAATGACGTACTGGAGGACTGTGTGGAACACGTGCATCAGATTATTCAGGCTGAACATAGTAGAAGTTACCGCAATATTGAATTTGCAGAACATATAAAACGAGATTTGAAAGGAGAATAACAGATGTTACACCCATCTTACACTGATTTAATGAAAGTCGTAAACAAAGACGTAGAGGAAGGCGCTACCAAGGTTGTAAACAGCAGATATTCTATTGTTATGGCTACTTCCAAAAGAGCAAGACAGATTATTGACGGAGAGATGCCTCTGGTAGATACGAAGGATGGCGAGAAGCCGCTTTCTATCGCAATTGATGAGTTGAACAGCGGCAAGATCAAAGTCGTTGCAGAGGATGCAGAATAAGAAAAGGATGATGGGAGGGCAGATGCTTAACAGAGTGTCTGCCTTTTTATCTCATTTCCTGTTTGAAAAGGAGAGACGCTATGAATGTATTGTTTATATCCCTGGGCTGTGACAAGAACCTGGTGGATACGGAGGTGATGCTGGGGCTTCTTGCTTCCCGGGGCTATCAGATGATTGATGATGAGACGCAGGCAGATGTAATCGTTATCAATACCTGTTGTTTTATCCATGATGCCAAGGAGGAGAGTATCCAGACCATTCTGGAGATGGCTGAGTATAAGAAGACCGGGCCGCTGAAGGCACTGATCGTTACCGGCTGTCTGGCACAGCGGTATAAGGAAGAGATTGTAAAGGAAATTCCGGAGGTGGACGCCGTTCTTGGAACGACTTCTTATGATAAGATCGTGGAGGCAATTGACAAGGCTCTGGAAGGTGAGGTGAGTATCGAGCTTACGGACATCGATGCCCTTCCAAGGGTGGAGACAAAGAGGCTTGTAACTACCGGCGGACATTTTGCCTACCTGAAGATTGCAGAGGGCTGTGACAAACACTGTACTTACTGCATTATCCCGAAAATCCGCGGAAATTTCAGGAGTGTTCCCATGGAGCAGCTTCTTGAAGAAGCGCAGATGCTGGCAGATCAGGGAGTGAAGGAGCTGATTCTCGTAGCACAGGAGACGACCCTTTACGGAAAGGATATTTACGGGGAGAAATCTCTTCACGTCCTGCTTAAGAAACTTTGCCGGATCGGAGGAATTCAGTGGATTCGTATTCTTTACTGTTATCCGGAAGAAATCGATGACAATCTGATCCAGGTTATGAAGGAAGAAAAGAAAATCTGCCATTATCTGGATCTTCCGATTCAGCATGCAAGTAATGAGATACTGAAGCGCATGGGACGCAGAACATCCAAAGAGCAGTTAATAGAGATTATTGAAAAGCTCCGAAAAGAAATTCCGGATATTACGCTGAGGACTACCCTGATTACCGGTTTCCCGGGGGAGACGAAGGAGCAGCACGAAGAGCTGATGGAATTCGTGGATCAGATGGAGTTCGACCGTCTTGGCGTATTTACCTACTCACCGGAGGAGGATACACCGGCGGCAGAGATGGCAGATCAGATTCCGGAGGAGGTCAAGGAAGACCGGCAGGCAGAGATTATGGAACTGCAGCAGGATATTGCCTTCGATCTGGCGGAAGATATGATCGGCCGGGAAGTTCTGGTGATGATCGAGGGAAAGGTTGCAGATGAGAATGCCTATGTGGGAAGAACCTACAAGGACGCCCCCAATGTGGATGGACTTATTTTTGTAAATACAGAAGAGGAACTGATGTCCGGAGATTTTGCGAGAGTGAAAGTGACCGGAGCATTAGAATATGATTTGATAGGAGAGTTGATATCATGAATTTACCAAACAAACTGACTGTACTGAGAGTGATTATGGTGCCGTTTTTCGTTCTGTTCATGCTGACAGATATCGGAGGTGCCGCAAATAAGTGGATCGCACTTGTAATTTTCTGTGTGGCAAGCCTTACGGACATGCTGGACGGCAAGATTGCCAGAGCCAGAAATCTTGTGACAAATTTCGGAAAGTTTATGGATCCGCTGGCAGATAAGCTTCTGGTATGCTCTGCCATGATCTGTCTGATTCCTATGGGAAAACTGAGTGCATGGATCGTTATCATCATTATTGCACGTGAATTTATTATCAGTGGCTTCCGTCTGGTGGCTTCCGATAATGGAATCGTAATCGCGGCGAGCTACTGGGGCAAATTTAAGACCGTATCCCAGATGGCGATGATTATTGTGCTGATCGCTGATTTCGGAGGAATATTCGATGTGATTGGAACGGTACTGATCTGGGTATCCTTAATACTGACCATTGTTTCTTTGATTGATTATGTGGCAAAGAACGTGGAAGTATTGACAAAAGGAGGAATGTAGGTATGACAGTAGAATTAATATCCGTTGGAACGGAGATTCTTCTGGGAAATATTGTAAATACGAATGCGGCCTTTCTGTCAGAGAAACTGGCAGCCCTGGGGTTATCCTGCTATCATCAGAGTGTAGTGGGAGACAATGAGGAGCGCCTTACAGATACTCTAAAGCTTGCACTGTCCAGATCCGATATTGTAATCTTAAGCGGAGGTCTCGGACCCACGAAGGATGATCTTACAAAAGAGGTTACGGCGAAGGTATTTGGAAAAGAACTCTATGAGGATGCCCATACCAGAGAGCGGATTCAGGAATATTTTGACAGACTGAACAGAAAGGGAATGATAACAGAAAATAACTGGAAACAGGCTATGGTTCCGGAAGGCGCAATCGTTATTGATAATCATAACGGAACGGCTCCCGGCATTATTCTGGAGGGAGAGAACGGAAAGACAGCGATTCTGCTTCCCGGACCGCCAAATGAGATTAAGCCTATGTTTGAAAATGATATTGCTCCGTATCTGAACAGACTGCAGCCGGAAGGAATTTATTCTAAGATGGTGAAAATCTGCTCCATCGGTGAGAGCCGGGCAGAGACCATGGTGGCTGATCTGATGGAACAGCAGAGTAATCCTACACTTGCTCCTTATGCGAAGACAGGGGAAGTGCATTTTCGTGTGACTGCAAAGGCAAAAGACCAGGAAACGGCTGATCAGCTGATGCAGCCTGTACTGGATGAATTATTCCGGCGTTTCGGAAATAATATCTATACAACAGAGGAAACTGTGACATTAGAGGAGGCAGTTGTAAATCTCCTGAAAGAGAAAAATATGACGGTGACAACGGCGGAATCCTGTACTGCCGGTTTACTGGCGGGAAGGATTATGAATGTCCCGGGCGCCTCGGATGTATATAATGAAGGGTACATTACTTATTCCAACGACTCCAAGATGAAGCTGGTGGGTGTGCAGGAAGAAACCCTGAATCAATATGGTCCGGTAAGTGTTGAAACTGCATACGAGATGGCAGTTGGTGCAGCCAGGGCAGCAGGAAGTGAGGCAGCCGTTTCCGTGACCGGTTATGCGGGACCGGATGGAGGCGCAGATGGTAAACCGGCAGGGCTGGTCTATGTCGGTTGCTGTGTGGGTGATAAAGTGCGTGTGGAAGAATTCCGGTTCAGCGGAAACAGAAATAAAAACAGAGATTATGCAGTAGTCCGTGCGTTGACTATCCTGCGTGAGGAACTGCTGTAAAGGAGGAATTAGAATGATGAATGAAGCTGGAGAAGAAGCAGAGAGACTGCCGATTGTACGATTACTGGAAGAAACGGAGATTTTGCCGGCACTGCACCTGGTGTGGGAGGTATTTGCCCGGGATGTAGCGCCGGGGTATACACCGGAGGGAGTCGGAGAGTTTCAGAAATTTATCCGGTATGATGGAATCATACCTATGGTAAAACGTAAAGAACTGACCTTTTTCGGAGCCTGGAAAGGTGAAACTCTCTGTGGTGTGGGAGCTGTAAGAAGAAAGGGACATATCTCGCTCTTCTTTGTAAAAAAAGAATGGCAGCACCGTGGAATTGGAAGAATGATTTTTCAGACCATGTGTCACTTTGCGGAGCAGAATCTTCAGGTAGATCGGATTACAGTTAATGCAGCGCCAAACGCTGTTCCGGTATACCGCAGTTTTGGAATGAGAGAGACCGGACCGGAACAGAATGCGGGAGGAATTCGTTTTGTGCCAATGGAAATGCGTGTAATACCGGGCGGCGAAGAGGGACAGAAGGCGAGAAAAAGGAGAAACTGGATCATCGCCGGTATTGTTTCGGCTTGCGTGGCTTTTTTCGCATTGATCATTGGAATAGGAACCTTTGCTGTTTATAAATTTGTTACCTCGAATAAAGTACAGGAATTCCGTCAGGACGAGGATCTGTTTGACGGTGACTGGAATAATAAAGACTGGAATGACAAAGACGATACATATGATGCCGGTGAACTGTCCGGCATGGATGCCATACCGGAGTACAGGGAGGACAATACCGGTTATGAACTCACAGAAGAATCCTATGTTCTCCATCCCGGTGAAAGCGGAACGAAGAATACGAAAATAGCATTTGAAATCTATTATCCGCAGATTACGGGACTGGACGGACAGGTGCAGGAGAAGGTGAATGCTGCATTGAAGGAAAAAGCCATGGAAACGGCTGACAGGATTTATCTGAATCCGGATGAGAAGATAAAAGAGAAGGTAATTCAGGAAAAGTCCCCGGTTCTGGCAAGCTTTGTAGAATATAAGGTCTGCTATTTATCAAAAGATCTGATCAGTGTGGTTTATCAGGATTATTATTATGAGGGAAGCGAGTCGGATTATCATATGGACTTTCGTACTTTAAATATGAATCTGAAGAATGGAAATGTCTATGAGGTAAAGGACATTGTAGAGCTGAATAAGGATTTTATCGAAGAATGGGCAGAGGAAATGAGAGATGAGGCAGACTCAGAAAAACTTCTTTCTGAGCTCAGTGAGAAAGAAATGAAAGAAGTCCTCTCCGGTGATGATAAAGACGGCGTATATCACGATAATTTTTTCCTGGATTCCGAAGGAATTGAGATTGGTCTGGGATTCCGTTATCCTGCAGATGATAAGAATGATCTGGGCTTTGGCTGGGTAACTGCTCCGTTTGAGATGGATGATATCAGGGAATTCAAGACAGACAGCGACTTCTGGACGCTGATAAAATAGACAGAGCGAGGAACTATCATTTATGAAATCATTAGTAATAGCAGAAAAACCATCTGTGGCGCGGGATATTGCCCGCGTTTTAAAGTGCGGGAAAAATATATCCGGAGCCATTGAGGGGAATCAGTATGTAATTACCTGGGGGCTGGGGCATCTTGTGACTCTGGCAGATCCGGAAGATTATGATAAGAAATATAAAGAGTGGAAGATGGAAGATCTTCCCATGCTGCCGGAGCATTTCCGCTATGAGGTAATCCGGCAGACAGCCAAACAGTATCAGGCAGTGAAAACACAGATTCACCGAAAGGATGTAGAAGAGATCATCATTGCTACCGATGCCGGAAGAGAAGGAGAACTTGTGGCGAGGCTGATTCTTGCAAAAGCAGGAAATAAAAAGCCGATCAAGAGACTCTGGATATCTTCTGTGACGGATAAAGCAATCCGGGAAGGATTCCAGAAACTCAGGAACGGACATGAGTATGACAATCTCTATGATGCGGCTCTCTGCCGTGCGGAGGCTGACTGGCTGGTTGGAATCAATGCCACACGGGCACTTACCTGTAAGTATAATGCCCAGTTATCCTGCGGACGTGTTCAGACGCCAACTCTTGCCATGGTTGCAAAGCGGGAGGAACAGATTCGCTCCTTTGTTCCCCAGAGTTATTATGGGCTTCAGGCAGTGGGAGAGGGACTGACCCTTACCTGGCAGGACAAAAAATCCGGAAGCTGCCGTTCTTTTGATAAAGAGCGGATACAGAAGCTTTACCAGAGCCTGAGAGGAACAGGCGGTACTGTTGAGCAGGTGAAAACAGTGCCAAAGAAGAGCTCTGCACCTCTTCTTTACGACCTTACTGAGCTTCAGAGAGAGGCACACAGGAGATTCGGATTCTCACCCAAGGAGACACTGAATATTATGCAGCGACTCTATGAGAATCATAAGGTACTCACCTATCCCCGTACGGATTCGCGGTATATCAGTACCGATATCCTGCCGACGATCAAAGACAGGCTGGAAGCAGTCAGTGTGGGACCGTACCGGAAATTGGCTTCGAAGGTAATGAAGAAACCTGTTTCCGCAAAGGCGCCATTTGTAAATAATCAGAAGGTTTCTGATCATCATGCCATTATTCCTACGGAGGAAGTACCGGATTTTTCCTGTATGACCAATGAGGAGAGGAAAATCTATGATCTGGCGGTGCGCAGATTTCTGGCAGTTTTATATCCGCCGTTTGAATATGAGCAGACGCAGATACTGGTGAAGATTGGTACGGAGCAGTTTGCGGCAAAAGGAAAAGTGGTAAAGAGTCAGGGATGGAAAGAGGTTTATGATTCTTCCATAGAAGACGAGGATGCAGAGGAAGAGACTTCAGGACTGAAAAATCAGACGCTTCCGGCACTGAAACCGGGAGGACACATGGATATTCTTCGTTTGACTATCACGGAAGGTAAGACGAAACCACCGGCATATTTCAACGAGGGTACACTTCTGTCTGCCATGGAGAATCCTGCGGCATATATGGAAAGCCATGACAAGGCAATGGCAAAGACCCTTGGAGAGACTGGGGGACTTGGAACTGTGGCGACCAGAGCGGACATTATTGAAAAATTATTTTCCGGCTTTTTGTTAGAGAAGAAAGGACAGGAGATTCATCTGACTGCCAAAGCAAAGCAGCTTCTCAACCTGGTTCCGGAGGATCTGAAAAAACCGGAGCTTACCGCCCAGTGGGAGATGGAACTTTCAAGAATCGCAAAGGGACAGAAGAAGCGCAGTGCATTTATGGAAGAAATTGTGGATTACACCGGTGAACTGATCGGAGAAATCCGTCAGGGAGAGGGAACCTTCCGCCATGAGAATCTTACCAATACAAAATGTCCGGTCTGCGGAAAGCGAATGTTGAAGGTGCAGGGGAAGAAGGCGGAGATGCTGGTGTGCCAGGATAGAGAATGCGGACACAGAGAGACTCTTGCCCGGGTATCCAATGCGCGCTGTCCGGTTTGTCACAAAAAGATGATGCTTCGCGGAAAAGGGGAAGCCCAGACCTTCGTATGCTCCTGTGGACATAAGGAGAAACTGACCGCTTTTCAGGAGAGAAGGAAGAAGGAGGGCGCAGGGGTCAGCAAGCGTGATGTTCAGAAATATATGAACAAACAGAAGGATGAACCGGTGAATCTGGCATTTGCGGAAGCATTTTCCAGAATTCATATAAAAAGTTAATTGACGAATATCGACAATTGTGAGAAAATAAGAACAGGTATGGTGTTAAAGTAATAACAAAGCCTTACAGAAATAAAATCATGCATAGTTGAAAGGAGTTTTAAAATGATTTATTCACACGAAGTAGAAATGATGTGTCCGGTAGCTCAGGGTGCAAATCACGGACCGGCTCCGATTCCGGAAGAAGCAAAATGGGTAAAGGCAAAAGAAGTGAAGGACATTTCCGGTCTGACACATGGTATTGGCTGGTGTGCTCCACAGCAGGGAACCTGTAAGCTTACACTGAATGTTAAGGACGGAATTATCCAGGAAGCACTGGTAGAGACAATTGGATGTTCAGGAATGACTCATTCCGCTGCTATGGCTTCTGAAATCCTTCCGGGAAAAACTATATTAGAAGCATTGAATACAGACCTTGTATGCGATGCGATCAATACAGCAATGAGAGAATTATTCCTTCAGATCGTATACGGAAGAACACAGAGTGCATTCTCAGAAGACGGTCTTCCGATCGGTGCAGGTCTTGAGGACCTTGGAAAGGGACTTCGTTCTCAGGTAGGTACAATGTACGGAACACTTGCAAAAGGACCTCGTTATCTTGAGATGGCAGAAGGATATGTAACAGGTATCGCTCTTGACGAACAGAATGAGATCATCGGATATCAGTTTGTAAGTCTTGGAAAATTCACTGACTTTATCAAAGCAGGTGATACACCGAACGATGCATGGGAGAAAGCAAAAGGACAGTATGGACGTGTTGCAGATGCAGCAAAGATTATTGATCCACGTAAGGAGTAGCCGTAATTAGCGGAATACGCACGTATTTGCAAAATGTTACATAGTATATAGAGCTCAAACGAGGAGGACAAGTAAATGGCTTTATTTGAATCATATGAAAGAAGAATTGATAAAATCAATGAAGTATTGGGAAGCTATGGAATCGCTTCCATTGAAGAGGCAGAGAAGATTACAAAGGATGCCGGACTTGATGTTTACAATCAGGTTAAGGGAATCCAGCCAATCTGCTTTGAAAATGCATGCTGGGCATACACAGTAGGTGCAGCAATCGCAATCAAAAAAGGATGTAAGACAGCAGCAGATGCAGCAGCAGCAATCGGAGAAGGACTTCAGGCTTTCTGTATCCCGGGATCTGTAGCTGATCAGCGTAAAGTAGGTCTTGGACATGGTAACCTTGGAAAGATGCTTCTTGAGGAAGATACAGACTGTTTCGCATTCCTGGCTGGACACGAGTCATTCGCAGCAGCAGAGGGTGCTATCGGTATCGCAGAGAAAGCAAACAAGGTTCGTAAGAAACCACTGCGTGTTATCCTGAACGGACTTGGAAAAGACGCAGCAAAGATTATTTCCAGAATTAACGGATTCACATACGTTCAGACAGAGTATGACTATTATACAGGAGAACTGAAAGAGGTTCAGAGAATCGCTTACTCCGATGGTCTTCGTTCCAAGGTTAACTGCTACGGAGCAAATGACGTACGTGAAGGTGTTGCTATCATGCACAAAGAAGGTGTAGACGTATCCATCACAGGTAACTCTACAAACCCGACACGTTTCCAGCACCCGGTTGCAGGTACATACAAGAAAGAATGTATCGAGCAGGGTAAGAAATACTTCTCCGTTGCATCCGGCGGTGGTACAGGACGTACACTTCACCCGGACAACATGGCAGCAGGACCGGCTTCCTATGGTATGACAGATACTCTTGGACGTATGCACTCTGATGCACAGTTCGCAGGATCTTCATCCGTACCGGCCCATGTAGAAATGATGGGACTTATCGGAGCAGGTAACAACCCGATGGTTGGTATGACCGTTGCAGTTGCAGTTTCTATCGAGGAAGCTGCAAAAGCAGGAAGATTCTAAGAAACGTTGATTTTAAGCCATTCTTAGAAGTAGTAAGAAGTATCAAAAATCATTAAAATGTGCAAGATATGCATATTATATGTACATTAAATGCACACATAGAAATGCACACTAAAGGAGAGGGTAAACCTCTCCTTTTTACTGCAATTTTTCAAGATCTTTTCTAAGCCATTCTACGTCACGAACGGTGTATGTTGATTCCGTGATATCTTTTACCGAATGCCCCACCATTTCTTTTAGAGCATATTCATCCACACCAGCTTTCTTACATCGAGTCACAAATGATTTTCTTGGGTCATGCGGTCTATGTTCCGGATTTAATTTAAGTTCCGCAATTGCTTTTTCAAATCTTTTGGCATATTTATCATAGGTCAGTTTCCATGAACCGGCATGAGTTTGTCCCTTATCATTCAGCAAATATTCACTTCCCAGAGATTGAGCAATTTCATAGTTTTTCTTCAACAGGTCCCTTACTTTAGAATGTATTGGCACAATCCTCTGTTTTCCTGCATCCGTTTTCATTCCGGCCTGCATATACCATTCGTCGAGATTGACCTCATCCAGTCGAAGAGTAGCAAGCTCCTGAGGCCTCCATCCCATATAACATTGCATGAGAATCCAATCCACGTATCTTACCTTATCTACGTTTTCCCAAAGAATGTTCATCTCATCTTCGGTAAATGGAATGTGTGATCGTGTTGATGCTTCTTTCTCTTTAATAATATCATCGGAAATTTCAAATGTTCTGGCATAGTTCTTATCTACAATTTCGTATTCTAAAGCATAATCCATCATTAAATTAAAGAGAGATTTAGAGTATCAGTAGACACTAAGAAATGGATGAAAGCCGCGGGAATCCGTGCGCTGAAGACGGTAGCTCAGACTGCGGTGGCAGTGATCGGAACCGGAGCGGTTGTATCCGCGGTTGACTGGAAGATGGTCGTATCTGCGTCGATTGTTGCTGGAGTAGTAAGCATCTTAACCAGTGTTGCCGGAATCCCAGAGGTCGAGGGCGAGTAACATCGTCCTCGTGAACTCATAGAATATAGTGTGCGACGTCGCACAGGAAGGAGTAAGATATGGCACGATTATTTTTAATTGCCGGCCATGGAGCCGGCGACTCTGGAGCAGTTGGAAATGGTTACACAGAAGCAGAGAGAGTCCGTACCCTGGCATACAGAATCAAAAAGCTCGGAGGAGATTATGTCACACTGGCAGATACCTCGAAGAACTGGTACAAGACCGCAGGAATAAACACGCTGACGATCCCGAAGGACTGGCAGATTCTGGAATTGCACATGGACTCCGGAGCATCATCCGCACATGGTGGTCATGTGATTATTAAGCAGGGATATACTGCAGACAAATATGACAATGCACTGGCAAAAATGTTAAAGGAAATTCTTCCGGGAAGATCTAACATGATTGTGGGTCGCGGCGATCTGGCCAACGTAAACAGAGCTGCAGCGAAGGGGTACGGATACCGGTTGGTGGAATTTGGATTTATTTCAAACGCAAACGATGTTAAGATTTTTAACTCCCGGTTAGACGAGATTGCCAAGGGAGTTTTGAAATCATTTGGAATTTCTGTGGCAGAAGATGAACCACCTCTTCCAAAACAGATCCCAGGAAACCCGGTAAACGACATGTTACTATATTACCGCGCACACTGCCAAGGCGTGGGCTGGCTGGATCCAGTACGCGACGGTCAGGTAGCTGGCACCGTGGGATTCTCAAAACGCTTAGAAGCTATCATGATTGATCTCAGAAAAGTCAGAGAGAAATACCCGGATGCCAAGTTATCCGCCAAAGCACATATC
This sequence comes from Sporofaciens sp. SGI.106, assembly GCF_050314255.1. Classification (NCBI taxonomy): domain Bacteria; kingdom Bacillati; phylum Bacillota; class Clostridia; order Lachnospirales; family Lachnospiraceae; genus Sporofaciens; species Sporofaciens sp. SGI.106. The sequence continues at coordinate 84,676 of NZ_JBNPMZ010000006.1, forward strand.
CAGGGCATTGGCTGGGTATCCTATGATAATGTTGAGCATGATACCGTGATCGGCACCGTTGGCCAGGGCAAGCGCCTGGAAGCCATCGAGCTGGAGCTTACCGGAGTACCTGGAAAAAATATCTACGCGCAGACTCATCTGGCAAAGTTCGGATGGACGGGATATATTGCTGGTGGATATACATCCGGTACGGTTGGTATCAAGACTGCGGTTGAGGCTATGCGATTAAAGGTGGCTCAATGATTGAGGGTTGGAAACGGCCCTCTTTTATATAATGTAATGTGCGACGTCGCACGGATGGAAAGATAGTATAAGCCAGGCTTCTGATAAAGACCAGGCGGTAATTGAAAGATAAATATGCTATTGCAAGTTACTTCATATTAACATATAATTACATTGTAAAAAATAAAGAGATTAGTGCTTTTAAGTTGTTCTTAGAATTAATGTATTTGCATACTATTTGTAGATATTCGCATAAAAGCCGATATTTATATGGGTTTCTTGTTTCTATCGAAGAAGCTGCAAAAGCAGGAAGATTCTAAGTGAGTTTTGAATATAAAGAGATAATGTAAAGATAAGCGAGGCACTTTTCAGTACTTTGGAGAGTGCCTTTTTTACGCATAATGAGGACGAAAGTATTATGGAGTTTTTTCAGAGTATCATAAGGTTTTTTAATTATGCAGGGGCTACACAGGAGGAATATGAGAGCATCTTTCCGGAAATCTGTGAGCATAACCGAAAAAGATTGCTGGTATTTTCCGGGGTTACCATTTTCTTTTTGATTGCTATGGTTGTTATCACATATTTGAATCCGGGTCTTGGATTCGGGTATTATATCTATTTGATTCCATTGATAATCATTCTGGCAATATTTTTGACAGTGCGTTTTCTTACCCCAAACAGACCTTTACTGCTAAGGATTATAATTTATGTGTTTATATCATTATTATTTTTAATGGCAATCTATATTGGTGCTATTGCAAATAAAACACAGACTGCGGGAACTTTTCTGGCATTTCTGCTGGCGATTCCGATGCTGTTCATATTGAGGCCATGGAAGAATGCATGCGTGATTATTTTTTTTGATGCTCTTTTTATCCTTACGGTGATGCAGGTGAAAAGCCCGGATGTCATACCTATTGATGTGATAAATGCGTTAGTGTTCGGAGGTATCGGTATTATTGTCTCCACTTTTATGCAGATGATCACAGTTGAAAATTTTGTGATTAAGGATAAAATGACTTTTCTGGCAGAAAGGGATCAGCTTACGAAACTCCGCAACCGAACCAGCTATGAGCATCGTCTTCCTGCTTACCCCGAATGTTGTAAAAAATCTCTTGCCTGTATTTATGCTGATGCGAACGGTCTGCATGAATTGAATGAAACAGGAGGACATCTGGCGGGAGACAGGATGCTGCAATTTATAGCAGAATCGTTTAAAAATTTGTTTGGAGAAGCGCATACATACCGCATCGGCGGAGATGAATTTGTTGCATTTGCAGTGGATGTGGATGAGGCAGTTTTGAAGGAAAAACTGACTGGTTTTACAACAAAAGTGGAAGATGCGCATTATTATGTTTCAGTAGGGTACGATATCCAGCGAGTGGGAGAAATTCAGATGACAGAGCTGATTAAGGCTGCTGAAGAGGAAATGTACCGTGAAAAGAATCGTTTTTATCAAAGAACAGGGAATAACAGGCGCAGATGCAGATAGAAGTTAAAAAGAGGACGTTTCATTTTGGGAACGTCCCCTTTTTGTTATGAATTATTTATTGCATTTCAGCATGTCTTTATAGAATGCGTCCATTTCTTCTTTTGTTTTAAATGTAGCTACATACATCTGATTGCCCATGGCACCGGCCAGGACATCCGGAATACGTTCTACCATCTTCATCTGATTTCCGTATTTTTCCAGAATTTCTTCATGACTTAAAACGAAATCTTTTCCGTCACGTCGTCCGGCATATGCGCAGTAAGCATGCTCACCATCCGGGAGGGTGGATCTGTCAAATGCAATCATGTCTGCCCAGATTTTGTAAACATTGGTGCTGTTGGCGTAATTCATCATATCCGGGGAGAATCCGCCGCATGGACGCATATTTACTTCCAGTGCGACTACGTCACCTTTTTTGCCCATGCCTTCCTGATCCTGAGTCAGACGGAAGAACTCGAAGTGAACGAAGCGGCTCTTTACTCCAAAACTCTTAACTGCAGCACGTCCGGCTTTTCTGGTATCCTCCGGCAGATTTTTCACGATATAGTAGATAGAGTTGTCTTCGTTATTTACAATATCCATGATAGACATTGGTGTTACATTACCGGTCTCAAACATTGGTTCACCGTTGGAATCAATAACAGCGTCATAGGAGTTTACCTCAGCGTGGATGAATTCTTCCATAATGTAGGTAATACCTGGAATCTTGTTAGCAAAGAATGCGTCAAGATCTGCCTCGGAAGAAATTCTGTGTGTATCGGATGCACCAACGCCATTGTCCGGTTTTGTGATAACCGGATATCCTACTTCGTTAATAAAATTCAGGCATCCTTCTTTATTTTCAACAAGGTAATAGCGTGCTGTTGGAATTCCGACTTTCTGGTAGTATTCTTTCATTTTAGACTTATACTTCATGCGCGGCATATCTTCGGTATGGAAACCACTGTTAATGTTGAAGTCTGTTCTTAATGCTGCGTCCCGTTCCAGCCAGTATTCATTGTTGGATTCCAGCCAGTCGATACGACCGTATTTGTAGGTGAAAAATGCAACAGCACGGTAAACTTCGTCATAATTTTCCAGACTGCTTACTTTGAAATACTCATTCAGGCTGTTTTTTAAATCATAGCTCAGCTCATCATAGGGCTGGTCACCGATACCAAGCACATTCATGCCATTATTCTTAAGTTCGCGGCAGAACTGCCAGTAGTTGGTAGGAAAATTGGGGGAAATAAAAATAAAATTCTTCATAATGCTCTCATCCTTTTGTATATATAAGTTGTTTAAGAGTTACCTGTTATCCCAGAAGATATGGAACGAAGTAGGTGACCTGTTTGTACCACCAGTCCCAGTCATGTGCGCAGTCATATCCCCAGAAATCCACCCATGTATGAATGTCTTTGCTTTCCAGGATTGATTTCATCTGCCAGGTGGAATCCGGGATTTCCCATGGACCCTGTCCAACGCAGATCACGGATTTTTGCTGATTGTACATATCGATATACGGGTGATCCGGTGCAATATTAGCCAGATAATGTACCGGAGAATTTGCATATACCAGGTCGTCCATATACTGGTCAAAACCATATTCAGTGGTGTAGATTCCACTCAGTGCCAGCAGGCGGTCGAAGAGATCCGGACGACGATAGTACAGGTTGGCAGCGTGTGTCGCACCAAGACTGCATCCGAATACCAGAATTCTCGGATATCCATCCCATCCATTGCGCTCATTTGCCATATTGCGCATAAATGGAACCATTTCGTCAGTAATATATTGAATCCACTGTTCATAACGGCAGATACGCCATCTGGGATCTCCAGATTTATTGGACCAGGTCTCGGAATCGATGGTATCAATGGAGAAGACCATAACCTCTCCGGAATCGATCCACGGGGACCAGACCTCAGTCATATGAAAATTCTCAAAGTCAAAGAAACGTCCGTCCTGACATGGGATAAAAAGTACCGGGCGTCCCGCATGTCCGTATACCTTGCATTCCATATCCCTGTTGAGGGAAGGACTGTAAAATTTGTGATATTGTACTTCCATTAAGTTCCTCCTTTGTGTGTTGCATATTAAGATGTTGGGGTCAAAAGCCCTAGGCTATGATACCTACGGATTGTTCCGTGCTTTGCACTCCCACAATCCTGCCCAACATTCGCATATCGCGGGATTATCATCCCACTTTTATGCTCATATCGGGGCGGGTCCCAAGGACTTTCACCCACTTATGAGCAAGCTCATGTGGGTTTAGCCCTTTTGACCCTGGTATCATATTAAGGTTCATAGAGTAATGTGTTTATAAAGAACGGAATCTGTCGTTCCCAGCTTGCCTCGCAGTGTTCCCCGCCGGGTATGATGCGGCTCTCAAGAAGGACGCGCTTCCTGAGCAGGAGTGAAGAAATTTTCGCAAAATAGCTTCGCATTTTGTTATGGTTGCGAAGTTCTTTTGAACCATAATCCATGTAAATGACGGTATTTGGTTTCAGCTTTGCATTGGCAATCATGTCCGAAAGCTTTGAGACTGATACCCACAGGGACGGCGATAAAGCTGCAGCTTTTGAAAAATACTTATTATATTCTATCACGGCGTAAAGGCTCATAAGCCCTCCCATGGAGCTGCCTGCAATAAATGTGTGGTTCCGATCCGGCAGGGTACGGAAATTCTGGTCGATGAATGGCTTGAACGTATGTACCATCCATTCCATGGTCAGTCTGCCGCGTCCCACAACCTTGCCAAAACGGCTGTCACGGAAGGAGAAAGGAGAGTATTCACTCAGCCTTCCGTTGTCCGGGCTGTGATTGCACTCTACTGCAGCAATAATAAGCTGTGTCTCCGTATAGTCCATGTATTCTTTCATGCCCCAGCATTTTCCATATGTGGCATCTTCATCGAAGAAAACATTGTGACCGTCAAACATATAAAGTACCGGATAGCGTTTGTCCGGTTCTGATTCGTAAGATTCCGGAAGATAAACATAGGCGCGCCGTTCTTCATCACCTGTCAGTTCCGGAATCGTAATATTCCATTTTTCTATCATGATGTCCTCCAATCTGTAACAAAGATAAGCGAATCTATTCCCTAAATATACCACCATACGACAAAAATGGCAAGATTTTCTATTGAGAGAGAAAAATGGTTATAGTACAATATAAAGATAGAAGGATTGTGGGAGTGCAAAGCACGAAACAATCCGTATCAGAGTGTAAGAAAGGACAAGGCAATATGAACGGAAAATTGAAAAACATTGAAAAATCAACAAAGCTGGAGATGAAAGAGCTGGTGCAGTATGCGGATGGGCAGATTGTCAGTAAGACACTGGTGCAGAACAGGGCAGTAAGTCTGACGCTTTTTGCATTTGAGAAAGGAGAGGAGATCAGTACCCATGAATCCGGTGGAGACGCGCTGGTAACTGTCCTGGAGGGAGTGGGACGGTTCACCATCGATGGGGAGCCATTTATTCTGAAAGAGGGAGAGAGCATTGTGATGCCTGCAAAAACTCCTCATGCAGTCTACGGAGAAGAGAGATTCAAGATGCTGCTGAATGTTGTGTTCTAAATCATATATGATCTCGAAAGGGTCTGAATATCGAAAGGTGTTCAGCTCTTTTTTTATTGCTTTGCAGTATAATTAATGTTATAGTATGAAATATACTTATAACATTAAGAGATGATTCCGCTTCGCGGAGAGCAGACAGGGAAGGGGCAGGCAAAATGAACAGCGTATATGCTTCGGAGAAATTGTGCAAGAGGATCTGGCCGGATTTTACGGCACATTTTAAGAGTGATACTACCTCCGGATCCTACCGTGCGGACACGGATGAACTGATGGATTATATAAAAAAGGATTTTCTGGAAATCTGTGAGGGAGATGTGAAAGATTATTTTGAATGGCTGACCGGACAGATGAAATCAGGACGGATTCGTCCGGTAACTGCAGCGAAAAAACTGAGAGAGCTTCATTCGCTGGCCGCATATGTCTGTGAAAATAGAGAACAATATCAGATTCCGGCAGCATTTCAGGATTATTTTTATCCCTATCTGAAGCAAACGGTGAATCAGGAGCGCTATGTGAATTCCATACCGGCTGAACATATGGACCGTCTTTTACAGGCAGCGCAGGAGGATCTGATGGCTTATTGTATTCTGACACTCCTGTACAGAACCGGGCTTACATCTACAGAGATTATCAGACTTCGTCCGGAGGATTTCGCGGCCTATGACAATGGTGTCTATGTTAAGACAGAGAGAAGAAAGGAGGCTTGCTTTATCCCGGAGGATGTTTTTATTGTAGTGGAAAAGTATCTGGCGGAGCGCACAGACAATCCATGGATGTTCTATAATCGCAGGGGAAATCAGCTGAATCTGATGTATATCAGCCGGATGATGAAGAAATATACTCTTAAGGCGGGACTTCCGTCTTACAGCGCAGAATATATCCGCAATACCTGCGGAGTGACGATGTTTGCCTATGGAGCTGCACCTGAGCAGGTGGCAAGACAGATGGGCATTACCCGTATGCAGATTCACCGCTATAGGAACCTGTCTTACAGGGAGAATCTGGCACGGGAAGCGAATCATCTGGTAAAGCTTAAAGTTGAGCCTCCGGATGGTTTTGGAAGGATACGTGATTAAAATGTCATGTCTGTAAGCTGGCAGATGCTCTGAATCCGTCTGTCAGCTTCCGGAACATCACCGAATCCATATTCTGCAAAAATAAATGGAATGCCGGCTTCTTTACATGCATTGCAGTCACCCTGGGTATCACCCACGTAAACAGCTTCCTGAAGCTGGTTGCGCTCCATGAGCATGCGGATGGTCTGTCCTTTGGAGGCCATAGTCTCGCCATAGCAGAGATGATCTTTCACACAGGAATCCAGTCCGGTGGATTTTAAAAATACTTCAATATAACCACATTGGCAGTTACTTACGATGAACAGAGGATATTTTTTGGAAAGTGTATGGAAGGTTTCAATCACACCTTCGTATACATTACCGGGCTTGTCTTCCAGAAGCCGGTTCTCGTATTCATAGCACAGGGTGCCTAGTCTCATCTGTTCTTCGGAAGAAAGGGAAGGGAAGAGAGCCTCGAATATCTCCTCCATGGTTTTTCCGAAAAGACTTTTCAGCCCCTCACCGGTAAGATTGAGGTGCAGGTCTGAGTTTTCTTCGATTGCAAGGTTCCAGGATTCGGCTACAACGTCTGTGGAATCCCAGAGAGTTCCGTCTACGTCAAATATAATTCCAGTCATAATGAATCTCCTTATTTTACAGCATAATGGGGTCAAAACTTTTGTTTCCAACATCATAGCATAGGAAAATGTCCTGTACAAGCGCAAATATCTGGCCTCTTTGCATTGACGGACGTACTTTAATAGGGTAAAATATCCATTGCAATTTGCAGGATGAATGAGATAAAGGATGGTACCTATGAATTTACTTACCATGGAGCATATAACCAAATCCTATACAGACAGAATCCTTCTGGAGGATGTGGGATTTAGTATTAATGAAAATGAGAAAATCGGAGTGGTCGGAATCAACGGAATGGGAAAGTCAACGCTGCTTAAGGTGGCGGCAGGAATTGAACCCTGCGATTCCGGTAAAATCAGCAAGGGGAATCAGGTAAAAATATGTTATCTTCCTCAGACTCCGGTGTTTAGAGAGGGATGTTCCGTACTCCAGGCAGCGGTGGAAGGCAATATGGATGACCTGAACCGCTGGACGATTGAGGCGGACGCCAGATCGATGCTGAACCAGCTTGGATTTTCGGACTATGATGAGAAGGTAGAGCATATGTCCGGGGGTCAGAAGAAGAGGATTGCTCTTGTGAATGCGCTGCTGACTTCTGCGGATATACTGGTTCTGGACGAGCCTACCAACCATCTGGACAATGCCATGTCGGAATGGCTGGAGGAGTATCTGATCCAGTTCCGGGGCGCCATATTGATGGTAACCCATGACCGTTATTTTCTGGACCGCGTGGCAACCAGGATCGTTGAGGTGGATAAGGGAAGTCTATACAGCTATCCGGGGAATTACTCAGAGTTCATCCGGCTGAAGGAGGAACGTCAGAATATCGCTCTTGCTACGGAACGGAAACGGAAGAGTCTCCTGAGAACGGAGCTTGAATGGCTGAGCCGGGGAGCAAGAGCCAGAAGTACGAAGCAGAAGGCCCATATCGACCGAATCAAAGCCATGCAGGAAATGAAGGATATTCAGGAAGAAAAGAGAGTGGCACTGGATTCTGTGGCATCCCGAATGGGGAATAAGACGATAGAGTTATCCGGCATTTCAAAATCTTATGGGGACAGAAAGCTGATAGAGAATTTTGAATATATTTTTCTGAAAAATGACAGGATCGGCATTATCGGACCAAACGGCTGCGGGAAGACTACACTTCTTAAGATTATAAACGAAATTGTCAGGCCGGATACCGGAACGGTGGAAAAGGGACAGACCATTCGAATCGGTTACTTTTCCCAGGAAAATGAATATATGGATGATTCGCTGAGGGTCATCGATTACGTGAAGGAGGAGGGAGAATATATTACGACCTCCGATGGAAAGATTACCGCCTCCCAGATGCTGGAGAGATTTCTATTTGACGGTGCTATGCAATGGTCAGTGATCGGAAAATTATCAGGTGGTGAGAAACGCCGTCTGTATCTGATGCGAATTCTGATGGGAGCGCCGAATGTATTGGTTCTGGATGAGCCTACCAATGATCTGGATATTCAGACACTGACGATTCTGGAGGATTATCTGGATCATTTTGACGGAATTATTATTGTGGTATCCCATGACCGTTATTTTCTGGATCGGACAGTGAATCGTATTTTCGCCTTTGAGGGCGGCGGGAAAATTCGTCAGTACGAGGGTGGTTATTCAGATTATCTGATCCGCCGGGAACTGGAGGGGCTTGCCGACGAGCCACTGAAAGCAGAAAAATCAGGAGGCGGAAAGGACAGCTGCAAAGATTCTGCTCCCGTGGATTCGAAAAAGACCTGGAAGCAGCGGGAGAATAAGGTGAAATTCACTTTTAAAGAGCAGAGAGAATTCGAGACGATCGACGATGATATTGCAAAGCTTGAGGATAAGATAGAATCCCTGGATCGTCAGATCGAGGCAAATGCCACGAATTCTGTAAAGCTCAGGGAGCTCATGGAAGAAAAGGATAAAACAGAGCAGCTTCTGGAAGAAAAGATGGACAGATGGGTCTATCTGAATGATATCTATGAGCAGATGCAAAAATGATTTAGTATATATAAAAAAAGATAGGCCATTTTACTTGACAAAACGAAGAGATATTGTTATGATTTAAAAACAGAACGCACTCTGTTTTTGAAAAATACAGGAAATGAGAGGTGCAATATGCAGAGAGTATTTTCATTGCTGGTTGATAATAATCCGGGTGTATTGAGCAGGATCGCAGGATTATTCAGCCGCCGCGGATACAATGTAGACAGTATTACAGCAGGGTCAACTGCAGACCCGAGATTTACCAGAATTACGATCGTGGCAAGCGGAGACGAATTGATTCTGTCTCAGATTGAGAAGCAGGTTCGTAAGCTGGAGGATGTTATTGAGATTAAGGTATTGAAACCAGATGAGTCTGTATACAGAGAATTGATCATGGTAAAGATACGCGTGGATGCCGCTCACCGTTCAGAAGTTATATCACTGGCAGATATTTTCCGTGCCAAGGTGGTAGATGTGGAGAAGGAATGTTTGATGGTCGAGCTTACCGGAAACCAGTCCAAGCTGGAGGCATTTTTGAATCTGCTGGACGGATACGAGATACTGGAGCTTGCAAGAACCGGAATTACAGGACTTGCACGTGGCATTAAGGATGTCACATTTATCGATTAAGTTAGCTAAAGGAAAAAACCTTTAACAATACATATTTTTTTAAATGCAGGAGGAATGCTATCATGGCAAAGATTTATTATCAGGAAGATTGTAACTTATCCTTACTGGAAGGACAGAAGATCGCCATCATCGGTTACGGAAGTCAGGGACATGCACATGCATTGAACTTAAAGGAATCCGGATGTGACGTTATCATCGGTCTTTACGAGGGAAGCAAATCATGGAAGAGAGCTGAAGAGCAGGGATTCCAGGTATTTACAGCAGCAGAGGCTGCAAAACAGGCTGACATCATCATGATTCTGATCAACGATGAATTACAGGCTGATATGTACAAGAAAGACATCGAGCCAAACCTTGAAGAAGGCAATATGCTGATGTTCGCACACGGCTTCAACATTCACTTTGGATGTATCACACCTCCGAAGAACGTAGATGTAACAATGATCGCACCAAAGGGACCAGGACATACAGTAAGAAGCGAGTATGAAGTTGGTAAGGGAGTTCCTTGTCTGGTAGCTGTAGAGCAGGATGCTACAGGTAAGGCACTTGACAAAGCACTTGCATACGCACTGGGAATCGGCGGAGCAAGAGCCGGTGTTCTTGAGACAACATTCAGAACAGAGACAGAGACAGACCTCTTCGGTGAGCAGGCAGTACTTTGCGGTGGTGTATGCGCATTGATGCAGGCAGGATTTGAGACACTGGTTGAGGCTGGATATGATCCGAGAAACGCATACTTTGAGTGTATCCACGAGATGAAATTAATCGTAGATCTGATCTACCAGTCAGGATTCGCAGGAATGAGATACTCCATCTCCAACACTGCTGAATATGGCGATTACATCACAGGACCGAAGATCATCACAGAGGATACAAAGAAAGCAATGAAACAGATCCTTGCTGATATCCAGGATGGTACATTCGCAAAAGAATTCCTGTTAGATATGTCACCGGCAGGACGTCAGGTACACTTCAAAGCTATGAGAAAATTAGCAGCAGAGCATCCGGCAGAGGTAGTAGGAGAAGAAGTAAGAAAACTCTACAGCTGGAGCGACGAGGACAAATTAATCAACAATTAATCGAAAGGCAACGAGCCGATCAAAATAAAAGGAGATGCACTCATCATGCATGAAGGAGTGCATCTCCTTTTTATTTTAGTTGGCGGCGCCAACGGTCAAACAAAAAAGACAACCACATGACGGTATGGTTGTCTTTTTATCTTCATTATTTTATGAATTAAGCAATTCCGTTGACAGCTTTTGCTAAACGGGAAATCTTTCTGGCACATGTGTTTTTGTGATAAACACCCTTGCTTCCTGCTTTGTTGATCTCAACAGTTGCAGCCTTCAGTGCAGCTTTTGCAGCTTCAACATCCTTCTCAGCAACAGCAGCTTCAACTTTCTTTACGTAAGTTTTCACTTTAGATTTGATTGCCTTATTTCTAGCAGCTTTTGTTTCGTTTACTAAAATTCTTTTCTTAGCAGATTTGATATTAGCCAATTCGTCCACCTCCAATATCTTCGTATTTCGATTCTTATCGATGATTTTCCTTCGTTAGAGCCGGACACGGACGTTCTAACGAAACATACTCATTAATAATATGCCAAGGATTCCCTAATGTCAATACATATTTCTTAAAAATATTGTAAAAAATAGAAAAAAAGAAAAGGTGAGGATGCGGATATGATAGAAAAATACAGTATTCGAACAGACCTTGCTCTTGAGCAGAAAGAAAGGTTTGAGGCGGATAATGTGGAGATTCCGGGTGTCATTCTGGAGGAGGAATACGATGAAGAGAAGGAGCTGCGGATTACGACCGTGAAGATTGAGACGGAGAAGGGTGCTAAGACTATGGGAAAGCCTGTGGGAACCTATATTACCATGGAGGCGCCGGGCATGGCAGTTCCTGATGAGGAATACCACAGTGAGATTTCGGAGGAGATTAAGCGGTTTCTGGGAATGCTGATTCAGGAGGATAGGGATGAGTATTCGGTTCTGGTTGTGGGGCTTGGAAACCGGCAGGTCACACCGGATGCTCTTGGACCTTATGTGGTGGATAATCTGAATATCAACCGGCACATTGTGAAAGAGTATGGAAAGTATGCTATGGGAGAGGAACAGATTCACCTGGTCAGTGCCATCGTACCGGGAGTGATGGGTCAGACTGGCATGGAAACGCTGGAAATTGTGAAAGGAATTGTGCAGGAGACACATCCTGACTGTATCATTGCGGTGGATGCTTTGGCAGCCAGAAGTTCCAGGAGACTGAACCGGACGATACAGATTGCAGATACGGGAATTAATCCCGGCTCCGGGGTGGGCAACCACAGAAATGCAATTACCAGTGAGACGGTGGGGGTGCCGGTCATTGCCATCGGCGTGCCCACGGTGGTTGACGCTGCAACGATTGTCAATGACGCTATGGAGAATCTGATTGCTGCTCTGGAATCTTCGGAGACTCTGCGGGGAGTCGGAGTTGTCATGCAGGGCTACAATGCAGCAGAAAAATACGAGCTGGTAAAAGAACTGATCTCTCCGCATCTCAATGGAATGTTTGTGACACCGAAGGATATTGACGAGACGGTAAAACGTCTGAGCTACACCATTTCCGAGGCGATAAATCAGTTATTTGCGGGGGAGAAAGAGACATAAATTTATATACATTTTCATATAGTAGTAAAGTGACAATGGGACTTTGATTCTATAACAGAGAAGTGAAAGCGGAGGAAGACTCAAGTGAAGCGGCGACAATATCGAATCAATACGATTGCAACAGGGATAGTCCTAGCAATGCTGCTGGGATATGGAATCTATACCTTTCGTGCGCCTATTATCCATACAGCAGGAAGATACCTGTCTGAGTCGGTGATCCGTCAGTCGGAGCTTCTGTATCTGCCCGGCATGCTCTATCAGGAAGAGGGACGACATTCTCTTGAAAACTGGGTGGCAGGGGAGGCTGTGAAAATCACTTCTTTTGGTGCATTTGCAGAGAAATATACGGTATCGGAGACGGATGTGGAAGATGCCGCTACATATGAAATGATTTTGAGACAGCAGGCAAATGATGAGAATGCGGTGGATGAAAATGGAAAACTGATAAACGGTGAGGATAATTCTCAGCAGACGATTCATTCCGGCGTTGTGCCCATTGATACTTCTGTTGAGAAAATGAGAGATTTCACCTATCTTCTCAGTAATTTTTATACAGTGGACAGTACAACTATGATTCGGGAAGATGAACTTCGTGGAGAAGAGCTGCTTGCAAAAAATATGAAAATAAATATGGAAACCGGCGGGCCCAAAATACTGATCTATCATACCCATTCCCAGGAGATGTTTGCAGATTCTGTACCCGGCGATCCGTCCACATCCATAGTGGGGGTGGGAGATTATCTGACTACTCTATTAAATGATACCTACCACATTCCCACCATTCATCATACCGGGGTTTATGATCTGATTGACGGAAAACTGGATCGGAGCAAGGCGTATGATATGGCAAAACCCGATATTCAAAGGATTCTGGAGGAAAACCCCAGTATAGAGGTGGTCATTGACCTGCATCGGGACGGAGTGGGGGAGAATACCCATCTGGTTACTGAAGTAAATGGAAAACAAACGGCGCAGATTATGTTTTTTAACGGGCTCAGCAAGACCAGAGCCAATGGGGAAATTGATTATCTGGCCAATCCATACATACAGGAGAATCTGGCATTTTCCCTGCAGATGCAGGTGGCGGCATATGAGAAGTATCCGGGATTTGCAAGGAGGATCTATCTGAGAGGCTATCGCTACAACATGCATTTCATGCCAAAATCTCTTCTGGTGGAGGCGGGAGCACAGACAAACACGGTGGAGGAGATGAAAAATGCCATGGAAATACTGGCGGAGCTTCTGAATGGTGTGCTGATCGGATAGAAAATTATTTGATTAATGCATTTTTTCATGCTAATATGAAAAAATACGGGGACAGCAGGGATCCCCTTTTGAGAAAGAAAGGATTAGGGTAGCATGGCGAAAAAAAATACTTATGATGCGGATAGTATTGCGGTTCTGGAAGGGCTGGAGGCGGTTCGGAAAAGACCGGGAATGTATATCGGAAGTGTGTCCACCAAAGGATTGAATCATTTGATTTATGAGATCGTCGATAATGCTGTGGATGAGCATCTGGCAGGCTTCTGTACAGAGATACGTGTGACATTGGAGAAAGACGGTTCTGCCACCGTGTCTGACAACGGACGTGGCGTTCCGGTTGGCATGCATACAAAGGGCGTGTCTGCGGCCCGGCTCGTATATACGACGCTTCATGCGGGAGGAAAATTCGATGATTCCGCCTATAAGACCAGCGGTGGTCTGCATGGAGTGGGTTCCTCTGTAGTCAATGCCCTGTCCGTTCATATGGATGTGGAGATTAGCCGGGAAGGCTATGTACATCATGACCGCTACGAGAGAGGTGTTCCGGTCATTGAGCTGGAAGACGGCCTGCTGCCGAAGATCGGAAAGACAAGAAAGACCGGAACAAAGGTAAATTTCCTGCCGGATGATACCATATTTGAAAAGACCAGATTTCGAGGGGAAGAAGTCAAGAGCCGTATGCATGAGACCGCATATCTGAACCCGGAGCTGACCATCATTTATGAAGACCGGAGAGGACCGGAGACAGAGCATATCGTATTCCATGAACCGGATGGAATCCTGGGCTTTATAAAAGAACTGAATTCCAAAAAGGAAACGGTCCATGAGCCGGTATATTTTAAGGGAGAAGCCGAGGGCATCGAAGTGGAAGCGGCTTTCCAATATGTAAACGAGTTCCATGAGAATGTCCTTGGTTTTTGCAATAATATTTATAATGCAGAGGGAGGAACCCATCTTACCGGATTCAAGACTACATTTACAACCGTAATGAATCAGTATGCCAGAGAGCTTGGAATTCTGAAAGAAAAGGATTCCAATTTCACCGGGGCAGATATCCGAAATGGAATGACAGCCATTGTGTCTATCAAGCATCCGGATCCGAGATTTGAAGGCCAGACAAAAACGAAGCTGGACAACCCGGATGCGGCCAAGGCTACCGGAAAAGTCACCAACGACGAGATCGTGAGATTTTTCGACCGGAATCTGGATACTCTTAAGAAGGTGCTTTCCTGTGCAGAAAAAGCGGCCAAGATCCGGAAGACAGAGGAGAGGGCCAAGACCAACCTTTTGACAAAGCAGAAATATTCCTTCGACAGCAATGGAAAACTGGCCAACTGCGAGAGCAGGGATGCCTCCAAATGTGAAATATTTATCGTAGAGGGAGACTCCGCAGGCGGCTCTGCCAAGACGGCGCGAGACCGTATGTATCAGGCGATTCTGCCGATCCGCGGTAAAATTCTAAACGTAGAAAAAGCGAGTATTGATAAGGTCCTTGCGAATGCGGAGATCAAGACCATGATTAACGCCTTCGGCTGTGGATTTTCCGAAGGCTACGGAAATGATTTTGATATCTCAAAGCTTCGCTATAATAAGATTATCATTATGGCAGATGCGGACGTGGATGGAGCACACATTTCCACATTACTTTTAACATTATTTTACCGGTTCATGCCGGAATTGATATACGAAGGACATGTATATATTGCCATGCCGCCTCTTTACAAGGCAATGCCGAAAAAAGGGGAAGAAGAGTATCTTTATGATGATAAGGCACTGGAACGCTACCGGAAGACCCATGAAGGACCGTTCACTCTGCAAAGATACAAGGGACTCGGTGAAATGGATGCTCAGCAGCTCTGGGATACCACGTTAAATCCCGAGACCAGGATCCTCAAGCAGGTGGAGATCGAAGATGCGAGAATGGCATCCAGTGTAACCGAGATGCTGATGGGGACGGAAGTGCCTCCGCGCAGGGCATTTATCTATGAAAATGCCACGGAGGCAGAGCTCGATATTTAATTGGGTACACCACAAATGACGGATGGGTACACCACATTTGTTAATTCAGGACGTAGCATTTTGCAAAATGCTACGTCCTCAGGAGGAAAGTTATGCAGGAACAACAGATTATCCGTACCGAATATTCGGACGTGATGAAGAAATCATACATCGATTATGCCATGAGCGTTATCGTATCACGTGCTCTGCCGGATGTGCGTGACGGCCTCAAACCGGTACAGCGGCGGACGCTCTACGACATGCATGAGCTTGGAATCCGGTACGACAAGCCATACCGGAAATGCGCGCGTATCGTAGGAGATACCATGGGTAAATATCACCCCCACGGTGACAGTTCTATTTATGAAGCGCTGGTGGTTATGGCGCAGGAATTTAAAAAGGGAATGATCCTGGTGGACGGCCACGGTAATTTTGGCTCTATCGAGGGAGACGGGGCTGCAGCCATGCGTTATACGGAGGCACGGCTTGCCAAATTCACTCAGCAGGCATTTCTGGCTGATCTGGATAAGGATATTGTGGACTTTGTGCCGAACTTTGATGAGACGGAAAAGGAGCCGGAGGTGCTTCCGGTGCGGGTGCCCAATCTTCTGGTAAATGGCGCGGAGGGAATCGCAGTAGGTATGGCGACCAGCATTCCCACTCATAATCTGGGCGAGGTTATCGATGCCGTGAAGGCATATATGAAAAATGATGAGATTAGCACCAGACAGCTTATGAAGTATATTAAGGGACCGGATTTTCCTACGGGAGGAAT
Organism: Sporofaciens sp. SGI.106; assembly: GCF_050314255.1. Lineage (NCBI taxonomy): Bacteria > Bacillati > Bacillota > Clostridia > Lachnospirales > Lachnospiraceae > Sporofaciens > Sporofaciens sp. SGI.106. Next base: position 100,948 of record NZ_JBNPMZ010000006.1, read on the forward strand.
CGTAGTAAATAAGGATGAGCTCCTGAATATATATGAAACGGGAACTGGCAAGATTAAAATCCGAGGCAAAGTGGAAGTAGAAGAGATGAAGGGCGGTAAGAAGCGTCTGGTCATCACGGAAATCCCATATACCATGATCGGTGCGGGAATCGGAAAGTTCTTAAATGATGTTTGCGCCCTTGTGGAATCGAAGAAAACTTCTGACATTGTAGATATTTCCAACCAGTCTTCCAAGGAGGGAATCCGAATTGTCATCGAGCTTAAGAAAGGTGCAGATGTTGAAAATCTGACCAATATGCTCTATAAGAAGACCCGCCTTGAGGATACCTTTGGTGTCAATATGCTGGCAGTGGCGGATGGAAGACCGGAGACCATGGGGCTTAAGAAGATTATCGAGCATCATGTGGATTTCCAGTTTGAGCTTGCTACAAGAAAATATAAGAATCTCCTGGCAAAGGAACTGGATCGGAGAGAGATCCAGGAGGGATTGATCAAGGCGTGTGATGTGATTGACCTGATTATTGAGATTCTGCGCGGAAGCAAGAATATCAAAGATGCCAAAGCATGTCTTACCCAGGGAATTACGGAAAACATTACATTTAAGACCAAAATCTCAAAGAAAATGGCGGCTATGCTCCGGTTTACCGAGCGTCAGGCGACAGCAATTCTGGAGATGCGTCTTTACAAACTTATCGGACTGGAGATTGAAGCACTTCAGAAAGAGCATGAAGAGACGCTGAAAAATATTTCCAGATATGAGGATATTCTGAATAACTATGACTCGATGTCAGAAGTGATCATAGGGGAACTGGATGCGTATAAGAAAGAATTCGGACGCAAACGCCGTACCGTGGTTGAAAATGCAGAGGAAGCGGTATTTGAGGAAAATAAAGTGGAAGAACAGGAAGTTGTGTTCCTGATGGATCGCTTCGGATATGCCAAGACGGTGGATGTTCCTACCTATGAGAGAAATCGTGAGGCGGCCGACCATGAAAATAAATACGTGGTTTCCTGCAGAAATACCGGAAAACTCTGTATTTTTACAAACACCGGCAAGATGCATCAGGTGAAAGTGCTGGATCTTCCATTTGGAAAATTCCGTGATAAGGGGCTTCCGATTGATAATGTGAGTAATTATGACAGTACGCAGGAAGAGATTGTATATATCTGCGATGCGGAACAGACCAGATTTGCCCGGCTTTTGTTTGCTACCAGACAGGGTATGATAAAGAAAGTGGAGGGAACGGAGTTCCAGGTGGCAAAACGAACCATTGCAGCCACCAAGCTTCAGGATGATGACGAAGTGATCAGTGTTCAGGTGGTGACAGAGAACCAGAATGTGGTGCTGCGGACCAAAGAAGGTTATTTCCTGCGTTTTGAAGCAACTGAGGTGCCGGAGAAGAAGAAAGGGGCTATCGGAGTCCGTGGTATTCGTCTCAAGAGAAATGACGAACTGGAGCAGGTTTATGTATTTGAAGAGGGAACGGAGAGCAGGATCATGTACGGAGAGAGAGAAGTTACCCTTAACCGGCTGAAGGCGGCGAAGCGGGACGGAACCGGGACGAAGCTGAGGGGATAAAAGGGATTGTCTGTAATCCTGATTTTCGTGAAAATGCCGAAAATTTTTGAAAGATTTTCAGTAACCCCTTGCATTCAGTAAAAACAAGTGTTATACTACGCTATAGTTGCATAAGGAAATCGGCAGAAGAGTGGACGGAAGTTCACTCTTCTTTGTTGCTGGAAGAGAGTTTAGTATTCTGGCAGGCCGGTGCTGCGGACGCAGCCGGCAATTTGATAAGGAGGAATTGTAGGATTGTCAAAAAAAGAGATTTACGAACAGAAAACAGAAGAGATTCTTCTTCCCATTGTAGAGAAAAACGGATTTGAGCTGTGGGATGTGGAATATGTAAAAGAAGGCGGTAACTGGTACCTTCGGGCATACATTGATAAGCCGGGCGGCATCAATGTAGAAGACTGTGAGGTGGTCAGCAGGGAGCTGTCGGATATCCTGGACGAGAAGGATTACATTGATGAAGCATACATTCTGGAAGTGAGCTCTCCGGGACTTGGACGTCCGCTTAAAAAAGAAAAAGATTTTGCAAGAAGTATTGGAAAAGAGGTAGAGATCCGAACCTACCGCATGGTTGACAAACAGAAAGAATTTACCGGAATTTTGGTGGAATATGATAAAAACAGCGTGACCATCGAGATGGAGGATGAATCAAAAAGAACATTTGAAAAAAGCGAGATTGCGCTTATCCGCTTGGCGTTCGATTTTTAATGTAGGAGGAAAGAAAAATGAACACAGAATTATTAGAAGCGTTGAATATCCTGGAAAAAGAGAAGGACATCAGTAAGGAAACTCTTTTGGATGCTATTGAAAATTCACTGATTAATGCATGCAAAAACCATTTCGGAAAAGCAGATAATATCAGGGTAATAATGGATCGTCAGACCTGTGATTATCAGCTGATCCAGGAAAAAACGGTTGTTGATATTGTAGAAGATAAGGTTGAGGAAATCAGCCTCGAGGATGCAAAACAGATCGACAGCAAGTTTGAGATCGGTGATGTGGTTCAGATTCCGGTTGAGTCCAAATCATTTGGACGTATCGCAACTCAGAATGCGAAGAACCTGATCCTTCAGAAAATTCGTGAGGAAGAGCGCAAGGTAGTATATGATCAGTATTTTGAGAAAGAGAAGGATATCGTGACCGGTATCGTACAGCGTTATGTTGGCAAAAATGTAAGTATTAACCTTGGTAAGGCAGATGCCATGCTGACTGAGAATGAGCAGGTTAAGGGAGAGGTATTCAAACCGACAGAGCGTATTAAATTATATATTGTAGAAGTGAAGAATACGACCAAAGGACCGAAGATTCTGGTATCCCGTACCCATCCGGAGCTGGTAAAACGCCTGTTTGAGGCAGAGGTTACAGAGGTTAAGGACGGAATCGTAGAGATTAAGAGCATTGCCAGAGAGGCGGGAAGCAGAACAAAAATCGCAGTGTGGTCCAATGATCCGGACGTTGATCCGGTAGGAGCGTGTGTTGGTATGAATGGTGCCCGTGTCAATGCGATTGTCAGCGAGCTCAGAGGTGAGAAGATTGATATCATTAACTGGAGTGATAATCCGGCAATCCTCATTGAAAATGCACTGAGTCCGGCAAAGGTTATTTCCGTAATGGCAGATCCGGATGAGAAGACAGCAAGTGTTATCGTACCGGATTACCAGCTGTCTCTGGCTATCGGTAAGGAAGGTCAGAATGCAAGACTTGCCGCAAGACTGACCGGATATAAGATTGATATTAAGAGTGAAACACAGGCAATTGAGTCCGGAGAACTGCCGGAGAACTACATGGAGCTTGGTGAAGGCGTATATGAGGAAGAAATGTACGAGGATGATTATGAAGGCGCATATGATGATGCCGGTGAGACTGAAGAAATCGAGTTCCAGGAAACTGATGATTTTGAGGAATAAGGTGATTGTGTGGGCAGTAACAGGAAAATACCTGTACGAAAATGTGTAGGTTGTCAGGAAATGAAGAGTAAAAAGGAAATGATTCGTGTGATTAAAACTGCGGAGGATGAATTTTTACTGGATGCGACAGGCAGGAAGAACGGAAGGGGTGCATATGTGTGCCCGTCAAGAGAATGTCTGGAGAAGGCTGTCAGAAATAAAGGACTGGAGCGTTCTTTTAAGCAGGCGATTCCAAAAGAAGTATACGAAGCACTTGAAAAGGAGATGGAAGCACTTGAGTCAGAATAAGGTTTTATCTTTAATCAGTCTTGCTACTAAAGCAGGAAAAACAGCAAGTGGTGAATTCTGTACAGAGAAAGAGGTAAAGACAGGGCGGGCCGCACTGGTAATCGTAGCAGCAGATGCATCCGATAATACAAAGAAAAAGTTTCAAAACATGTGTGATTTTTACGAAGTACCAATCTGTTTTTATAAAGATAAAGATACCTTGGGTCATGCAATGGGAAAAGAATTCCGGGCGTCTCTCGCCGTTTTGGATGAGGGATTTGCAAAAGGGATCATGAAGCAGTTGAAAACACAGGATGGAATTGCATAGAGGAGGTAGTTATATGTCAAAAATGAAAATTTATGAGCTTGCCAAAGAGCTGAACAAGAGCAGCAAGGAGCTGGTGGAATTCCTTGCTGCCAGGAATATAGAAGTAAAGAGTCATATGAGTTCTATTGAGGAGGACGCAGTAACAATGGTGAAAAAAGCGTTTGGTGGTCATACGGATACAGCTAAAGTTACGGAAGATGATGTGAAAGATACTGTAAAGGATGCTTCGAAAAAAGAGGAGGCACCTAAGAAAAAGAATATCGTTCATGTATTCCGTCCGCAGAATTCCAGAGACGGAGCAAAGGCTGGCAATCGACAGAATGGTCGTCCGGGTCAGCGTCCGGCAGGAACAAGACCGGCAGGAGAACGTCCGGCAGGAGCAAGAGCGGCGGGAGAACGTCCGGCAGGGGCAAGACCGGTAGGAGAACGCCCGGCAGGGGCAAGACCGGCGGGAGAACGTCCGGCAGGAGCAAGAGCGGCGGGAGAACGTCCGGCAGGAGCAAGAGCGGCGGGAGAACGTCCGGCAGGAGCAAGACCAGTGGGAGAACGTCCGGCAGGAGCAAGAACAGTGGGAGAACGTCCGGCAGGAACAAGACCGGCAGAGGAACAGGGAACACGTCCGGTAAGGAATGCAGAGCAGTCTCAGGAGAATCGTCCATCCAGACCGCAGGGAGACAGAAACCAGAGTGACAGACCGCAGGGAGATAGAAATCAGGGTGGACGCTTTGGAAGAAACCAGGGCGACAGAAATCAGAGTGACAGACCGCAGGGAGATAGAAACCAGGGCGGACGCTTTGGAAGAAACCAGGGCGACAGAAATCAGAGCGACAGACCGCAGGGAGATAGAAACCAGGGCGGACGTTTTGGAAGAGGCCAGGGTGACAGAAACCAGAATGACAGAGGCCAGGGCGGATACAGAGATGAACACCGCGAGAGACAGAATAAGAAAAATCAGGGAATTCCGGCACCGGCACTGGAGGGACAGAAACCTCAGCGTGCAAAGGGCAAAGGTAAGGATGAGTATAAGAAGAAAGACTACCGCGGTGACGATGACGATAGAATGACAAAAGGTAAGAAACAGAAAAACGAGCCTAAACAGCAGCTTCAGAAACCGCAGCCGAAGGAGCAGAAGCAGGAAGAGCAGATCAAATCCATTGTAATTCCGGAGGTCCTGACCATTAAGGATCTGGCTGACAAGATGAAGATCGTTCCTTCTGTAATTGTTAAGAAATTATTCCTTCAGGGTAAGATCGTAACAGTCAATCAGGAGATTGATTACGAGACAGCAGAGGAAATCGCACTGGAGTTTGATGTACTCTGTGAGAAGGAAGAGGTAGTGGATGTAATCGAAGAGCTTCTGAAAGAGGATGAAGAGGACGAAAAGAAGATGAAGAAGCGTCCGCCGGTTGTCTGCGTAATGGGTCACGTTGACCATGGTAAGACATCTCTTCTGGATGCGATCCGCAATACCAATGTAATCGACCGTGAGGCCGGTGGTATTACACAGCATATCGGTGCTTCTGTAGTGGAAGTGAATGGTGAGAAGATTACCTTCCTGGATACACCGGGACATGAAGCCTTTACAGCTATGCGTATGCGTGGAGCAAGCTCTACAGATATTGCAATTCTGGTCGTTGCTGCAGATGACGGTGTTATGCCGCAGACTGTGGAAGCAATCAACCATGCAAAAGCTGCAGGAATCGATATCGTTGTTGCAATTAATAAAATAGATAAACCAAGTGCCAATATTGAACGTGTAAAACAGGAACTGACCGAGTATGAGCTGATTCCGGAAGACTGGGGTGGAAGCACTATTTTCGTTCCTGTATCTGCTAAGACGGGAGAAGGTCTTCAGGAACTGATGGAAATGCTTCTTCTGACTGCAGAGATGGCAGAATTAAAGGCAAATCCGAACCGCCGTGCAAGAGGTCTTGTAATTGAGGCTGAGCTGGACAAAGGAAAAGGTTCTGTGGCAACCGTACTTGTACAGAAGGGTACCCTTCGTGTGGGAGATGCAATTGCAGCAGGTTCCGCATATGGTAAGGTAAGAGCCATGATGGATGACAAGGGAAGACGTGTGAAGGAAGCAGGTCCGTCCATGCCGGTTGAGATCCTTGGTCTGAATGATGTTCCGAATGCCGGAGAAGTATTCATGGGATGCAAAAATGATAAAGAAGCAAGAAATATTGCAGAAACCTTCATTTCTCAGAGTAAAGTGAAACTTCTGGACGATACGAAATCCAAGCTGTCTCTGGATGATCTGTTCAACCAGATTCAGGAAGGTAACTTAAAAGAACTGGGAATCGTTGTGAAAGCAGACGTTCAGGGATCCGTAGAAGCAATCAAACAGAGTCTTCTGAAGCTGTCCAACGATGAAGTGGTTGTTAAGATTATTCATGGCGGTGTTGGTGCTATCAATGAGTCTGACGTCAGCCTGGCATCTGCATCAAATGCGATTATCATCGGATTCAATGTCCGTCCGGATGCAACTGCCAAGGAGACCGCAGAGCGCGAGGGTGTAGATATCCGTCTTTACAGAGTTATTTACAATGCCATCGAGGACGTAGAGGCAGCTATGAAGGGTATGCTGGATCCTGTATTCGAGGAAAAAGTACTGGGCCATGCAGAAGTTCGTCAGACCTTCAAGGCTTCCGGAGTAGGTACGATTGCAGGTTCCTACGTGCTGGACGGAACCTTCGAGAGAGACTGCAAGACACGTATTGTGCGTGATGGTATCGTAATTTACGATGGAAAATTAGCTTCTCTGAAACGTTTTAAGGATGACGTGAAGGAAGTCCGGGCAGGATATGAATGTGGTTTTGTATTTGAAAACTTCAATGATATCAAAGAAGGAGACCAGGTAGAGGCATATAAGATGGTAGAAATACCAAGATAATCTGTGAAATGTCTCATTTCCTGGCAGAAGGGAAAAGAAATTGAGAAAGAACAGTATTAAAAATACAAGAGTAAATACAGAGGTACAGCGGGAACTTGCAGGCATCCTGAGAGATGGAATCAAGGACCCGCGTGTAGCGACCTGGACATCGGTTGTTGCTGTAGAGGTGGCGCCGGATCTTAAGACATGTAAGGCATATATCAGTGTGCTGGGGGATGAACAGGCTCAGAAGGATACAGTAGCAGGACTCAAAAGTGCGGAAGGATATATCCGCCGTGAGCTGGCACACCGTCTGAATATGCGCAATACACCGGAGATTCGCTTTGTGCTGGATCAGTCTATCGAATACGGTGTAAATATGTCGAAAAAAATTGATGATGTGACAAAAGATATAAAAACAGAAGGTGAATAAAATGCTGGATCGTTTACTGAAACAGGCTTCTTCCGTTGCCATAGGCGGACACATCCGCCCGGATGGTGACTGTGTGGGATCCTGTATGGGATTATATCAGTATATCAGGGACAATTATAAAGATATTGAGACGGACGTGTATCTGGAAGAGATTCCCAACTCCTATCGGTTCATTAAGGCGACTGAGGATATCCGTCACGAGATTCCGGAGGGGAAAATATATGATCTTTTCATTTGTCTGGACTGCGGAGATGCACAGAGACTGGGATTTTCCGGTGAATTGTTTGAAATAGCAAAACACACATTGTGTGTAGACCATCACGTTACGAATGGATCTTTTGCGGAAGAAAACTATGTGGAACCGGATGCAAGTTCTACTTCAGAGCTGATTTACAATCTGATTCCGCAGGAGAAGATTACGAAGGAGATTGCTGAGTCATTATTCATGGGAATTGCACACGATACGGGAGTATTTCAGTATTCCTGTACCTCACCGTCCACCTTCCGTGCAGCTGCAGTGCTGCAGGAGAAGGGCATAGACGTTGAGAAGCTTGTAAATAAGACATTTTATGAGAAGACCTATCATCAGAATCAGGTTTTGGGTCGGGCACTTCTGGAAAGTATCCTCTTTTTGGATGGAAAATGTATTGCGTCAGCTATTTCCATGAAGGATATGGAATTTTATCAGGTTAAGCCAAAACATCTGGATGGAATCGTGAGCCAGCTTAAGATGACAAAAGGCGTGGAAGTTGCTATCTTTATGTATGAACTGGAGCCTGGAGTATACAAGGTATCCCTGCGTTCTGTCAATCAGGTTGACGTGGGAAAGGTAGCTCAGTATTTTGGCGGCGGCGGACACAGGAAGGCCGCAGGATGTACGATGCCGGGTACCGTTCATGATGTGCTGAACAATCTGACCAGACAGCTGGAGCTTCAGCTATGATGCATGGAATTATAAACGTATACAAAGAAAAAGGATTTACCTCCCATGATGTGGTGGCAAAACTCCGGGGTATTGCAGGACAGCGTAAAATCGGTCATACCGGAACGCTGGATCCGGATGCGGAGGGCGTTCTTCCCGTCTGTCTGGGCAGGGCGACCAAGGTCTGTGATTTGCTGACGGAGAAAGACAAAACTTATGAGGCAGTTCTTCTTCTGGGAGTTACTACTGACACCCAGGATATTTCCGGAGAAATTCTGGAAAGCAGGGATACCGCCGGAATAGAAGAGCCAGAAGTACAGAAGGCAATTATGAGTTTTGTGGGAGAATATGAGCAGATTCCCCCTATGTACTCAGCACTTAAAGTGAATGGGAAGAAGCTCTATGAGCTGGCCCGGGAAGGGAAGACCGTAGAGCGAAAACCGAGAAAAGTATCTATCCATTCTATCCGTATTCTGGAGATGGAACTTCCGCGGATCCGAATGGAGATATCCTGCTCCAAGGGGACATATATCAGAACTTTGTGTCAGGATATTGGGGAAAAGCTTGGCTGCGGCGGATGCATGGAGAAGCTTCTCCGCACCAGAGTCAGCAGTTTTTCCCTTGAGAACAGCATAAAGCTGTCAGAAATTCAGAAGCTTAAGGATCAGAACCGGCTGGAAGAGATTCTGATTCCGGTAGATGAAGTATTTGCTCATTACAGGAAGATCAGGGTGGGCAAAGAGCAGGAGGCACTTTTGCACAACGGGAATATGTTTTATATCCGGGATCCCGAGATAAAGCCGAAAGATCAGGAGCAATTCCGGGTATATGACTGTCAGGATCAGTTCGTGGCCATATACCGTTATGATGAAGCAAAAAAGCGTTTCCAAATTGTGAAAATGTTTTTCAACTGAGGAAGAAATATGCAGTATATAAGAGGAATTGAAGCGTATAACGGTACAGGAAAAAGTGCAGTTACGCTTGGAAAATTCGATGGACTGCACAGAGGACATGAAAAATTGGTAGAACAGGTAATAAGACTTGGCACAGAGCATGACGTGAACAGCGTAGTGTGTTCCTTTGACATGCTTCCTCTCTTTGAACGCCTGCACAGACCGGGAAGGGTTCTGATGACAAAGGCGGAGAGAAAGAGACGCCTGGAAAATCGGGTAGATTATCTGGTGGATTGCCCGTTTACTGAACAGATTGAACAGATGGAGGCAGAGGATTTCATCAGGAGTGTGCTATCTGAGATTTTTCATGCAGCCTTTGTGGTTGTTGGTGCGGATTTTCGATTCGGACATGGAAAAAGAGGCGATATTCATATGCTGGCAGAGTATGCAAATGAGTATGGATATGAGCTGATTGTAATAGAAAAAGAAAAGTATGGGGATCGCGTCATTAGCAGTACTTTTGTGAAAGAAGCCCTTGCAGAAGGAAATATGGCACTGGTGACGGAGCTGTTAGGCTATCCCTATACGATTATGGGAAAGGTAGAGCATGGGAAACAGCTTGGCAGAACGCTGGGCTTTCCAACCCTGAATGTGCCCCCGGAGTCCTGTAAGCTTCTTCCACCTAATGGGGTTTATATGAACCGTATTCTGGTGGATGGAACATGGTATCCCGCTATCGGGAACGTGGGAATCAAACCTACGGTGACTGAAAGCGGAAAGATGCTGATTGAAAGCTTTTTGTTTGGATTCGATGGAGATGCTTACGGGAAAAATGTGGTGATCGAACTGTATGATTTTCGGAGACCTGAGAAAAAATTTGCAGATATAGAGGAAATGAAACGGTGTATTGATCAGGATATTGCTTACGGAAAAACCTATTTTGGGCAGTAAAGTTAAAGGAGAATACAAATGAGTATGTCAATCATTTTTATGCTGGCAGGGGGACTTGGTCTGTTTTTGTTCGGCATGAAATTAATGAGTGAGGGACTGGAGAAGGCAGCCGGAGCCAGAATGCGAGGAATTCTCGAGTTCTTTACAAAAAATCGATTTATCGGCATGTTGGTTGGTATATTATTTACCGCGGTAGTTCAATCTTCGAGTGCGACAACGGTTATGGTAGTCAGCTTTGTTAACTCGGGACTTATGAACCTGCTGCAGGCATCGGGTGTAATCCTTGGTGCAAATATCGGAACCACTGTGACCGGTCAGTTGATTGCTTTTGATTTGTCTGAAATTGCACCTTTATTTGTCATCACGGGTGTAGTGATGCTGATGTTCTGCAAAAAACAGAGTATCAAAAAAGCCGGTGAGATTGTACTGGGATTCGGTATTTTATTTATGGGGCTCAGTATCATGGGAGATTCTATGAGCACTCTCAGAGAATCCCCGTATATTGTAGAACTTCTGAAATCCCTGAAAAATCCGTTGCTAGCCATTCTGGTAGGATTTGCAATTACGGCTGTACTGCAGAGTTCATCTGCTACAGTTGGTATCGTAATTCTGATGGCATCACAGGGGCTTTTGAATTTCATCATTTGTCCGTTCCTGATTCTGGGATGTAATATTGGTTCCTGTGTATCCGCACTTCTGGCAAGCTTAAGCGGAAAAAAGGACGCAAAGCGTGCTGCCTTTATACATTTTCTGTTTAATGTAATCGGTTCGGTTATTATTTATATTGTGCTGATGTTTACACTGGAACCGTTTGCAGATATGATGCTTCGTGTTACAGGAGGCAATGTGGCCCGTGCAGTAGCCAATACACATACATTGATTAAAATCTGTGAAGTTATTCTTCTCTTCCCGTTCATGGGCTGGGTGGTAAAAGCTACCTATAAAATTGTACCGGGGACTGATAAAGATGCGGATGCATATGAGCTTCAGTTCATAGGAAAAGGTTCGCTGCGGTCGCCTACAACCGCAACGGTTGATGTAATCCACGAGATAGTGCATATGGGCAGGCTTGCCATTGATAATCTGAAGACAGGTATGGAGGCACTATGCACACTGAATGAAGAGAAGATAGATAAAGTATATGAGGTAGAAAAATATATTGATTTTCTGAACTGTGAGATCACCAATTATCTGGTAAAGGCCAATGAGATGGAACTGCCTTTCGCGGATGCGGAACTTCTTGGCGGTTTATTCCATGTGGTAAATGATATCGAGCGTATCGGAGATCACGCGGAGAATTTCGCGGATTCTGCAAAAATGCGTATCGAAGATAATGTGGAGATGAGCGAGAAGAGCCAGAGTCAGCTGGAAGATATGATGAATATGGTAGTGACGATTCTGGAATACTCTCTGGATATGTTTTCCAACCGTAATCAGGAGCACATGAAAGAAATCCTGCAGCTAGAGGATGAGATAGATGAGAAAGAGAAAAAGCTGCAGCGCTCCCATGTAAAACGACTGACAAAGAATAAATGTACGCCGGAAGCAGGAATGATATTCTCTGATACAGTGTCCGGTCTGGAACGTGTGGCAGACCATGCCACCAATATAGCATTTGCTATTCTGGAGCCGGAAGAAATAGAAGATGAGGATGAGGAAGAATAGGGCTTTACAAGTAAATTGCTTTATGCTATACTTCTTCCTTGGGAACAACCGGTGTTCGGTAACTGGAGGACTCCAACCGTTACTTAATACCGGCAGTGTTTATTAAGAATTCAGGAGGAAAAGAAAAATGATTACAAAAGCTCAGAAAGAACAGATTGTTGCAGAATATGGAAGATGCCCTGGAGACACAGGATCTCCGGAAGTACAGGTTGCAATTCTTACAGCAAGAATCAACGATTTAACAGATCACTTCAAAGCAAATCCGAAGGATCATCACTCAAGAAGAGGACTTCTTAAAATGGTAGGTCAGAGACGTGGACTTCTGGCATATCTGAAAGAAAAAGACATCGAGAGATATCGTACACTTATCGAAAAACTCGGATTAAGAAAGTAAGCGCATAGCAACGAACGCAAATATGAAAGGAAGTCTTTGCTGACTGTTTACAGGCAGGCAAAGACTTCCTTTCATATTTATGTGAGTGCAACGGATACCGAGAAAGCTATGCTTTCGAGGTAAGCGTGCGTTGCTATGCGCTTACTTTCGGTGAGAGGGAGTGCAACGGATACCGAGAAAGCTATGCTTTCGAGGTAAGCGTACGTTGCTATGCGCTTACTTTCGGTGAGAGGGAGTGCAACGGATACCGAGAAAGCAGTGCTTTCGAGGTAAGCGTACGTTGCTATGCGCTTACTTTCGGTGAGAGGGAGTGCAACGGATACCGAGAAAGCAGTGCTTTCGATAAAAAAACAGTAGCATATTTATGGCGGCTATGATATAATATTTGAGATTGCGAGCAGGATGATTCACCCGAGACCACTGAAATGCGTATTTGTATCAAAATGCATATTTCAGTAGTTTCGGCGAATTCCTGCATCCTCTGAAAAAATGAAAAGGAGAACACTATGTACAAGAAATATGAAATGGAATTAGCCGGCAGAACACTTCGTGTTGATGTTGACAGAGTGGCAAAGCAGGCAAACGGTGCAGTTCTGATGCACTATGGAGATACAACAGTTTTATGTACAGCTACCGCTTCTGATAAGCCGAGAGAAGGAATCGATTTCTTCCCGCTAAGTGTAGAGTACAATGAGAGATTATATGCAGTAGGTAAGATCCCGGGAGGCTTTAACAAGAGAGAAGGAAAAGCATCTGAGAATGCAATCCTGACAGACCGTGTTATTGACAGGCCGATGAGACCTCTCTTCCCGAAGGATTACAGAAATGATGTAACACTGGAGAACCTGGTGCTTTCTGTTGATCAGGACTGTTCACCGGAACTTACAGCAATGCTTGGTTCAGCAATTGCAACCTGCATTTCTGATATTCCGTTTGACGGACCGATTTCCACAACCCAGGTAGGAATGGTTGACGGAGAATTTGTATTCAACCCTACAGCAGCTCAGAAAGAGTTTTCTGACCTTGCCCTTACGGTTGCGTCTACAAAGGAAAAGGTTATCATGATCGAGGCCGGAGCAAATGAAGTTCCGGAAGATCGTATGATCGAGGCCATTTTTGCTGCCCATGAACTGAATCAGAAGGTAATCGAATTTATTGAAACAATTGTAGCCGAGTGCGGTAAGCCAAAACATGAATATGTAAGCTTTGCAGTTCCGGAAGAGTTATTTGCAGCAATTCAGGAAATTGTTACTCCGGAGGAGATGGAAGCAGCAGTATTTACAGATGAGAAGCTGGTTCGCGAAGAAAATATCCGCCGGATTACAGAAAAACTGGAGGAAGCATTTGCTGACAATGAGGAATGGCTTGCAAAATTAGGGGAAGCCGTATATCAGTATCAGAAGAAGACTGTCCGTAAAATGATTCTGAAGGATCACAAACGTCCGGATGGAAGAGCCATCGACCAGATTCGTCCTCTGGCTGCAGAGATTGATCTGATTCCGAGAGTTCACGGTTCTGCCATGTTTACACGTGGACAGACTCAGATCTGTACCATTGCAACACTGGCTCCTCTTGCTGAGGCACAGCGTATCGATGGACTGGATGAGTCTGAGACTTCCAAGAGATATATGCACCACTATAACTTCCCGTCATACTCTGTTGGTGAGACAAGACCGTCCAGAGGACCGGGACGTCGTGAGATCGGACATGGAGCACTGGCTGAGAGAGCGCTGGTTCCGGTACTTCCGAGCGAGGCCGAGTTCCCGTATGCGATCCGTACTGTATCTGAGACATTTGAATCCAACGGTTCTACTTCTCAGGCAAGTGTATGTGCATCCTCTATGTCACTGATGGCTGCAGGCGTACCGATCAAGGCAGCTGTTGCAGGAATCTCTGCAGGTCTGGTAACAGGTGATACGGATGACGATTATCTGGTACTGACAGATATTCAGGGACTGGAAGACTTCTTTGGAGATATGGACTTTAAGGTGGCTGGTACTCATAAGGGTATTACAGCAATTCAGATGGATATTAAGATTCACGGTCTTACAAGAGCCATCGTTGAAGAGGCAATTGCCGCTACAAAGAAGGCAAGAACCTACATTCTGGATGAGGTTATGGCAAAAGCAATCGCAGAGCCAAGACCGGAGGTTGGTCCGTATGCACCAAAGATTATTCAGATGCAGATAGATCCTCAGAAGATTGGTGATGTAGTTGGACAGCGTGGAAAGACCATTAATGCGATCATTGATGAGACCGGTGTCAAGATTGATATTACGGACGATGGAGCAGTATCCATTTGTGGTGTTGAGGCTGAAAGCATGGAACGTGCCAGAAAGCTGATTCAGACAATCGTGACAGACTTTGAAGCTGGTATGGTTTTGGAAGGAAAGGTTGTCAGCATCAAAGAGTTTGGAGCATTTGTGGAATTTGCACCGGGAAAAGAAGGAATGGTTCACATTTCCAAGATTTCCAAAGAAAGAATCAAACAGGTTGAGGATGTACTCACTCTGGGAGATGTTGTCAAGGTGGTTTGCCTTGGTAAGGATAAGATGGGACGCCTGTCATTTAGCATGAAGGACGTTGCAGAATAGAAATAGAATAAAAAAAGATAAGGCATCATTCACGATTGTGGGTGGTGCCTTTTTGATCCTGAAATTTTAAATTATGGAAATAAAATGAAATATAAACAATCTCTACAGTTTCGTGAGACAATTAATTGGAACAGGTAAAGTTCCGGCAGCTCGCTCACCGGTATCATCCATCACAACCCAAAGGCCTGCAACAATATAACTATAGCTCTGTTCTGAACGTGTAGTTCCATATCCGTCGACGGTACCGTTGCCTTCGTACTCGCTTAAGTCTGAATGACTTGGATGGAGGCTTACGTGAACACGGGTACCAATTGGAAACTCATCCATGGCAATTTTTAATGCAGCCCGGATGCGTATGGTCTCCTTCGCCTCGTCTGTGCCACCTGTAGCATTGTCCAGAATTGAATCAGAAATGGGTGTAAAATCGTTAGACATAATAGTACTCCTTTCATAAGTGCATTTATCTTTTCTTTATAATGACATATTATCCTTTAAAAGTAAATATGTACGGGAAGAAAATGTCACATGTAATTTGAAAAAAATGAATTTTCTTTATGGGTAAAAGAAAAAGGCTTCTCATTGCATATTTCTTTCTACCGAACATATACATGCTTTAAAGAGGTGGACAAAGATGGAAAAAGAAAGAATTCTAAACGTGCTTCCGGGCACAATCCGGATGATTCTGAGAAGGGAACATCTGAAGTATGAGTATTTACAGGAGATAAAGCTGAGGATCGGTCAGCCGCTGATACTTGTTTATAAGGGTGAGGAGCTGGTGCCGGGCGGAATCCGGGACAAACCGCATATCGTAACAGCAGAAGAAGTCCGGGAAACGCTTGATTATGTGAGCGGATACTCGCTGTATGCTTTTGAACAGGAGATGAGGCAGGGATTTATAACAATTGAGGGAGGCCATCGGGTCGGTGTGACCGGGCAGGCTATACTGGAAGAGGGAAAGGTGAGAAATATCAAGTATATTTCCTCTATTAATATTCGTATGGCTCATGAGGTACCGGGATGTGCGGATAAGGTATTTCCATACATTACATATAACCGGCAGCTTGCGCATACCATGATTATCTCACCGCCGGGATGTGGCAAGACCACACTGCTTCGGGATATTGTGAGGCAGGTGTCAGATGGAAATGAATGGGTTCGCGGCATGACGGTGGGTGTTGTGGATGAACGGTCAGAAATTGGCGGCAGCTATATGGGTATTGCGCAAAACCATCTGGGAGTTCGGACGGATGTGCTGGATGGATGTCCGAAGGCAGAGGGGATGATCATGCTGATTCGTTCCATGGGACCACAGGTTATCGCGGTGGATGAAATCGGCATGGAATCGGATGTGCATGCGATTGAATATGCGATGCACTGCGGATGTAAGATGCTGGTGACAGCGCATGGAAGTTCGATAGAAGAGATTGCAAAGAAACCGGAGCTTGCCAGAATGATAGAGGCACAGGCATTTGAGAGGTATATTGTTCTGGAAAATAAAGAACAGGTGGGACAGGTGTCCGCCATATACGATGGAAGTGGAAAGCAGATTGCGTGACAGATATGAAGGTGGCAGGCAGTCTTATCGTAATAACAGCGGCTTCCCTTCTGGGAGCAGTTGCGGCAAAGGATATGGATGCGCAATATGAGGAAATGAGGTATATCAGTCAGTTGCTTATGATGCTGCAGAGTGAGATCCGATATTCAAGATCCTTCCTATCGGAAGCATTTTTACAATTGTCGAAGACGGCACGACCGCCTTACGATGCATGGCTGAGACAGATGTATCATCGGATGGAGAGGAAGAGCAGCGGAAGCTTTGAGACAGTGTGGAAAAAAACGATGGATGAATATCTGGGAAGCTTGAAACTTCCGGCAAGAATCCGGGAACGGATCAGCCTTCTGGGAAAATACCTGGGAGGAGCAGATATACAGTTGCAGATACAGCAGATACAGCTGGTTAATGAGGAGATACAGCAGGAAATGAAACTAATGTGGGAGGGACTGACTGCAAAGAAGAAGCTGTGCAGATGTCTTGGTGTAATGGGCGGAATCTTTCTGGCAGTGTTGTTGATATAGGAGGCATGGATGGGAGTAAATCTGATATTTAAAATTGCAGCAGTGGGAATTCTGGTGTCAGTTCTGGGACAGGTGCTGAAACACAGCGGCAGAGAGGAGCAGGCATTTCTTGCAAGCCTTGCCGGGCTGATTCTGGTCCTTTTCTGGATTGTTCCCTATATCTATGACCTGTTTGAATCGATCAGAGGATTGTTTTCTCTGTAGAAATATCTGAAAACGGGAGGGAGCGGTAGATGTGATACAGATCGGTATTCTCGGTATTGTGGGCGCACTTCTGGCAATCCAGTTTAAAAGTACGAAAGGAGAATACGGAATTTACATAGGAATTGCAGTCAGTCTGATGATCTTTTTCTCTATTCTTTCGCAGCTTAAGATATTTACGGATGCGGTGAGGCAGATTGGGCAGTATGTGAATCTGGATTCTTATTATATGGGAACCCTGCTTAAGATGCTGGGGATTACTTATGTGGCAGAATTTGCCTCTGCAATATGCAAAGATGCCGGACATCAGACGATTGGCATGCAGATTGAAATATTCGGGAAACTGGTGATTCTGGCTCTTGGTATTCCGGTGCTCCTGGCACTTCTGGAAACCATAAAGGAATTCCTGTCATGAGAAAGAGCGGAAATAAAAATCTGATTTTGGGAGTTGTGGTGTCTGGTCTGCTGGGAATGTGTATGAAGATGACAGTATGGGGGGCCGATACTCTTTCCCCAAATATAGAATCTTCCTACGGGATGGAATCAGAGACGATGGGAGAAATACTGGATTATGGAGAAGTAAATCAGGCTCTGGAGGAATTATTTCCGCAGGAAAAGATGGATTTCGGGGAGACGGTCGCATCTATTATAAAAGGAGATACGAAGATTTGTGCTGAACTGGTGAATCAGCTTGTGGCAGACCAGATCAGCTATGCATTTCGAGTGAATCGGGAGAACCTGACCCATCTTTTGGTACTGGCCGTCATCGGGGCTGTATTCCTGAATTTTTCCCAGGTATTAAAAAATCAGCAGATAGGGGAAATGGGATTCTATATCCTGTATATGCTTCTGATCGCTCTGTGTCTGAATGCATTCCAGGTATCGGTAGATTGGGTTGAGGAAGGTGTGGATCATCTTCTTACCTTTATGAAGGCACTCTGTCCTGTCTATTTTATGGCAGTGACTATTGCCAGAGGGAGTGTTACTTCAGCGGCTTTCTACAGTCTGGCATTGCTTTTTATCACTGTGACAGAGACAGTCATATTAAAATTCCTGCTTCCCCTGATTCATATCTATATTGTGGTACGTTTTTTGAATTGTCTGTCAAAGGAGGATTATCTGTCAAAAATGGCAGAACTGTTAGAATTGGCAGCTTCCTGGACTATGAAAACGCTTCTGGCCTGTGTGGTAGGACTCAACATTGTGCAGGGGCTGATCGCTCCTGCGATTGATGCGGTAAAGAGAAGCGCGGTAACGAGAAGTGCAGAAGCAATACCCGGAGTAGGGGATGCCCTTGGCGGAACGGCAGAGGTCGTTCTGGGAACAGCGGTTCTGATCAAGAATGGAATCGGAATGGCCGGAGCAGTGGTATGTCTGAGTATTTGTCTGGTGCCTCTTATCCAGGTGGCGGTTATGACTCTTCTTTATAAGCTCGCGGCGGCTTTTGTTCAGCCGGTTTCCGATAAACGGATGGTAGAAGGGATCGCCGGAATGGGGGATGGATGCCAGCTTCTGATGCGGCTGATCTTTACGGTCTGTGTACTGTTTTTGCTTACGATTGCAATCGTGGCAGCCACTACAGGAAGTTAGATTTTGGACGTATCGGGAGGGAAGGATGCTGGATTATTTTTATGAGTGGATGAAAAATATTGCCTGCTATATGGTACTGATTACTGCGTTTATGCATGTGATTCCGAATGAGGGATACCGGAAATATATCCGGATGTTTACCGGTCTTGTGCTGGTTCTTCTTCTGTTAACACCGGTTTTTCGTCTTTTTGACGCGGGAAGTGAAATTCTTCATTTGTATGAAAGTGGTGCGTATGAGGAAAAACTGGAAGAAATCAGAGAAGCGACGGATGTTATGGAAGATTATGAACCAGATAGCACAATGGCTTCAGAGGAAGGAGAGAAGCCGGGAGAAATCTATATTTCTCCAATACGGATTCACTGATTCCGCCGCAAATACGCCTTGGTGTATTTAAACGGAAATAGAAAGGGGGCGCGCCATGCTGGCAGATCAGTTAAAAAAAAGAATCCCTTCAGAAATTTTGAAAAAAGACCGGCTGGTGATCCTGCTGCTCTGTGGAGTATTACTTTTGATCATTGCTCTTCCTGTGAATACGGGAAACCAAAATAATACAGATGAGATGGCAGAGAAGAGTGCCGAAGCCGTAGATTCTTACAGTTATGCCCGTTATCTGGAGCAACATCTGGAGGAAATCCTGTCCCAGGTAAAAGGTGCCGGGGAGGTACGTGTGATGATTACGCTGACAGATTCCGGGGAGAGGATTGTTGAGAAGGATACGGAGAGTACAACAGAAACAGTGAAAGAAGAGGACAGTCAGGGTGGGAGTCGGACTACCATGAACGACAGCAGGTCGGAAACATCGGTTTATAATTCCGGGAGCGGGGAAAGCCTGTCTTCGGGAGGAGAACCCTATGTTACAAAGGAGAAGACTCCGGTTGTGGGAGGAATCATTGTCATTGCGGATGGGGGAGACAATGGGGTTGTGGTTCAGAACATAACGGAGGCCATTCAGGCATTATTTGATGTAGACACGCATAAAATTAAGGTAATGAAGCGCAGTTAAAATAAAAGTCAGGAGGAAAAAGAGTGAAACGTAAAATTCGTAAAAATCAGGTCATTATTGCAGCGCTTGCCGTAATGATTGCGGCGGCAGGATATCTGAACTATTCCGGGCGGATATTCGGCGGTAAGGATGATGCGGCTCAGACTGCAAATGAGCTTGCTAATCAGGAACTTCTGGATATTTCGGATGAAGAGCTTGATGCTTCCGGTGAGATCGCAAGTCAGGACAGTGAGGCGACTGACGGAACGGTAGAGGGTACACCGGGAGAAGCGGTTCTTACAAGCGCTGAAGCGGATTCTGTTGTTGCTGAAGCGAAGGTTACCAGAGAACAGGTACGTGCCAAAAATAAAGAAATGCTGATGGAAATTATTGATAATGAAAATCTCAGCGATGAGCAGAAGCAGGATGCGGTGGCCCAGATGGTTGCAATGACGGATCTGGCAGAAAAAGAGGCGGCTGCGGAAACTATGATGGCATCTAAGGGATTCAGTGAGGCGGTAGTCAGTCTCACGGCAGACAGTGCAGATGTAGTGGTCCGAGCATCGGAGCTCAGTGACGCCAACCGGGCTCAGATCGAGGACATTATTACGCGAAAGACCGGAATTGCTCCGGAAAATATCGTGATCACACCTATTTATGTGGAGGGAAAGTGACACAGACAAAAAAAGACAGGATTTTAAAGAACAGTTTTGCATAACTGTTCTTTTTTTGGTATACTAAATACGTTATGTCGAAATACGCATGAAATTGAAAAGAAAAGAGTGAGTCTTGAATATGAGGAGATTGAAATTATGTCAGAGCTTACAAAAGAGATAAAAGAACAGATTCAGAAAAGGAGAACATTTGCGATTATATCCCATCCGGATGCCGGAAAGACAACCCTGACGGAGAAATTTCTTCTGTACGGAGGTGCCATTAATCAGGCGGGAAGTGTAAAGGGAAAAGCTACTGCAAAGCATGCTGTGTCCGACTGGATGGAGATTGAGAAAGAAAGAGGTATTTCCGTTACATCTTCCGTACTTCAGTTCAATTACGGAGGATACTGTATTAATATTCTGGATACCCCGGGACATCAGGATTTCTCTGAGGATACTTACCGTACTCTGATGGCTGCGGATTCCGCGGTTATGGTCATTGATGCATCCAAGGGAGTGGAGGCGCAGACAAGAAAGCTTTTTAAAGTATGTACCATGCGCCATATTCCGATTTTTACATTTATTAATAAAATGGATCGTGAGGCGATGGATACATTTGAACTTCTGGACGATATTGAAAGCGAGCTTGGAATTGCTACCTGTCCGGTAAACTGGCCCATCGGTTCCGGTAAGCGGTTCAAGGGTGTGTACGATCGCGCCCACAGAGAAGTAGAGCTGTTCTCCGATACCAAAAAGGGAACGACACAGGGACAGGTACGGAAAATCAGTATTGATGATCCGGAGGCTGCACAGTATATTGATGAGGATCAGATGGAGCAGCTTCTGGAGGAAATTGAGCTTCAGGATGGAGCGGGCGCTGAGTTTGATCAGGAACTGGTAAGCAAAGGAGAATTGTCTCCGGTATTTTTCGGTTCAGCGCTGACCAACTTTGGTGTGGAGACTTTCCTTCAGCATTTCCTTAAGATGACTACATCACCGCTTCCGCGAAAGTCTGACCAGGGTGAGATTGATCCGATGGAAGAAGAGGATTTCTCAGCGTTTGTATTTAAGATCCAGGCAAATATGAATAAGGCACACAGAGACAGGATTGCATTTATGCGTATCTGTTCCGGGGCTTTCGAGGCAGGGATGGAAGTGATGCATATTCAGGGGGGCAAGAAGGTGAGATTATCACAACCTCAGCAGATGATGGCGAGTGAGCGTAAGATGATCGAACGTGCCTATGGCGGTGATATTATCGGTGTGTTTGATCCGGGTATTTTCTCCATTGGGGATACTTTGACGACTTCTGCTAAAAAATATGTGTATGAGGGAATCCCTACCTTTGCACCGGAGCATTTTGCAAGGGTGCGCCAGGTGGACACCATGAAGCGAAAGCAGTTCATCAAAGGAATCAATCAGATTGCCCAGGAGGGCGCGATCCAGATTTTCCAGGAATATAATACCGGTATGGAGGAGATTATTGTCGGTGTTGTTGGTGTGCTTCAGTTTGATGTGCTGAAATACAGACTGGAAAATGAATATAATGTGGAAATCCGCATGGACAGCCTGCCTTATGAATATATACGCTGGATAGAAAATGATGATGTGGATCTTGACAGGCTTTCCGGAACATCTGACATGAAGAAAATTAAGGATCTGAAAGACCGGCCGCTGCTTCTGTTTGTGAACGAATGGAGCATTCGTATGACATTAGAACGGAATAAAGGTCTGGTGCTGTCAGAATTTGGGCGTTCCTAAAGTTATGGTTTGCAATTATGTATAAATTTGATATAATATTCAAAGAAACAAAAATGGCAGGAAATATGTGCCGTATTTGGAATTAAGAAAAGTGAGGTAGGACGTTATGGGAAAAGAAGAAAGAAATACCTATACAATAAAAGAAGATGAGAATCTTGGCGAGGTTAAGATTGCAGACGAAGTGGTTGCCATTATCGCGGGTCTTGCAGCTACGGAGGTAGATGGAGTTTCTTCTATGTCCGGCAATACTACAAGAGAGATCATCGGAAAGCTTGGAATGAAGACGTTGTCCAAGGGTGTGAAGGTTGATGTGCTGGAAGGTGTAGTTACCGTTTCCCTCAAGCTGAATCTGAAATATGGATACAGCATTGTAGATGTTTCCAACAAGGTACAGGAGAAGGTAAAATCTGCGATTGAAAATATGACAGGGCTTACCGTTGCAGATGTTAATATCCGCATTGCAGGTGTGGATGTGCCGGAGGAAGAATAAGTGAAGAGATCAGAACAGCGTGAACACATTTTTAAAATGGTGTTTGAAATAGAATTCAACACTCCGGAGGAGATGAAGGAGCAAAAGAGTCTGTATTTTGAGCAGAATGGGATTACAGAGGACAATGACAGGGAATATATCGGAGACAAAGCGGATGCAGTGGCTTCAAAGGCTAAGGAGATTGATGATCTACTGAATGAAAACGTGACCGGTTGGAAGACGGGGCGTATGAACAAGGTAGATCTCTCTATTCTCAGACTTGCGATATACGAGATGAAATGGGATGACGATGTGCCGGTTTCTGTTGCAATTAATGAGGCGGTAGAGCTTGCAAAGCGGTTCGGCGGTGAAGAAAGTCCGGCTTTTGTCAATGGAATCCTGGCAAAATTTGCGGAATAATCAGGAGAGCATGATATGGCAAATGTATATACAGTAAAACAGGTAAATATGTATATTAAAAACATGTTTGCCCAGGACTTTATGCTGAACCGTATCTATGTAAAAGGAGAAGTCTCGAACTGTAAGTACCATACATCGGGACATATATATTTTTCACTGAAGGATGAGTCCGGAACGATTGCCTGCGTGATGTTCGCCGGGCAGCGGGGAGGGCTCTCTTTTCGTATGTGTGAGGGACAGCAGGTAATCGTATTTGGAGCGGTCAGCATATATGAGAGAAGCGGATCTTATCAGCTTTATGCGAAAGAGATACGGTTAGATGGAGAGGGCGTATTATATGAAAGATTCCAGGCACTGAAGCGGGAACTGGAAGAGATGGGGATGTTTGCCCCGGAATACAAAAAACCGATTCCGTCATTTGCGCGGACAGTAGGAGTTGTTACAGCACCTACGGGAGCGGCCGTCAGAGATATCATGAATATCAGCAGGCGCAGAAATCCATTTGTTCAGCTTATACTGTATCCGGCACAGGTACAGGGGGAGGGAGCCAAGGAAAGTATTATCCGTGGAATCCGGCTTCTGGAGCAGAAACAGGTGGATGTAATCATTGTAGGAAGAGGCGGAGGATCCATAGAAGATCTGTGGGCATTCAATGAAGAAGAGGTGGCGAGGGCTATTTTCAATTGTCAGGTTCCGGTCATATCTGCGGTGGGACATGAGACAGATACTACCATTTCCGATTATGTGGCAGACCTTCGGGCTCCCACACCTTCTGCTGCTGCCGAGCTGGCAGTCTGGGATTACCGTCTCTATGAGAATCAGATGTATGAGTACCGGATGAAGCTTGTAAGGCGGATGGAACAGCAGATATCCATGAGCCGCATGCGTCTGTCCCAGTATCAGACAAGATTTCGCTACCTGCATCCGGGTACAAAGCTGCGGGAGCAACGGCAGAGAATGATTGACATTCAGGAAGAGTTTCAGATGGTTATGGAACAGAAACTTCAGGCAGCGAGACATCGTCTGGCAATTCAGGTAGAGCGGATGAATGGACTTTCACCCCTCAGGAAACTGAATCAGGGATATGCCTATGTAGAGAAGCAGTGGGAGGATGAGAAAAAAACAGTTCGAAAGACGGATCAGGTACGGCAGGGAGACACGCTCTCCATTTATGTATCAGATGGTGTGATTCGTGCAGAGGTTACGGATACACAGAATTTGTCTTATGAGATGTGATAAGAGTTGGTTCTGAATATAAGATATTTCGTATGTGATAAGATAAAAGGGAGGTTCGCATGGCAGAAAAAATGCAGACAGAAGCGGAAGCTCAGACAGAGGAACATACATTGGAGCAGGTGTTTGAAGAACTGGAGGAGGTTCTTGCGAGGATGGAAGGAGAGACATCTCTGGAGGAATCATTTCAGCTTTACCATAAAGGAATGGATATGCTGAAGCTATGCAGTGAGAAAATCGATAAAGTAGAAAAACAGATGTTAGTATTGGATGAAGAAGGAGAGCCTCATGAATTTCTTTAAGGAAAGATGACAGAGGCAGTAAATGATATGGAAAAGCAGACAGATCAGAATGAAGCGGTTTACAGGGAACAGCGTGAAAATAAGGTGCTTGAGATTGAAGCAATCCTGGAAAAATATCTTCCTGCTAAGGAAGGATATCAGCAGATTATTATGGAAGCCATGGAATACAGCCTGATGGCAGGAGGAAAACGGCTGCGCCCGATGCTGATGAAGGAGACATTTACTCTGTTTGGCGGAGAGGGAGAAATCGTAGAACCTTTCATGGCGGCTATGGAGATGATTCATACTTATTCCCTGGTTCACGATGATCTTCCGGCAATGGATAACGATGAGTACCGCAGGGGAAGGAAGACTACCCATGTGGTATATGGAGAGGATATGGGGATTCTGGCAGGAGATGCGCTTTTAAATTACGCATTTGAAACTGCGTGCAGCGCATTTGCTCTTTATCCGGAGTCTTCTGAAAGAATTGGAAAAGCTATGGGTATTCTGGCAAAAAAGGCCGGAATTTACGGTATGATCGGTGGTCAGGTGGTAGATGTCAAAGAAACCGGACACCGGATTGGAAAAGATGTGCTTGATTTTATCTATGAATTGAAAACAGGAGCACTGATAGAATCCTCGATGATGATAGGAGCGGTACTTGCAGGAGCATCAGAGGAGGAAATCAGGATCGTGGAGCAGGTAGCTGCCAGGGTGGGACTGGCATTCCAGGTTCAGGACGATATTCTGGATGTTACCAGTACCAGTGAAGTGCTTGGCAAACCGATCCACAGTGATGAGAAGAATGAGAAGACTACGTATGTAACGCTCATGGGAATAGAAAAAGCAGGAGCAATCGTAGAAAAAGAGTCCGGAGAGGCAATTGAACTTCTTCACAGTCTTCCGGATGAAAACAGTTACCTGGAGTGGCTTCTTAAGGAGTTAATCCATCGGGAAAAATAAGGAGTCTGGCAATGATGTTGGAACGAATTCAAAAGGAAAATGATATAAAAGAACTGAATAGAGAGGAACTTCCGATACTGGCGGAAGAGATTCGGGAATTTCTGATCGAGAAGATCAGCCGTACCGGAGGACATCTGGCATCGAATCTGGGAGTGGTCGAACTTACCATGGCCATGCACAGAGTATTTACCCTTCCTCAGGATAAGATTATCTGGGATGTGGGACATCAGGCATATACCCATAAAATTCTGACCGGTCGTAAGGATGGATTTGATGATCTGCGTAAATACGGCGGAATGAGCGGATTTCCAAAGAGGGCTGAGAGTGATTGTGATGCTTTTGATACCGGTCACAGCTCTACTTCGATTTCGGCGGGGCTTGGATATGTCATGGCCCGGGATCTGAGAGGAGAGAATTATTCCGTAGTTTCTGTCATTGGAGATGGTTCCATGACGGGAGGTATGGCCTATGAGGCACTGAATAATGCAGCTTCAATTAAAAAGAATTTTATCATTGTTTTAAATGATAATGAGATGTCTATTTCCAGAAATGTAGGCGGTATGTCCCAATATCTGGATAAGCTTCGGACGGCAGATTTTTATACCGGACTGAAAAAGGGAATTACCAGTGCCCTGCATCGGATTCCGGTGGCCGGGGATTCTATGATTGATCATATACGAAAGACGAAGAGCAGTATTAAGCAACTGGTTGTTCCGGGTATGTTCTTTGAAGATATGGGGGTAACCTATCTGGGACCGATAGAGGGACATGATATAGACATGCTTTGTCAGGCTTTGCAGGAGGCTAAAAAGGTAGAAGGACCGGTGCTTCTTCACGTGCTGACGAAGAAAGGAAAAGGCTATGAACCGGCAGAGAAGGAGCCGGCTAAGTTTCATGGAACGGGTCCTTATGAAATAGCTACGGGAGAACCGGTGAGCAAATCGTCCAAAGACAGCTACACGAAGGTATTTTCCAAGGTTATGTGTGATATAGGTCAGAAGAATCCGAATGTAGTGGCAATTACAGCGGCCATGGCAGATGGAGCGGGACTGGCTGAATTTGGGAAGCGTTATCCAAAACGGTTCTTCGATGTGGGTATTGCAGAAGCCCATGCAGTGACCTTTGCAGCCGGATTGGCTGCCGGAGGAATGAAGCCTGTATTTGCGGTATATTCTTCTTTTCTTCAGAGAGGATTTGATCAGATTATCCATGATGTGAGCCTTCAGAAGCTTCCGGTAGTGTTTGCCATAGACCGTGCAGGCCTGGTAGGAAGCGACGGGGAGACCCATCAGGGAATCTTTGATCTCTCTTACCTTGGTGCAATACCGAATATGACGGTGATGTCACCGAAGAATCGCTGGGAATTTGCTGATATGATAAGGTTTGCAGTGGATTTTGATGCACCGATCGCACTCAGATATCCGAGAGGTTCTGCTTATGACGGGTTTGAGGAATACAGGGCACCGGTCATATATGGAAAAAGTGAGATGATTTTTGAGGAATCGGACATTGCAATCATCAGTGTGGGTCATATGTTTGAGGAAGCTGTGCATACCAGAGAACTACTGAAAAAAGAGGGATTTGCCTGTACACTGGTAAATGGAAGATTTGTAAAGCCGATAGATGAAGAGATGATTCGTAAACTGGCAAAGAACCACAAACTGATCGTAACCATTGAGGAAAATGTTCAGAATGGCGGATACGGGGAGAGAGTCTTGGAGTTTGTATCCAGAAATTCTCTGGATGTAACGGTGCTTACACTGGCGCTTCCGGATGATTATATTGAGCATGGAAGCGTGGATGTACTTCGAAGAGAAGTAAAACTGGATGCAGTATCGATGAAGAAACGCATAGCCGAAAAATATCGGATATTACCGGTATAAGAATGAAATCCGTAAAATGATAGATACAGGAGACGAAACAGCATGAAAGAGCGTTTGGATGTTCTGCTGGTGAAAAGAAATCTGGCAGAATCAAGGGAAAAAGCGAAGGCAATCATCATGTCCGGAAATGTATTCGTTGAAGGACAGCGGGAGGATAAAGCCGGAACCACATTTTCAGATGAAGTGCAGATTGAGATCAAAGGACACACCATGCCTTATGTAAGCAGGGGAGGATTGAAGCTTGAGAAAGCCATGAAGCATTTTGATGTGACGGTTAAGGATAAGGTCTGTACAGATGTGGGATCATCAACGGGCGGATTTACAGATTGTATGCTGCAAAATGGTGCGAAAAAAGTATTTGCCATTGATGTGGGCAGAGGACAGCTTGCGTGGAAGCTTCGTCAGGATGAACGGGTGGTCTGTATGGAGAAGACCAATATCCGTTATGTGACGCCGGAGGATCTGGGAGAACCGGTTGACTTTTCTTCTATTGATGTATCTTTTATCTCCTTGACTAAAGTGCTTCTGCCGATCCGGAATTACCTGTCTTCGGATGGTCAGATTGTGGCACTTATTAAACCACAGTTCGAGGCAGGACGCGAGAAGGTCGGCAAAAAAGGGGTGGTTCGTGAAAAGGGCACTCATGTAGAAGTAATTGAAAAAGTAAAAGAGTATGCCTGTTCTATCGGATTCAACGTATTGAATCTGGAATTTTCTCCGATCAGAGGACCGGAGGGTAATATTGAATATTTGATTCACCTGCAGAAGGTTCATGAAGCAGAAGGAAGAGTTACAGGTGATATCGATGTAAAACGTACGGTAGAGGAAGCGTTTGAAACACTGTCAAAATAATAATACAACAGATTGGGTAGAGAATATGGAACGATTTTGGATTGTAACGAATGATGGCAAGGATAAAGACCGGTCGATGACCGGCCGTGTGATTGGTCTTCTTGAACAGAGAGGAAAGGTATGTGTCCTCTGTCATAAAGATAAACAAAATAATATAATAAAAGATAAAATACCGGAAAATATTGACTGTGCTATTGTTATCGGAGGAGACGGAAGCCTCATCGAGGTGGCCAGAGTATTGCAGCCGGGTATCCCTATTCTGGGTGTGAATATGGGCACTCTCGGTTATTTAACAGAGGTAGAAGTGGATGATCTGGAAGAAGCAATGGAGCAGATCATCAACGAAGACTATACGACGGAAGAGCGGATGATGCTTCAGGGAACATTTGAAAACGGGAATACCAGTATTGCGCTGAACGATATTGTTCTTACCAGAAAAGGGCATCTTCGGATTCTGCATTTTAATCTGTATGTAAATGGTGAACTTCTGAATTCCTATGAGGCAGATGGTATGATTATATCCACACCAACAGGTTCGACTGCATATAATTTATCAGCCGGAGGACCTATCGTGGAGCCGACAGCATCCAGCATCGTGGTTACACCTATTTGTTCGCATTCATTAAATACAAGAAGTATTGTATTGTCTGCGGAGGACGAGATTATAATCGAGATTGGAAAGAGAAGGCATGATCAGGTGGAAGAGGTCTTTATTGCTTTTGACGGAGCAGATACTGTGGAAATGAAAACCGGGGAAAAAATAGCAATCTGTAAATCGGAGAAAAAGACAACCATGATGCATCTGAGCCGGGTCAGCTTTATGGAGCGTTTGCGCAGAAAGATGAAAGGAAATTAGCGGGATGAAGATTAACCGACATGCAAAGATTGTAGAATTGATTAATAAATATCATATTGAGACTCAGGAAGAGCTTGCGGAATATCTGAACAGAGAAGGATTCAAGGTGACTCAGGCGACGGTGTCCAGAGATATCAGGGATCTGAAGCTTACCAAAGTTCCTACGGATGAGGGCCGGCAGAAATATGCAGTTCATCAGACCGGAGAAACGGAGATGAGTGATAAGTATATCAGAGTGCTGAAGGATGGTTATATCTCCATGGATATGGCACAGAATATACTGGTGATCAAAACCGTATCCGGCATGGCTATGGCAGTGTGTGCGGCAATTGATTCCATGCACTGGCAGGAAGTGGTAGGAAGTATTGCAGGAGATGATACCATTATGTGTGCAATCCGCAGTACCGAGGATACCGTAAAGGTAATGGATAAGATTAGTAAAATTGTCTTGTAGGAGGCAGTATGTTACAGAATTTACATGTGAAGAATCTTGCCCTGATCGAAGAAGTGGAAGTGGAATTCGGTCAGGGACTTAATATATTAACCGGAGAGACCGGAGCCGGTAAATCCATCATTCTGGGGTCTGTAAATCTGGCTCTCGGTGGAAGATATACCAGGGATATTATCCGTAAGGGAGCTCCTTATGGATATGTTGAGCTTTTGTTTGTTCCGGAAAATGAGAACCAGATAAAGAAACTGGAAGCGCTGGATATATTTCCGGAAGAGGGAATGGTTGTGCTCAGCCGAAGGCTGATGGAAGGAAGAAGCGTCAGTAAAATTAACGGGGAGACCGTATCTATGGCGAAGCTTAAGGCGGTGGCAGAAATCCTGATTGATATTCACGGACAGCATGAGCACCAGTCCCTTTTGTACAAAAAACATCAGATGGAGATTCTGGATGCTTATGCCAGGGATTATATTGCAGAAACGGCAGAACTGGTAAAAAACAGTTATCGGGAATACGAGTCTGTGAAGAAAGAACTGGAAGCTGCCAGGTGTGATGAAGCGGAGCGGACGAAAGAGATAGCATTTTTGGAATTCGAGACTGGAGAAATCAGGGATGCCATGCTGCGGGAAGGTGAGGATGAGGAACTGGAAACGGCTTACCGGCGTATGGTGCATGGCAAAAAGATCGTAGAGAATGTGAATGAGGCTTACGAATATACTGGTGGAATGGATGGAAGTGCAAGCGAGAGCTTAAGCCGTGCTATCCGCTTATTGTCAGAAGTGTCATCTTATGATCCGCATGCTGAGGAGCTTTATCAGCAGCTTATGGAGACGGATAGTCTGCTCAATGATTTTAACCGGGAATTATCGGATTACAGTAAGTCCATGGAGTTTTCAGAAGAAGAGTTTCATGAGACGGAGGAAAGGCTGAATGTCATTAATCATCTGAAGACCAAGTATGGAAACAGCATTTCAGATATTCTGGCCTACTGCGAGGAGAAAGAAGCCCGTCTTGCAGTGCTGAATGACTTTGATAACTATCTGGAGGAGCTTGGCAAGCGTCTTAAAGTGGCAGAAGAGAAGCTTGACAGGGAAACGAAACGGCTCACAAAGTTAAGAAAGGAGCAGGGAATTCTGCTTCAGCAGGCAATCACAGAGGGACTGGCGGATCTGAATTTTGTGGATGTGAAATTCGAGATCCATTTTGGAGAGCTTAAGGATTACACTGCAAAAGGAAGGGATGATGTGGAATTTCTGATTTCCATGAATCCCGGTGAACCGGTAAAACCGCTGGCAGAAGTTGCATCCGGCGGTGAATTATCCCGAATCATGCTTGCAATCAAGACGGTTATGGCAGACCGGGATGAGATAGAAACTCTGATATTTGATGAGATTGATGTGGGAATCAGCGGACGTACCGCACAGAAGGTTTCGGAAAAAATGGCGTTGATCGGCAGGAAACATCAGGTTATCTGCATCACTCATCTGGCACAGATTGCAGCCATGGCAGATGTACATTTTGCAATTGAAAAGACAGTGACAGGCGGAGTGACCAGGACAGGAATCCGCATGCTTTCTCATGAGGAAGAGACGGAGGAGCTGGCAAGAATCCTTGGAGGCGCGGAGATAACCGAGACAGTAAGAGAGAATGCGAGAGAAATGAAACGTCTTGCAAGGAAAAAATTTCCAGTGTAAATAAATGTAAAACCCATATAATAAAGCAGATACATATTGATGTGTCTGCTTTTTATTTATTATACAGATTAAAAAAGGGGAGCGGGAGAATGAGAAGATACTGGTATAGAAGAATCTTAATTATGATTGTTGTATTTTCGGTGAGTGTGGGTGGAGGTTACTATCTGATCCATGAGAAAAAATCTGCATTCCAGCAGGAGGTAAGCGCAGGAACCTCTGACAGTATGGTGATTCCGGGAGGAATGCCGATCGGAATCTATATGGAGACAAAAGGGGTGCTGGTGCTGGGAACGGACAAGATAGAAGCGGAAGATGGATTAAAATACGAGCCGGCAGCGCATCTGGTAAAGGAAGGGGATTACATTGTAGGACTTGATCAAGAGGAAATTCAGAACAAATCAGAGCTGATCGAGACGATTCGTAACCTGGAAGATGAGGATGTAATATTAAAAGTCAGAAGAAAAGATCAATTGATTGATATTCGTATGAAAGCGGTCCGGTGCAGTTCAAATGAGTACAAACTGGGAATCTGGGTACGGGATAATGCGCAGGGACTTGGCACCATAACCTATCTGAAGGCAGACAGCAGCTTCGGTGCACTGGGACACGGCATTCACGATGTGGATACAGGCGGGCTACTGGATATGGATAAGGGAGTTCTCTACGCTACCAGTATCCGTGATATTCAGAAAGGAGAAAATGGAGTTCCAGGAGGAATGGAAGGGATTATCGTATATAACAATTATAATGTTCTTGGAAGCATTACAAAAAATACAGATGAAGGTATTTTCGGAACAATGGACAGGATGGATACCGTGTTTTATGATGCCGACCCGGTAGAAGTGGCACAGAGGGAAGAAGTCAGGGAAGGCGATGCCGTGATCCGCTGTACGGTGGACGGCAGTGTGAAAGAATATGAGATAGAGATTACCGGAATGAATCTCTATGCGGGGGAGGCGAATAAGGCACTGGAAATTCAGGTCACAGATGAAGAACTTTTGCGTCTCACGGGAGGGATTGTTCAGGGAATGAGCGGCAGTCCTATCCTTCAGGATGGAAAACTGGTGGGAGCTGTGACACATGTGTTTGTCAATGATCCCACGAGGGGGTATGGGATTTTTATAGAGAATATGCTGGATGCGGCGGCGTAAAAGAACGAACCTCCCGGGGAATTTTCTCAGGGAGGTTCGACTTAATAAACTCGAAGTTATCGGTATCAAAGCGCCATTATTTCATCCACTATTTCACGAAAGGTTTTATTGCTTGTTTCAATTTTTATCGTATCAAGAGCTTGATACATAGGAATTCTTGCAACACTTCTATCAATAACATCAGTGGTGCGAATCTCTCGTGACACATCTGCCTTTAATTCAAAAGAAAGGTTTTTCGTCTAAAACGGTGGTTGGAGGAAAAACAATGTTAGATCATGGCGTTATCTGCATGCGATAACCGGTTGAGGCACCATCCCGAACTTCAAGCAGGGAATAGACAACAAATTCTTCCCCATACATTACTGTACGCTCTTCCTGATTTATAAGAAGTGTCACTTTGTCTTCATCCAAAGATATTACCTTGAACAGCAAACCGATCATATTGGGGATTTCAGATTCCTTTGGATTCTGAACTAACGTATCATTGAAATCCTCATAAAAAACATCACCGTTTGCTATTTCATAATCCCTGGATTCCCCGGTTCCATAACCGACAGACTTACCAAATTCATCCGTCCCGCTATTGTACGGGTTGACTTTCAGCAGGAAGTAGGTTGCTTCCATACCGCCTTTGTCGGGAACAAATGCAAAGTATCTGAAATAGACAAGTGCCCCAATTACTAAAATAACGATCAAACCGATAATGACACCGATAATGATACCAATATTTCGAAGAATTGTATTACGCATAATTTGTCACCTTAAATACCACATGATCGAATAAATACTAAATGTTATTTTACTCTTTTGTTTCCTGATAAGACTCGAATATCGAAAGGCGATTACGGATTGTTTCACTGCAGACAGTTCCCTCAATCCCGGCCATAATCTTAATACATTATAGCATTTCGCAGTACATCGAACAATATAAATATTGTCCATAGCTGCAATCGGATAACTTTTAGTTTTAAAAACCACGCATTGCGCTTTTGCAAATAATGTGATATGATTAATGAAACATTACATGGAGGTGTTCAGAAAAATGGAATCTGCAGATAAAATACGGAGAATCAGGAAACAAACAGGAATGACCAGAAAAGATTTTTCAATACATATTGGCATTCCTTTGAGAACGTTAGAGGATTGGGAGGCAGGACGCAGGAGACCGCCGGAATATATTCCTCGCCTGATTGAGTATCAGCTGAAGTATGAAGAATTGATTGAAAAAAAGCAGAAGGAGGAGAAGGGTGCAGAAAAATAACGAGATTGTAATTTTTGAAACGGAAGATAAGCAGGTGAAATTACCTGTAAATATTGAAAATGAAACAGTATGGCTTAGTGCAAATCAAATGGCGACATTGTTTGAGAGAGATGAAAAAACAATACGAAAACATATTAACAATGTTTTTTTAGAAAGGGAAGTTGAAAAAGATAACAACACGCAAAAAATGCGTGTTGATGGAGTAAAACAATTGGTACCATTTTATACTTTAGATGTCATCATTTCCGTTGGCTATCGTGTGAAATCCAAACGTGGTGTTGAATTTCGCCGTTGGGCTAATTCTGTATTGAAACAGTACATATTGAAAGGTTATGCGGTGAATGATAATCGTATCAAACAGCTGGGAGAAGTGATACGGATTATGAAAAGGACGGAGAATGAACTGGACAGTAAACAGGTACTTTCCGTAATTGAAAAGTACAGCAATGCACTCGATCTGCTGGATTCCTACGATCATCAGAATATGACTCGTCCGACGGGAAATGAAGCAACATATGTTCTTCGATATGAAGAATGTATGGAGGTGGTTCAGAGTATGCGCTTTGGGGATGAATCAGATCTGTTCGGCAAAGAGAAGGACGATTCCTTCAAAGGAAGTATCGGTAATATTTATCAGTCTTTCGGTGGAGTGGACATCTACGAATCACTGGAAGAAAAGGCAGCCAATCTTTTGTACTTTGTAACGAAGAATCATAGTTTTTTTGATGGGAATAAAAGAATTGCAGCAACTATGTTTTTGTATTTTCTGGATAAGAATAATGCGTTATTTGTAGATGGAAAAAAGAAGATAGAGGATTCAACATTGGTCGCTCTTACGATCATGATTGCTGAATCAAGGCCGGAAGAAAAAGAAATGATGATCAGCGTGGTAATGAATTGTATGCAATAAAAATGTTGTCCCTGATGACAATCAGTCGTGAGCGGCAGCCCGATCCTTCAGGATGGGAAACTGGTGGGAGCTGTGACACATGTGTTTGTCAATGATCCCGCGAGAGGGTATGGGATTTTTATAGAAGATATGCTCAAGCATTGAGACGCGCAGCAGAAAGAGAGGGTGTTGGAAAGCATCCTCTTTTTCTTTATTAACATAAACCACGCATTGCATAAATGGAATGTGGGCTATTGCTCAAAGTCCAGCTTCAAAGTTAATGAGTCATCTTCGAAAAATCTGATGAATATACTTTTTTCATTACAGTTAACAACAGAAGTCATGGTTGATTCCCAGAATTCTCCGCAGTCTCGAAGCTCCTCCCGGGTCATGCTGTAAAATGCTTCACCATCACTTTTGATAAGACTGAGCACTTCATCCTTGTTTGCTTCATTCAGGACATATTCATCGGTCCAATTTTCATAAATGCCAACATATTCTGAACGGACATCAAATAAAGCATTTTCGGGGTCGTTGATCGTTGAATATTTTACACAATCCATCAGAGTGAACATCTCTTCAAATGTCTCGACATTCTCTACCTGTTCCATTAACAGGGAATACCTTCCAAGACCGGCTTTATAATCGGATTTTTCATAGCAGGTTTTGTTGATGTAAAAATTTGTCTGAACCGGTTGCTTGTCCAGCCAATATACTTCATTATCTGCGATTTCCAGTACACCGTAATTGCCTAGGGCATCCGCCATCAAAAAGCAAATGTTGATTTCGTCTATAGAGTCAGGCAAATATATATTTGTTTGGTTGACCAGTTCTATAGCCTGTTTAACGTTTGCACAATTCTGAGTCAGGTATAGGGTGAGGTATTGAAGACTCATCGGTTTAGTTTCGGTATTAAGAGTGCCGGATGAAGAAAATTTAATGCTTTCATCTTCGTTCCATTCGCCTAAACGCATATTAGTTTCAATATATAAACCTTTTTCGTTCAAACTATCCACAGCAATAAAAGGAATGACATTCTCCATTTCCTTTGAAAGGCCGTTTTTTATAGTGTCACTGTATTCAGGTGCATCATTAAGAGCATTAGAAATTCCGATTGTTTCATAGCAATCATCAACTGCTGTCCTGAAAATATATAAGGGGTTGTGATTTATATAAAAATCAAAATTTCGTCCGACTAAAGTTACACCGTCATCGGTTTGAGTAGCGGCGGCCGAGCAATGACATGACATCTTATTCAGTAATTTTTCTCCGTTCGATAAAGCCCAATCCCAATCAAGAGAAGTATAGGTGCCAACATCGAGCACATAATCGTAAACAGGAGTGATTTCTCTTGTTGAGGTTGAGGAAGATGAACTGTCAGAATTACTGCTGTAAAAAGTTGGAAAAAGAACTGCTGCGATAACTAATACAAACAGGCTTATGCCAAAGATTTTCTTCATATGTGGGACCTCCTAATGTACAGTTTATGAAAGAAGTATTATTGCATATATCATAACATATGTGAAAACACAATTGAAGCAAAAGTGTGGGATAGGATTTTTTATAATGACAATCAATTGTGAATGCACCCAGAAGTGTAATATCGCATGACAATAATTTGATAATGACATTTAACATGACATGTTATAAAAATGGAATAATTTCCTATTATTTACGGAAAAAGTGTGGTATGATTTATATTGTATAACTTTGCGATTATATAGGTTTTGATGTCAATTATTATTTCGAAATGCTATATACATTTAGGAAAAAGAGGTAATTTAGAATGATGCCGCAGAAACAAGTTTTAATTGTAGAGGATAACGACCTCAACCGGGCAATGTTGAGTGAGATACTGTCGGATGAATATCAGGTGCTGGAGGCTGAAAATGGTCAGGTGGCGTTGGATATTCTGAAACAACACAGGGACAACATTGCTCTCATTCTCCTGGACGTTATGATGCCCGTAATGGATGGATACACCTTCCTGGATCGAATGAAGGAGGATGAAGAGCTGACACTGATACCGGTCATTGTAATGACGCAGAGTGACAGTGAGGCGGATGAAGTGAATGCTCTCTCGCATGGCGCTACTGATTTTGTGCCAAAGCCTTACCGTCCTCAGGTAATCCTGCACCGGGTGGCAAGTATTATCTAGCTGCGGGAAACCGCTGCAATTGTTAATCAGCTCCAGTACGATCGACTTACAGGACTTTACAGTAAGGAGTTCTTTTACCGCAAGGTAAAGGAAAGACTGGAAACAGATCACGAACATGAGTATACGATTGTCTGTTTTGATATTGAAAATTTCAAATTATATAATGATATCTATGGCCGGAAGGCCGGTGACCGTCTGCTATGTGACAGCGCTGCCAATATGAAAAAAATGATTGGTGAGTTGGGAATCTGCGGGCGTTATGGCGCAGACTGTTTCCTGTTCATGCAGGAGAGGGAAACGGAACTGTCAGATCGGGAGAATTTTTTAAATGAATCCTTTAATGAACGTACGGAAAAGATGGAGAACGTGTCTGTTAAATGGGGAATTTATGAGATTACTGACCGGACAATCCCTGTTGAGCAGATGTGTGACTGGGCTCGAGTGGCAGCGGACAGTATCAAAGGGCAGTATAACCAGTTCTATGCCATTTATGATGATGCGCTTCGCGGTAAAATGCTGCGGGAGAAAGCCATCACTGACACAATGGAGACATCTCTGGCTGAAAGACAGTTTATCGTTTATTTACAGCCTAAGTATAATCTGAATGAAGAAAGTATGGCCGGGGCAGAAGCACTGGTGCGCTGGATTCATCCGGAATGGGGATTCATGTCTCCGGGAGAATTTATTCCTCTTTTTGAGAAAAATGGATTTATTTCCCACCTGGATCAGTATGTCTGGGAGCAGGTATGCATGAAACTCAGGGATTGGAAAGATAAGGGGTATCCATTGCTGCCGGTATCCGTTAATGTTTCGCGGGCAGACATTTATCAGATTGATCTGGTGGATACTCTTGCGAAAATTATCGGAAAATACGATATTGATCCGGTATATCTGCACCTGGAGATTACGGAGAGTGCCTATGCAGAAAATCCTGTACAGATTATCAATACTGTAAATCAGCTGCGGAAACTGGGATTTATTATAGAAATGGATGACTTCGGCAGTGGTTACTCTTCTCTGAATATGCTGAATCAGATGAAAATGGATATATTAAAACTTGATATGAAGTTTATTCAGAATGAAATGGAAAAACCTGCAGACCAGAGTATACTGAGCTATGTTATCAATATGTCCCATGGAATGGGACTCAGCGTGGTGGCGGAAGGGGTAGAGACCCGGGAGCAGCTGGAGCGCCTGAGAGATATTGGGTGTGACTATGTACAGGGATATTATTTTGCAAAACCCATGCCTGTCACAGAATATGAAGAATTATTAAAGAATCAGCCTTCCTGTTGCGGACCTTCGGTGATGACGTCATCGTGGGAGGTAAATGATATGCGAAGTTTGCTGATAATAGATGAAGACGAAGCATACAGAAAGCAGGTTTGCAGAACTTTTAAAGGACAATATCAGGTTCTGGAAGCTTCCGATTCAGACAGTGCCTTACCCTATATTACTGAGTACGAGCGTGGCAACGTTTCTGCCGTGATACTGAGCATGACACTCCCGGAGAATGGAGCAGCTTCTATTCTGAAAGTTTTACGACAGAATCCATTGTTCTGGCGAATTCCTGTATTAGCCACCATTCCCGGAGGTGAAATGATGGAGGAGCTGCCGCTAGCACTGGAAACAGATGATTTCCTGTGTAAATGTCATCCCCAGTGTGATCTTCAGAGACGTGTTGAAAAACTGATGGGGATTGCAGCTGCGCATGAACGTGAGCTTACCCTGAAGGATGAGGCCAGTCGGGACTATATGACGGGTCTGCTCAACAGGAGGGGATTACAGGCCGCCATGGATTCTCTGCGAAAAGAGGATCTGCCTGTGGCAGT
Organism: Sporofaciens sp. SGI.106; assembly: GCF_050314255.1. Taxonomy (NCBI): domain Bacteria; kingdom Bacillati; phylum Bacillota; class Clostridia; order Lachnospirales; family Lachnospiraceae; genus Sporofaciens; species Sporofaciens sp. SGI.106. The sequence goes on from NZ_JBNPMZ010000006.1 coordinate 139,410, forward strand.
GTGCCTTTTTGATCTGGATGATTTAAAGCAAGTGAATGATACCTTTGGTCATGAAGAGGGAGACCGGCTTATCCAGTCTTTTGCAGATCTGCTCCGGCGTAAGACGCGGGCAAAGGATATCCTCTGCCGCTATGGCGGAGATGAATTTCTGGTTGTTCTGAAGCATTTGAATGACGGTCAGGTTGCTGAAAAAAAAGCATCAGATATCTGTCAGGCATTTCAGGCTGCCTGCTCCGTGGGAATTGCTCTGTGCGGACCAAATGAGAATAACTTTGCAGGACTGATTCAGAATGCAGATCAGGCTCTGTACCGTGCGAAGCGGAAAAACAAAGGCGGCTGCTGTTTGTGGAAAGATTAGATTACAAGAAGGAGAAGAAGAATTATGAAGAGAATTGTTTATTGTTTGCTGTCATTAGCCATGGCAGCAACGATGCTGACTGGCTGTGGAAGCCAGAGTAGCAAAGAAGGAAATACTGTGGAAAATGTCGGGGCACAGGGAGAAAAAAAGGAAAAGGTCGTAGTTGCCTGCTGGGGAAATCAGATGCTGGATAAATATAACCAGTACCTCTGCGACCAGTTCCCGGAAGTGGAGTTTGAATTTGTTTTGGCCACTAACTCCACGGATTACTATCGTTTTCGTCAGGATCATGACGATATGCCGGATATTCTGACGGTTCGCCGTTTCGCTTTAAAGGATGCGGTGCTGTTGAAGGATTATCTGTATGATCTTAGCAATACCGAATTGGCCAACACCTATTATGGTTCCTATTTGGATAGCTATACCTATGATGATGGTTCGGTAAACTGGCTTCCTACCTGTGCAGAGGTGGACAGCCTTATCATCAATAAGACTCTGTTTGACGAGTACAATGTACCTGTTCCTACAGATTATACCAGCTTTGTCGCTGCCTGCGAGGCTTTCGAGGCGGTGGGGATTCGAAGTTTCGTGTCTGACTTTGAAGCTGACTATACCTGTATGGAAGTCCTTCAGGGCGCATCAATTCCAATGCTTCAGAGTATAGAGGGGCGTAAATGGCGTCAGCAGTATGAGAGTGGCGCGACGAATGAACTTTCAGAAGAAGTATGGCTTCCTGTTTTCGAAAATTTCTTTGATTTCAAAGAAAAAACCGGTTTGAGTGCCGAGGATGCATCTTATCAGAATAGAACTCCTAAGGACATGTTTAGTGAAGGCAAAGCAGCTATGTTCCGTGGTACCGGAGCGGATGTTATCTCATTCCCAGGCCGTGGTGAAGATGAAGTGCTTTTGATGCCGTATTATGGTCAGACAGAGCAGGATAACTGGTATCTGACTTATCCAACCTTCCAGATTGCAGCTTCCAGTAAGGGTATGGATGACCCTGAACGTGAAAAACTGATTCTGGACATCATGACTGCCATGGTCAATCAGGAGGGGCAGGATCATATCTCTTATGGTAAAAACATGGTACCATATAAAAAAGACGTTACTCTGGAACTGATGCCTGAGATGGACAACCTGAAGCCTTATGTTGAGCAGAACAAGCTGTATATCCGTCTGGCATCCAATGATATGTTCCGTATTTCCAAAGATGTAGTACAGATGATTCTGAACGATGAAATTAAGACACCGGAGGAGGCGTTGGCTGCATTTAATAAAGAGCTGGCGGGAGAAGAACCCGGCACTGAGATCGTTGCTCATATCGACACCAGCTATTCCAACGATTTTACCCCGGAACATGGTAATCAGGCGGCCTCTTCCATTGCAAATACCATGCGCGTGCTGTCTGGTGTGGATCTGGTGTTTATGCAGTCCTGCTATGTAGCAAGTGACATCTACAGTGGCGACTATTCCCAGAAAGATCTGGCATATCTTGCAAAGAATGACGGCGGCTGGCCAGGCCTTATGGAACTGACCGGTGATCAGATCTATACACTTGTGGAAACCACACTTTCTATGACTGGCAACCGTGGTGCAGTCTGCAATGACAGCACTCTGTATGTTTCCAGTGGTTTCGAGATGGACATTACAAAGAAGGATGGTGGTTATACACTTAATGCTCTGACTATAGATGGCAAGGAACTGGATCGCAGTGCAACCTATTCCTTCCTGATCTATGGTGAACGCGACTGGTATATGTCCGATGTCATGGAGAAAATGGGAGTTACGGAAGTTAATATCGAAGGTCCTAAGGCAGAGGAATACCTGACGCAGCGCCTGGTGGAACAGGGAGAGCAGCTGGAAGAGCCTACGGATTACATCATCCTGCGATAAAATGCAGACTGGTCGCTGACACACAGCGTATGAAAGAGATTTGAGGAGAACATCCTATGCAAGAGAGAAAACAAAAAACTAAATATCTTTTGCCCGTTGTGTTTGCATTGATTCTGGTCGTTTCCCTGGTGTTGGGCATAGTTTTTATGCGTAATTCCCTGATGAAGCTGACTGTTGAGGAGCGTTCCAATCAGCTGAAGGAAATGGTTACTCAGATTAAGGCAAATCTGACCAGCGGCCTTCAGACACATTGGAATCTGGTGGAAGGGCTTAATAACGCTGTACAGGGGCAACATTTTGAAAACAGACAGGAACTGTGCGATAACATTGCTCATTTGGAAAAGGTGTTCTGCACAGATATGTACGGAAGTCAGGTAATGCTTCTGGATGAACAGGGCACGGCGTATCTCCGCAATGGTCCTGTGGGCATCTGGAACGATGTCAGCCATCTGATAGATGAAAATAGTCGGCATACCTTTATTTCTGAGACTGACAATATTGATGGATGCTTTCTTGTATTTTCACGGGAATTAGATTCCCCCGTCACAATGGGTGATGACAATGTCCGGTTTACCCATGTGGTTCTTTTGAAGGATATTAAAACTGTGAAACAATACTATACCACCACAACTTACGGTGGCAGTGCTGCAACCTATTTCATCAGAAAAAACGGAACATTGGCCTATTTTGATGCAGATGAGGAAGATGTCATTGATGCACGGAATATTTTTAAATCGCTGGGAGAAGTAGAGTATGTTCAGGAGCAAAGCTTTGATATGGTCAAAGAACAGTTAGATAGGGAAGGTATTGCCACTGCTAATATCCTGCTGAACCAGACGGAGTATTACTATTGCCTTACAGCACTGGATGATTATGATATGATACTGATGCTTCTGATCCCTGCGGACTCTGTGGCAGTCAGTACCATGAATATGATGGAATCCACCATTCGGACGGCGGTAATATTTATTTTAGCTATGGCGCTGTTGCTGCTGCTGGCAGTCATCAGTTTTATCAGAGTGCGGCGAAGCAGTCAGATGGTGAGAGTGGAACAGGAGACGAACAGGGAACTGAATCAACTGCGCATGGTTGCAGAGTCAGCGAATGCGGCAAAAAGCACTTTCCTGAATAATATGTCCCATGATATTCGAACACCTATGAACGCCATTATCGGTTTTACCAATATTGCTATGAAACATAGTCCACCTCCTGAAATCAAGAATTGCCTCGATAAAATCAGTGAGAGTTCTGAGCATTTACTTGCTCTTATCAATGACGTGCTGGACATCAGCCGCATTGAAAGCGGAAAGATCAAATACACACCAACACCTGTTGATATTGCTGAGGTTACAGATTCGGTGCTTACAATAATGTACGGTTATCTATCCAATCGTAATATCACCTTCCGAACCGAACTTGAAGAGCCTGAAACGCGTTATGTGTTGACCGATGCAGTGCGTGTCAGGGAGGTACTTGTAAACATTCTTGGAAACGCAGTGAAGTTTACGGAGGATGGTGGAACCGTTACCTATACGGTCAGCTACCATCCGGGAAAAGATGACCATCACATTAATGTACGATATCGGATTTCCGATACCGGTATTGGTATGGCAGAAGGATTTGTTGGTCATATTTTTGATGAGTTTTCACAGGAAGAGCATGGTGCCCGGACCCAGTATAAGGGTACTGGTTTAGGTATGGCCATCACAAAGCGGTATGTTGACCTGATGGGTGGAACGATTTCTGTGGAGAGTAAGAAGGGAATTGGTTCAACTTTTACCGTTGAATTGCCTATGGAGATTACGGATGCCTGTGAGGTTAAGAAAAAGAATTACTCTGTTGGTAATATAGATTTGACAGGTTTGAAGATCCTTTTGGCTGAAGACAATGACCTGAATGCAGAAATCGCAATTGTTCAGCTGGAAGAACTGGGAATCCAAATCACCAGGGCTGCCGATGGTGATGAAGCAGCAAGATTCTTTGCTGAAAATCCGCAAGGCACATTTGATTTAATCCTTATGGACGTTATGATGCCGAAGATGAACGGTTATGAAGCCACAAAAGCCATCCGTACTTTGCAGAATCGTCCGGATGCCGATACAATCCCTATTATCGCAATGACGGCAAATGCTTTTGCTGAAGATGTACAGGCATCTTTGGATGCCGGAATGAACGGGCATTTGTCAAAGCCTATTGTAATAGATGAGGTTGTAAAGACCATTGCAAGAAATTTGGACAGGTAATCTGATAAATGTTGCGAAAAGAATAAGGAGTAACCAAAGGGCATCAACCGTAAAATGTTGGTGCCTTTTGACAGATTATAATAAAAGAGTTATTATGCCTTCGGTTGCAATCAGCGTAATAAATGACAGGTATGATTCATATAATAATGATATCATAAAAATGTCATCAGGCTGATTGGAGGAGATAGATTGAGTTCGGAAAAGAGAATAATAGACAATCCTGATATTTGTGTGGCATGTGGAGCGCCAACTGTGCCGGGAGAACAGATTTGCAGGATGTGTCAAAAACTTCTGGAGAATTCAATTGATTTGAAACCGGAAAATATTCGTATGAGACCGCAAAAACGTAAATCAATTAGCGGAATAATAAATATGATACACAGGAGGAAATAATTGTGGAATACTGCAGATTACAGATGGGGTGTCTTCTGGTACTCGTATATATCATAATAGTATATTACAGGGAGCGCCGCAGATTTCATATTAATGAGGGAAGAAACCTGTATGAAATCCTTTTGCTCACAGGTTTTGTAAATCTGATTCTTGACGGCACAACAGCATATATGGTGAATCATCTGGATACGGTGAATCCATCTCTGAATCTTATTCTGCATGGGATGTTTCTGGCAAGTATCGATGCGGTGGTGTTTATATGGTTCTTGTACATACTTTCTATGACGGAAGGAATTCCGAATAACAGGAATAAGCGCCTGATTCTTTGCACCCCGTTTCTGGTGAATGTAGTTGTTGTATTCATCAGTCTCCCTACGCTGGAATACCGGACAAGTCCGATCAGCAATTATTCTATGGGAATTCCGGCCTATACCTGTTTTGTTATGGTGGCGGTGTATCTTGCGCTAACGGTATATATTGTATTTCGACGCTGGGAGTATATTCAGCAACAGAAAAGGGCCAGTATTATTTCCTGTATTGTGATCATGAGTGTTGCAACCGTTTATCAGATGATTTTCCCGGATATGCTGGTCAGCAGTATAGGAACCATGTTGATCATCCTCGGGGCATATATGAATCAGGAAGACCCGGTTATGCAGGAACTGTCACGGTATCATGAAGAGATGGTTATGGGATTTGCAACCTTGATTGAGAACAGGGATAATAATACCGGAGGCCACGTAAAGAGGACAACATTATATGTACGCCTTCTTGCGGAAGAGCTGCGAAATAGAGGATATTATTCGGAAATCCTGACGAGAGATTACATGAAGAATCTTCTGATGGCAGCACCTATGCACGATGTGGGTAAAATTGCGGTGCCGGATGCGATTCTTCAGAAACCGGGAAGACTTACGGAGGAAGAATTCGAAATGATGAAGATGCACACGATTAAGGGTGGAGAGATTATCCGTGAGACTTTCAGTCGGATGGGGAATGAGCAGTATCTGGAGATTGCATATGAGATTGCGCTTCATCACCATGAAAAATGGAATGGAAAGGGTTATCCCGACGGATTGCGGGAGAAAGAGATTCCACTATGTGCAAGGATTATGTCGATTGCAGATGTATTTGATGCTGTGTCGGAAAACCGCTGTTATCGGGCGGCACTTCCTCTGGATGAGTGCTTTGAAATTATACGGAGTGGAAGCGGGAGAGATTTCGACCCTCTTCTTGTGGACATTTTCCTTGATTTGAGAAAAAAAGTGGAACATATCAGATGGGAGGGAACCCCTGCCTGTCTGGGCGACGAAAAAACCCAGAAAAATTAAAGTCAAAATAGAAGAAAAAGAGACAAATTTCCCTTTACATACAGGCCGGTATGAACGAGGGAAATTTTTTTACGCATAAAAGTTAGATGAAAAATAGCGAAATATCAAAAATTTCTCGAAGCCTGTCATTTTTTTACGACTTTAATTTCTTGATTTGAGATATGACGAATCCTATAATGTGCTTGACGGTTTTAAGTAAGGTAGAGGAGGATTTGCAGAATGGAAGAGATACGTGTAGCAATAGCCGACGATAACGAAAGAATTCTGGAACTGCTTGGCGAAATTGTGAGCAGTGACAGCGAACTGAATCTGGTGGGGAAGGCAAATAACGGAGAAGATATGTGCAATATTATCAGAGAAAAAGAACCGGATGTTGTCTTATTGGACCTTATTATGCCGAAGATGGATGGATTAAGTGTTATGGAGTCTGTGAACAGGGATCAGACACTGCGTAAGCACCCCAGCTTTATTGTGGTAACAGCGGTTGGACAGGAGAGAATTACAGAAGATGCATTTAACAAAGGGGCACATTATTACGTAATGAAGCCCTTTAATAACGACATCATATTAAGTTACATAAAGAGTGCCAACAAAAGCAGTACGAGAGCACTTTTTAAATCAGTGGATGCACAGCCTGTAAAGGAAGTGCAGGAGGTAAGTCTGGAAACAAGGGTGACGGATATGATTCACGAAATTGGAATACCGGCACATATTAAGGGGTATCATTACCTGAGAGATGCAATTATTATGGCGGTGGAGGATATGGATGTACTGAATGCGGTGACAAAAGTGCTTTATCCGACAGTTGCCAAAATGCATCAGACTACTTCCAGCCGTGTGGAACGCGCAATTCGTCATGCGATTGAGGTGGCGTGGAGTCGTGGGAAACTGGATACCCTGGATAGTCTGTTTGGATATACAGTCAGCAATGGAAAGGGAAAACCTACGAATTCTGAGTTTATTGCACTGATTGCCGATACACTCAGGTTAGAATTTAAAACAAGATAAACACTTTTCTTTCGAGGCAAAATGCGTTATAATGTATCATATTGTGAAAAAGAAATGGGAGGAAGTCCAAATGAAAAAAATATTATTTGCAACCTCGGAAGCAGTGCCATTTATCAAAACAGGAGGTTTGGCGGATGTAGCCGGTACACTTCCGAAATATTTTAATAAAGAGAAATACGATGTTCGAGTGATGCTTCCCAAATATATGTGCATCAAGGAAGAATGGAGAAATAAACTTCAATATATTACACATTTTTATATGGACTTGAATTGGAGAACAGAGTACGTAGGAATTCTGCAGTATGTGCACGAAGGAATTACGTTCTATTTTATAGATAATGAATACTATTTCAGCGGATGGGCACCATATGGAGATATTTTTGGAGACGTTGAGAAATTTGCGTTTTTCTCAAAAGCTGTTTTAAGTGCACTTCCGAATATAGGATTCCGGCCAGATATTATTCACTGTCATGACTGGCAGACAGGTCTTGTTCCGGTTTATCTGGATCATTTCCGTTATAGCAGTGAGTACTATCGCGGAATTAAGACGATTATGACAATACACAATCTGAAGTTCCAGGGAACATGGGATACCGGAAGGATTCAGGATATTACAGGACTTCCGTCTTACTATTTTACATCGGATAAGCTGGAAGCATACAGAGATGCCAATTATCTGAAAGGCGGTATTGTATATGCTGACTGGGTGACAACGGTAAGCAGTTCTTATGCAGAGGAGATTAAGACACCTTTTTATGGTGAGAGACTGGACGGACTTATGAATGCAAGGTCTAACTGTCTGTCAGGAATTGTGAATGGAATTGACTATGATGATTTCGACCCGGCTAAAGATCCGCATATCGCACAGAATTACTCCGTTGAGAGTTTCAGGAATGAAAAGGTGAAGAATAAACTGGCATTGCAGGCAGAGCTTGGCCTGGTACAGGATCCGGATAAGATGATGATTGGCATTGTATCCCGTCTGACTGATCAGAAAGGATTTGATCTGATCGCTTATGTTATGGATGAACTGTGTCAGGATGAGATTCAGCTGGTAGTTCTTGGAACAGGCGAAGACAGGTATGAGAATATGTTCCGTCATTTTGCATGGAAATATCAGGGTAATGTTTCTGCAAATATTTACTATTCAGAAGCGATGTCACACAAGGTATATGCCGGATGTGATGCATTCCTGATGCCGTCCCTTTTCGAACCATGCGGACTGAGTCAGTTAATGAGCCTTCGCTATGGTACAGTTCCGATTGTTCGTGAGACAGGTGGTCTGAAGGATACGGTAGAGCCGTACAACGAATTTGAAAATACCGGTACAGGATTCAGTTTCAGCAATTATAATGCACATGAGATGCTGGCAACTATCCGCTATGCTGAACGTGTTTATTACAATAAAAGAAGTGACTGGAATTTGATTGTCGAGCGCGGAATGAAGAAGGATTTCTCATGGAATAATTCTGCAAAGCAGTATGAGGAACTTTACGATAGATTGTAAGATACAAAAACAGCAACAGGAAAGACTGAAACAATGAAAATAAGAGATATATTAAATGACAATAAAGTACACATTTCTTTTGAAATATTTCCGCCGAAGACGGATGCAGGATATGATAATGTACTGTCTGCAGCCGAACAGATTGCAGCGCTGAAGCCATCATTTATCAGTGTTACGTACGGAGCAGGCGGCGGAACAAGTAAAAATACAGCTAAGATAGCGTCCCATATTCGTCAGAATCTTGGGGTGGAGAGTCTGGCACATCTGACTTGTGTGTCTTCTACGAAGGATGAGGTACATCAGGTTATTGACAGATTAAAAGAGCAGGGAATTGAAAATATTCTTGCACTTCGGGGAGATATTCCAAAGGACGATACATTTCCGGTTCCCAATCAGTATAAATATGCGTGTGAACTGATTGAGGATATTAAGAGTCAGGGAGATTTCTGTATTGGTGCGGCCTGCTATCCGGAAGGACATGTTGAGAGTGCATGTAAGAAGGAAGATATCATTCATTTGAAGAATAAAGTTGAGTGCGGTGTGGATTTTCTGACGACACAGATGTTTTTTGACAACAGTATTCTGTATAATTTCCTTTACAGAATTCGGGAACAGGGAATTACGGTTCCGGTGCTTCCGGGTATTATGCCTGTTACAAATGGAAAGCAGATGAAGAGAATCTGTGATCTTTCGGGAACGATTCTGCCACAGAGATTCCGTGCTATTGTAGATTGTTTCGGAGACAATCCGGCAGCTATGCAGCAGGCAGGAATTGCCTATGCAACGGATCAGATTATTGATTTAATTGCAAATGGAATCCGCAATATTCATATTTATTCTATGAATAAGCCGGAAGTGGCGGCTGCGATTATGAGGAATCTGTCAGAAATTGTAGGAGCATAGGAGCAGAGAATGAATACAAGAACGAAGGAGGCAATTCGTTACTTGGGATATGGAAGACATGCGGTAGATGACAGGACACTTGCCATGGTTCAGGAGGCCTTTCGGCAACTGGATCAGGTGGCGGATCCGAAGATCATCTATCGCATTTTTGAATTATCTATTCAGGATAAGAATTGTCTGAAAATTGGTAAATTATTGATAGAGAGCAGTAATCTGTATCGCAATCTGAATGGATGCGATCAGGTGATCCTTCTGGGAGCAACTCTGGGAATCGGGGTTGATATGCTGATGAAAAGATATTCTCTTACAGATATGGCTCAGGCAGTGGTTCTTCAGGCTGCAGCTGCGGCTATGCTGGAGGAATATCTGGATGACTGGCAGGAAAATAAGGCGTTGGAGCTTGAGGAGGAGGGGAAATATCTGCGGCCCAGATTCAGTCCGGGATATGGAGATTTTTCTATTCATCACCAGGAGACGATTCTCAGAATGCTGGACGCTGCCAAAAGAATTGGACTTACAATGACAGAAAGCTGTATGCTGACACCTACCAAGTCGGTGACGGCACTGATAGGTATCAGTGTTACGAAAATTCCCTGTCACAGAAAGGGATGTGAGAGCTGTGATAAAACAGACTGCAGATTTCGAAGGGATTAATGTCGATAGATAACGGAGGAAACTACATGTTAAAGGACAGATTAGGAAAAGAATTACTTTTTTTTGACGGAGGAATGGGAACTCTGCTTCAGGAGAGAGGGTTAAAGCCGGGAGAGCTTCCTGAGACCTGGAACCTGAATCATACAGAGGATATTGTTGACATCCACAGGATGTATTTTGAAGCGGGCAGTGACATTGTACTTACCAATACATTTGGCGCGAATGCACTGAAATTCCATGATTCCGATTATGAGCTTGAGGATATTGTGACAGCAGCTGTTGTCAGTGCGAAAGAGGGGGCAAACCTTGGAGTGCATGACAATCGGGAAGTTTATGTGGCTCTGGATATCGGACCTACCGGAAAGCTTCTGAAGCCTATGGGGGATCTGGATTTTGAAGAGGCATATGAAGCATACCGTGAAGTGGTTCAGTATGGGGAGGCAGCCGGAGCAGATCTGATTCATATTGAAACCATGAGTGATACCTATGAGCTGAAGGCGGCAGTGCTTGCTGCAAAGGAGAATTCCCATCTACCTGTGTGTGCAACGGTTATCTTTGATGAAAAGGGAAAGCTTCTCACCGGAGGTGATGTGGCATCAGTGGTGGCACTTCTGGAAGGACTTCGGGTGGATGCGCTGGGAATTAACTGCGGACTTGGTCCAAAGCAGATGCTTCCGATTCTGGATGAGCTTTTGAGATATTCTTCTCTTCCTGTCATTGTCAACCCGAATGCAGGTCTCCCGAAACAGAGAGACGGAGAGGTTTATTATGATGTGGAACCGGAAGAATTTGCCCACATAATGAAAGAAATCGTGGAAAAGGGTGCATGTGTAATCGGAGGATGCTGTGGTACCACTCCGGAACATATTCGAAAAATGACAGAGAGTTGCCGGGGAATGGATGTAAAGCCGCCGGTGAAGAAGACGGATACAATCGTTTCCTCTTATGGGAAGGCGGCTGTGCTGGGAGAAAAACCTCTGATCATTGGTGAGAGAATCAATCCTACAGGCAAGAAGCTTCTGAAACAGGCTCTCAAAGAGCATAATCTGGACTACATTCTTCGGGAAGCTATTACCCAGCAGGACAGAGGTGCCCATATCCTTGATGTCAATGTGGGGCTTCCGGATATTGATGAAACTGCAATGATGAAGGAGGTTGTTGCAGAGATTCAGAGTGTTACCAGCCTTCCGCTTCAGATTGATACAGTAAGCACGGAAGCTATGGAAACTGCCATGCGGATTTATAATGGAAAGCCTATGATCAATTCTGTAAATGGCAAGCAGGAGTCCATGGATCAGGTTTTTCCTCTGATCCAGAAATACGGTGGTGTAGTTGTTGGCCTTACTCTGGACGAAGAAGGTATTCCTGCTACAGCGGAAGGACGTCTCAAAGTGGCACAGAAGATCATAAGCGAAGCCGAAAAATATGGAATTGATAAGAAAGATATTGTGATCGATGTACTTGCCATGACGGTCAGTTCTGACCCTGAGGGGGCAAAGACAACGCTTGAGGCTCTGAAGCTGGTGCGTGAGGTGTGTGGAGTGAGAACGGTGCTGGGAGTATCCAATATTTCCTTTGGTCTTCCGTCCAGACCTGTCATTAATGCGAATTTCTATACGATGGCGATGCTCAATGGACTAAGTGCGGGTATTATTAACCCTTCTTCTGAAGACATGATGCGTTCCTATTATTCCTACTGCGCACTTATGAATCTGGATGAGAACTTTGGAGAATATATTGCGCATTATGCGAATCAGAGTGCAGCGGCGTCCGGTGTGACATCGGCAGGGACAGGCCAACTTCAGAATACAGCGGGTAATGATGGGAAAAGTGAAATCACCCTGCAGCACGCAGTGGAAAAGGGGCTTAAGGAGGAAGCGGGAGCCGCTGCCCGGAACCTTCTTGAAAACCGGGAGCCTCTGGAGATTATCAATGAGGAACTGATTCCTGCACTGGACAGCGTGGGAAAAAGATTTGAGAAGGGTACCGTATTCCTGCCCCAGCTTCTGATGAGCGCGGAGGCAGCAAAGATTGCCTTTGCGGTGATCAAGGAGAAGTTGGCGCAGAATGAGACTTCACCTGAGAAAAAAGAAAAAGTAATCCTTGCAACAGTCAAAGGAGATATCCACGACATTGGAAAGAATATTGTTAAGGTTCTTCTCGAAAATTACGGCTTTGAAGTGCTGGATCTGGGTAAGGATGTAGCACCGGAGAAAATTGTGGAAACGGCAGTGAAAGAACAGGTGGAGCTGGTTGGACTGAGTGCTCTGATGACTACAACTGTAGTCAGTATGGAGGAAACAATTAAGCTTCTCCGTACTGAAAAGCCGGATTGTAAGGTGATGGTAGGCGGTGCCGTCCTGAATCAGGAATATGCGGACATGATAGGAGCAGATTTCTACGGAAAGGATGCAATGCAATCCGTTTATTACGCACAGAAAATTTTGAAAAATCAATAACATGTTCCTGATTTTGTACACATCTCTGTATTGACACAAAATTAACATATAGATATACTTAACGTGCAATACGAAAAAGCAAATAACAGGAGGAAATGGTTCTATGATGAGAGGACTGAATACGACCGTCAGACAACTGAGAAGACGGGTGTTTGAAGAGGTAGCGAGACTTGGTTTTAAGGCAAATGCGGAGACATTATGTGATGATATGGAAGCAATTCCATATAAGCTGGTAAATGACGAGAGTAAGTATCGTGATAACGTTTATCGTGCCCGTGCGGTTGTGAGAGAGAGACTGAGACTTGCAATGGGTCTTTCCCTTCGTCCAGAAGACAAACCGGTTCATCTGACCGCCGGAGTGGAGGCAAGTAATATTTCTGATAAGTATTATGAACCGCCGCTTATGCAGGTAATCCCGTCTGCCTGTGCTGCGTGCGAAGAGAGAGGATATGAGGTCAGCAATATGTGCAAGGGATGTCTGGCACATCCATGTATGGAGGTCTGCCCCAGAGGAGCTATCTCCATGGTAGACAGACATTCTTATATCGATCAGTCCAAATGTATAAAATGCGGCAAGTGCAAATCTGCCTGTCCGTATGATGCCATTTCCCAGAAGGCGCGTCCATGTGCAAAAGCATGTGGTGTGGGAGCTATTGAGAGTGATCATCTCGGACGCGCCCGTATAAATAATGATAAATGTGTATCCTGTGGTATGTGTATGGTAAACTGTCCGTTTGGAGCCATTTCCGACAAGTCACAGATTTTCCAGCTTGCCCGTGCACTCAGTGAAGGGGATCAGATCATTGCTGAGATCGCACCTGCATTCGCTGGCCAGTTTGGAGATAATATTACACCGAGAAACTTAAAGGCAGCACTTCGTGAGCTTGGATTTGCAGAGATGTATGAGGTTGCTCTTGGTGCCGATATCGGAGCTATTTCCGAGGCGCACCATTATGTGGAGAAGGTAGCAACGGGAGAGCTTCCGTTCCTTCTGACTTCCTGCTGTCCGTCCTGGGCTATGATGGCGAAGAAATTCTTCCCGGATATGATTGACCAGATATCCCAGGAGCTGACACCTATGGTCGCTACAGCGCGTACCATTAAACAGGAACATCCGAATGCCCGCGTGGTATTTATCGGTCCATGTGCGGCGAAAAAACTGGAGGCTATGAGAAGAACGGTAAGAAGTGATGTGGACTTTGTTATCACGTTCGAGGAACTTCAGGCAATGTTCGATGCAAAGGATATAAATCTGGAAGATTTTGAGGCAGAATCCTCCTTCCATAACGCTACAGGAGCCGGACGTGGCTATGCGGTTGCCGGTGGTGTGGCAGAGGCTATAGAAAAATGTATTAAGGAATATTATCCGGATGTAGATGTAAATATTGAGCATGCAGAAGGGCTTGCAGAGTGTCGTAAGACTTTGACCCTTGCTAAGGCAGGTAAGATGAATGGCTGTCTGATCGAGGGAATGGGATGCCCGGGAGGCTGTGTGGCCGGAGCAGGTACCAATATACCGGTTCCGAAGGCTCAGAAGACGATCAAGGAATTCGTGAAAGCATCATCCAAGCAGCTTCCACCGAAGGAACTTGCAGAAATTGAATTAAAGTAGAATGAAAAAACGGGGGATATCCTCCGTTTTTTGATGTGCAATTTTTTATTGTGTTAAAAGAAATATAATGCTAAAATATATCCGTAGTTTGAATGTGAACGGAAAACGTATTGAGGAAATGTAATTATGAGAGAAGAGATATTAAACTATACACAAAACAGGGAACTGTCCTGGCTGAAATTCAATCAGAGAGTGCTGGAGGAGGCACAGGATCCTAAGGTTCCCCTTCTGGAACGCATGAAATTCGTGGCTATTTTCACCAGTAATCTGGATGAGTTTTTTATGATTCGTGTGGGCAGCCTTTTTGATATGGTAGCCTCCGGCGTTAAGACGAAGGACAGCCGTTCCGGTATGACACCAAAGGAGCAGCTTGATAAGATATATGAGGCGGTGGCGCCACTTTATAAAGAACGTGATAAGACCTATGCGGAGATTAAGAAGCAGCTTCATCCATACGGTGTGTGCGGACTGGATTTTAAGGAACTTGAGCAGGGAGAAAAGAAATATGTTAAAAAGTATTTCAAGGAGCAGATTCTTCCGATTCTCTCACCGCAGATCGTGGATGCTAATCATCCGTTTCCACATTTGTTGAATAAAGATATTTATGTGACGGCTAATCTGAAAGTGGACAACAAAAACATGCTGGGTATCATTCCTGTTCCTAATTTTGTTTCAGAAGTCCTTTATCTTCCGGGACATGATATCCGTTATATCCGTATGGAAAAAGTAATCATGGAGTATATGGAACTGGTATTTGATCACTACACAGTGACAGATAAGAATTATATCTGTGTGACCCGCAATGCTGATATTACGCCGGATGATGAAGCCTTGGAAATCAATGAAGATTTCCGTTATCTGATGAAGCAGACCCTGCATAAAAGAAGAAGGATGGCAGTGGTAAGACTGGAAATCGCAGAAAAATTGTCCCCGGAGACAGAAAAATATTTCTGTGATAAATTTAATATCAGGAAAGAGCAGATTTTCCGGACTAAGATGCCTATGAAGCTGGATTATATGTTCGCAATCAGCGGGAATCTGCCGGATTCTATGAAGCGTTCACTTACCTATCATCCGTTCTCACCTCAGCCTGCCCGTGGCCTTCAGGATGGCAGCATTATGCGCCAGGTAAAGAAAAAGGATGTACTGTTGTTCTATCCATTTGAGAGTATGGATCCTTTCCTGCGTCTTATAAAGGAAGCTTCGGTAGATCCGAATGTTATGACCATCAAGATTACCATTTACCGGTTGGCAAAGAAGGCGAGATTGGTAGAATACCTGTGTGCGGCTGCGGAAAACGGCAAGGAAGTTACGGTTCTCATCGAGCTCCGAGCCAGATTTGATGAGCAGAATAATATTGACTGGTCCGAGCGTCTGGAAGAGGCGGGATGCCGCGTGATTTACGGATTTGAAGGTTATAAGGTTCATTCCAAAATCTGTCTGATTACTTACAGAAACCGTAATGAGATTCAGTACATTACCCAGATCGGTACCGGTAACTATAATGAAAAGACAGCAACAATGTACACGGATCTGTCACTGATGACAGCGAATAAAGAAATCGGTGAGGATGCATCTAATTTCTTTAAAAATATGTCTATCGGAAATCTGGATGGACTATATAAGCATCTGATCGTATCTCCGACTACTCTGAAAGCAGGAGTACTCCGGATGATGGACGAGGAGATCAAAAAGGGATCTGCCGGTCGGATTGTTATGAAAATGAATTCGGTAACGGATGTTGATTTTATTGAGAAAGTATCTGAGGCATCACGGGCAGGTGTGAAAGTGGATCTGATCGTTCGCGGAATCTGCTGTATTCTTCCGGGAGTGCCGGAATATACGGAAAACCTGTCTGTTATGAGTGTGGTAGGACGGTATCTTGAGCATCCTCGTATTTTCAGTTTCGGTAAGGGAGCAGATCAGAAAATTTATATCGGTTCTGCGGATATGATGACCCGAAATACAGAGAAAAGAGTTGAGGTTGCCTGCCCGATTCTCGATGAGGATGTGAAACGTCAGGTGAATCATTATCTGGAGGTAATGCTCGCAGATAACATTAAGGGGCGTAATCTTACGAAAGATGGAAATTATATTATGCGTGACCAGAGTGAGCCTCTTATTGATTCTCAGGAACGTTTCATGAAGGAGGTAATCTACGCACAGAAGGTGCAGAATGATAAGCCGAAGAATCTGATGGACAGAATCCGAAAAATATTTGGAAAATAGGAGTATTTATAATTATATGGGCAAATCACTATACATCGCAGAAAAACCAAGTGTGGCACAGGAATTTGCCAAAGCATTGAAATTATCGGCCAAAAGAAATGATGGATATCTGGAATCATCAGATTCCGTGGTGACATGGTGTGTGGGACATCTGGTTACCATGAGTTATCCGGAAGCTTATGATGAGAAGTATAAGCGGTGGAGTCTTGCGACTCTGCCGTTTTTACCGGAAGAGTTCAAGTATGAAGTAATACCCGGAGTGGAAAAGCAGTACCGCATCGTGGCAGGGCTTCTCACAAGACCGGATGTGGATACCATATATGTATGTACAGACTCCGGTCGTGAGGGGGAGTACATTTATCGTCTGGTAGAACAGATGGCAGGTGTTCATGGAAAGACCAGAAAAAGAGTCTGGATCGATTCCCAGACAGAGGAAGAGATTCTCCGGGGAATCCGGGAGGCAAAGGATCTGTCAGAGTATGATAACCTTTCGGCGTCGGCATATCTTCGGGCAAAAGAGGATTATCTGATGGGAATTAATTTTTCCAGACTTCTGACACTAAAATACGGAGACAGCATTTCTAATTATCTGAATACCAGGTTTTCTGTGATTTCTGTGGGAAGAGTTATGACCTGCGTCCTCGGAATGGTGGTGAGGAGAGAACGGGAAATCAGGGAGTTTGTTGAGACTCCGTTTTACCGTGTGCTAAGCCAGGTGAACGCCGGGGGACAGAACTTTGAGGGGGAATGGCGTGCGGTGGAAGGCTCGCGATATTATGCATCCCCTTATTTATATAAAGAAAATGGATTCAAAGAAGAGGAAAAAGCGCAGGAGCTGGTTCAATGGCTTATGCAGGATACACCGCTGTCCTGCCACGTAGTATCAGTTGAGCGGAAGAAAGAAAAGAAGAATCCTCCGCTTTTATTCAATCTAGCAGAGCTTCAGAATGAGTGCTCCAAACGGTTTAAAATCAGTCCGGATGAGACTCTTAGAATCGTACAGGAACTGTATGAAAAAAAACTGGTGACGTACCCGAGAACAGATGCCAGAGTTCTGTCTACTGCAGTCGCGAAAGAAATACATAAGAACCTGAACGGATTGATGAAGTATGAACCGGCGGTGCCTTATTTAAACGATATTGTGGCGCTTGGAAGCCATAAGAATCTTTCCAGGACCAGATATGTCAATGATAAGCAGATTACGGATCATTATGCGATTATTCCGACCGGTCAGGGATTAAATGCATTAAAAAGTGTGGCGCATATGGCTACGCAGGTGTATGATGTAATTGTACGACGGTTTTTAAGCATTTTTTATCCCGCTGCGGTATATCAGAGAATGTCAGTAGTAACACAGATTCAGACAGAGCAGTTTTTTTCTAATTTTAAAGTGCTTGCAGAGGAGGGGTATCTGAAGGTCGTGGGAATCCCGGCTTCGGAAAATACAGATGCGGCATTTTTTGAAAAAATGAAATCCCTGCGCAAGGGAATGGAGCTTCCTGTATCAGAACTGGTAGTGAAAGAAGGAAAGACTTCCCCGCCAAAGAGATATAATTCCGGTTCTCTGATTCTTGCCATGGAAAACGCGGGTCAGCTTATTGAGGATGAGGAACTTCGTGCTCAAATTAAGGGAAGCGGGATCGGTACCAGTGCTACCCGTGGAGAAATTTTGAAGAAACTGTTTGGAAACAAGTATCTGGCATTGAATAAAAAGACGCAGATTGTGACACCGACGCTGCAGGGAGAGATGATCTATGACGTGGTAGATCACTCGATTAAATCTTTGCTGAATCCCGAACTCACAGCAAGCTGGGAGAAAGGCCTTACTTATGTGGCGGAGGGAGATATTACCCCTGAAGAGTATATGGGAAAGCTGGAGCATTTTATTCAGTCCAGAACGCAGGGGGTACTGGGACTGAACAATCAGTATGAATTGCGGGCATGTTATGACCGCGCTGCCGGATTCTATACGAAAGAGCAGAAAAAAATGACCAAAACGACCGGAAAACGGAAAACAACGAAAAAGTAAAGGAGAAACATAATGAAAGAAATGACAGTAGCAGAAATGTATACATTGGAAGAAACCATTGCGGCAAAGATTTTTGAGGGAGTTACCTATCCGTGGGAAGTACTTCCTAAGATTAAGGATTTTATTCTGGAACTGGGTGCTTCTCTTCCGGAAGACGAGTATGAAAAGGTGGGAGAGGACGTATGGATCGCAAAGTCTGCAAAGGTGTTCCCGTCAGCCTACATTCACGGTCCTGCAATCATAGGTAAAGAGGCGGAGGTACGCCACTGTGCTTTTATCCGCGGAAACGCAATCGTAGGTGAAGGTGCAGTAGTAGGAAACTCCACAGAGCTTAAGAATGTAATCCTGTTCAATAAAGTTCAGGTTCCTCATTATAACTATGTGGGAGATTCTGTTCTTGGATACAAGGCTCATATGGGAGCCGGTTCTATTACATCGAATGTAAAATCAGATAAAAAACTGGTAGTGGTAAAAACACCGGAGGAGAATTTTGAGACAGGAATGAAGAAATTCGGTGCTATGCTTGGTGATGAGGTAGAGGTTGGATGCGGAACTGTCCTGAATCCGGGAAGTGTAGTCGGTCCGCATACAAATATTTATCCGCTGTCTTCTGTAAGGGGATATGTTCCGGCAGGAAGTATTTACAAAAGACAGGGAGAAATTGTAGAGAAGCAGTAGAAGATGGCTTCTGTTAAATAATCAGGCCTGAAACGGTGAATCGGCGGGAAGCCCAAGTTGTCTGCGGATGCTTATTACAGCTCTGCGGCAGCCGGCACCGTCGATTTTTGTTATTTTCTTTCCTTTCAGAGTTACTTTCACCTGACAATGATTCGAGCACCCGGTGCAGTTGAGCGTACGGATACTGTCATTCGTATGCAGCATGGTAAGAGAGACTCTCGGTTCTAACTGTCTCTTTGCGCTGACGATACCCCGGTGGCAGCAATTTCCTTCTACATCTGTTACCTTTTTGTTTTCATCGACCGTTACTGTAAGTGGACAGTGATTGTTGCAGCCACGGCAGTCTATATTCTTGATTTCCATTAGAAGAACACCTCTTTTAGTTTATTTTTCCTTTTGTATCAGTATACCATTTCTGGAGTGAGATGCATAGAAAAATATGACAGAGAATGATTGACAGACGGGATCATTATATGCTAATATACATAAGGCGATAGCTTTAATGCTTTAAAGCGCAACGGTTTAAAGCGTAACGGTTTAAAGCAAAGAAAGCTGCAGAGAAGTAAAAGGAAAGATGAGGGATTTTCTATGGCTATCAAATTATTAATGCTGGTTATATTCTTTGCAATTATGGTTTCTGTAGGACTGTATTCAAGGAAACATGCGACCAGCGTAGACGGGTATGTATTGGGAGGCCGTTCTGTTGGACCCTGGCTTACAGCATTTGCCTATGGTACCTCCTATTTTTCAGCAGTTGTATTCGTAGGTTATGCAGGTCAGTTTGGATGGAAGTATGGTCTTGCTTCCACCTGGATCGGGCTTGGAAATGCAATTATCGGAAGTCTTCTGGCATGGGTTGTACTTGGAAGACGGACAAAAGTAATGACACAGCATTTGAATTCTAAGACTATGCCTGACTTTTTTGGTGAGAGATTCAACAGTAAGGCACTGAAGATTACAGCTTCTGCAATCGTATTTATTTTTCTGGTTCCTTATACGGCATCTGTTTATAATGGTTTATCCAGACTTTTCGGAATGGCATTTAACATTCCTTATACATACTGTGTAATCGTTATGGCAGTATTTACAGCTGTTTACGTTATTTTGGGAGGATACATGGCAACAGCAATCAACGATTTTATCCAGGGAATTATTATGCTGGGTGGAATTGTTGCAGTAATTGCGGCAGTACTGAGCGGACAGGGCGGTTTTATCGAAGCGATCCGTAAGATGGCTGAGATTCCGAGTGATGTTCCTGTTACAATGGGACAGCCGGGTGCATTTACCTCTTTCTTTGGACCGGATCCGATTAATCTTCTGGGAGTTGTTATCCTGACATCTCTTGGTACATGGGGACTTCCTCAGATGGTTGGTAAATTTTATGCTATCAAGGATGAGAAATCCATTAATACCGGAACAGTCATTTCTACTTTATTTGCAATAGTAATATCCGGAGGATGTTATTTCCTTGGAGGATTCGGACGACTGTTTGATAATCCGTCTATCCATGACGAGGCTGGAAATATGATATACGACGGAGTGATTCCTTATATGCTGTCCACACTTCCGGATATATTGATCGGTATTGTAGTAGTACTGGTGTTATCGGCATCCATGTCTACGCTGGCATCACTTGTTCTGACATCCAGTTCTACGCTGACGCTGGATTTCCTGAAGGATAATGTGATTAAGGATATGAGCGAGAAGAAGCAGGTACGAGTTATGCAGGTACTGGTTGTATTCTTCATCGTGCTTTCTGTTGTGATAGCAATGGATCCACCGACTTTCATTGCACAGCTTATGGGTATTTCATGGGGAGCACTTGCGGGAGCATTCCTGGCACCGTTTATGTACGGACTCTACTGGAAAGGTGTGACAAGGGCTGCAGTATGGGCAAGCTTTATTACCGGTGTGGGAATCACCGTTTCCAATATGTTCCTTCATTACATTGCATCCCCGATTAACGCCGGAGCAGTGGCTATGATAGCCGGTCTGATTGTTGTTCCGATAGTAAGCTGGGTTACACCAAAACAGAATAAAGAGCAGGTGGATGCGATTTTCGAATGTTATGAGGAGAAGGTTGTTATTACGAAAAAACGTTCTCTGGAGGCAAATTAAAAAAATATTTGAAAGATATAAAAATAGATTGCAGTTTCTATATTGCAATCTATTTTTATATTGCAATATGGAAACCGATATGATAATATATGATTTACATAAACATAATAAACTCTTTTGTGAATGTACAAAATAGTTGTTGACATTTTAAAGTAAGTATAATACTATATTATTCAGAGACACGAACATCCGTTCGTTATTGGTAAGGAGAGTACATTATGGCAAGTGATGATAATAAGAAAAAAGCATTAGATGCGGCGATTGCGAAGCTTGAGAAAGATTTTGGTAAAGGTACAGTGATGAAATTAGGTGATCCGGCTGCGCAGGTAGCTGTGGAGACGGTTCCTACCGGTTCATTGAGTCTGGATCTGGCACTGGGGCTGGGTGGAGTTCCAAAGGGAAGAGTGATAGAGATATACGGACCGGAATCCAGTGGTAAGACAACGGTCGCATTACATATGATTGCAGAGGTACAGAAGAGAGGCGGTATTGCGGGATTTATTGATGCTGAGCATGCACTGGATCCGGTATATGCCAAGAATATCGGCGTTGATATTGATGAGCTTTATATTTCCCAGCCGGACAGTGGAGATCAGGCACTGGAGATTACGGAGACTATGGTACGTTCCGGCGCGATGGATATTATTGTTGTCGATTCCGTAGCTGCTCTGGTTCCGAAGCAGGAGATAGAAGGAGATATGGGAGACAGCCATGTGGGACTGCAGGCAAGACTTATGTCTCAGGCTCTCAGAAAGCTGACACCTGTTATCAGTAAATCCAACTGTGTGGTTATCTTCATTAATCAGCTTCGTGAGAAGGTGGGAGTTATGTTTGGTAATCCGGAGACTACCACAGGAGGACGTGCGCTGAAGTTCTATGCTTCTGTCCGTATGGATGTGAGAAGAATCGAGACCCTGAAGCAGGGCGGAGAGATGGTGGGCAACAGAGTCCGCGTGAAAATAGTAAAGAATAAGATTGCGCCACCGTTTAAGGAAGCGGAATTTGATATCATGTTTGGTAAAGGAATTTCCAGAGAAGGTGATATTCTGGATCTGGCAGCCAACATTAATATAATTAACAAGAGCGGTGCATGGTATGCTTACGAGGGTAATAAGATTGGACAGGGAAGAGAGAATGCCAAGATCTATCTTGCTGAACATCCTGAGATTATGGAAGAAGTAGAGCAGAAAGTAAGGAATCACTACCATATCGGAGATGCGGCAGATGCAGCAGAATCGAAGGATGGAGAGGAATAATATGGAAGTTACGCAGATAGAAGCCGTAACCAAAACAAGATATAAAGTGTACGTAGATGGACAGTTCGCTTTTGTATTATACAAGGGCGAACTGTCCCGCTATAGAATTAAGGTTGGGGAGCAGATTTCTTCTGATGTGTATCTGGAGATAAAAGAAGAAATAGTACTAAAGCGTGCAAAGCTTCGGGCTATGCATCTTTTGAATGACATGGACAGAACTGAGGCTCAGTTGCGTGACAAGCTGGAGACTGGAGGGTTTACAGAAGATATTGTGGATCGGGCAATGGATTATGTGAAATCTTTCGGATACATCAATGATCGTGAATATGCCAGAAGATTTGTGGAAAGCAGGAAGGACAGGAAGAGCAGGAAAGAAATCTATGCGCTGTTGTGCCGCAAAGGCCTGGATCAGACACTGGTCCGTGAGGTGATGGAGGATACTATGGAGCCGGAAGATGCCGGCCATGCAATTGAAGAGCTGATACGAAAGAAGAGATATTGTCCGGAGACAGCTACGGAGAAGGAAAAGCAGAAGATGATAGGATATCTGATGCGAAAGGGATTTCGCTATGAAGACATCCGTCAGCTGATACAAGTTTCTGGGGGTAATGCTTGACATCTTTGTGAAAACAGTATAAAATTTAACTGTTGTATTTGTACAATGAAAACTAAATAAGGAGGTGCTCCTGTGCCAATGGGAATTTTGATTGCTGTAGTCGTGGTGCTGATCATAGCAACGGCAGTCATCAGTCATTTCGTGACCGTTTCCAATCTGAAGAAGAACGCAGATTCCAAGATTGGAAATGCAGAGAGTAAGGCGCGCGAGATTATTGATGATGCAGTGAAGACCGCTGAGGCCAAAAAAAAGGAATCTCTTTTGGAAATCAAGGAAGAATCTATCAGAACAAAGAATGAGCTCGAAAAAGAGACAAAGGAACGAAGAGCAGAGTTACAGCGTTATGAGAAGAGAGTTCTGTCCAAAGAAGAAGCTTTAGATAAGAAGTCAGAGGCGATTGAAAAGCGCGAAACAGGATTCGCAGCAAAAGAGGAACAGTTGAGACAGCGTGAATCAAAAGTCAAGGAGCTGGAACAACAAAGAGTACAGGAACTAGAAAGAATCTCAGGACTTACCTCCGAACAGGCAAAAGAATATTTGTTAAAAACTGTTGAAGAAGATGTGAAACATGATACTGCAAAAATGATAAAGGAATTGGAGGCGCAGGCAAAGGAAGAAGCAGATAAAAAGGCGAAAGATTACGTCGTTACTGCTATCCAGAGATGCGCGGCAGATCATGTGGCGGAAACTACGATTTCGGTCGTTCAGCTTCCAAGTGACGAAATGAAAGGAAGAATTATCGGAAGAGAAGGAAGGAATATCCGTACTTTAGAGACTCTGACAGGTGTAGAACTGATTATTGATGATACACCGGAAGCAGTTGTCTTATCCGGTTTTGATCCAATCCGTCGTGAGGTTGCCAGAATTGCACTCGAGAAACTGATTGTGGATGGAAGAATTCATCCTGCAAGAATCGAGGAAATGGTAGAGAAAGCGCAGAAAGAAGTGGATGCTATCATTCGTGAAGAAGGAGAGGCTGCAGCGTTGGAGGTTGGAGTACACGGAATTCATCCGGAGCTCATCAGACTTCTTGGCCGTATGAAGTTTAGAACCAGTTATGGTCAGAACGCGCTCAGACATTCTGTTGAGGTGGCACAGTTGTCAGGACTGCTTGCCGGTGAGATCGGACTTGATGTCAGAGTTGCAAAGCGTGCCGGACTCCTGCACGATATCGGTA
The DNA here is from genome assembly GCF_050314255.1 of Sporofaciens sp. SGI.106. Taxonomy (NCBI): domain Bacteria; kingdom Bacillati; phylum Bacillota; class Clostridia; order Lachnospirales; family Lachnospiraceae; genus Sporofaciens; species Sporofaciens sp. SGI.106. Next base: position 163,874 of record NZ_JBNPMZ010000006.1, read on the forward strand.
AATCTATCGACCACGATGTGGAAGGATCACATATTCAGATTGGTGTGGATCTTTGCCGCAAGTACAAAGAATCTGCGACAGTCATCAATGCTGTAGAATCACATCATGGAGATGTGGAACCGGAAACTCTGATAGCATGCGTTGTTCAGGCAGCGGATACGATTTCTGCGGCAAGACCGGGTGCAAGAAGAGAAACAATCGAAACATATACAAACAGATTAAAACAATTAGAAGACATCAGCAACCAGTTTAAGGGTGTTGATAAATCTTTTGCTATTCAAGCAGGTAGAGAGATTCGTATTATGGTAGTTCCAGAACAGGTATCTGATGCGGATATGGTATTACTGGCCAGAGATATTTCAAAACAGATTGAGTATGAGTTGGAATATCCGGGACAGATTAAGGTAAATGTTATTCGGGAATCCAGGGTAACAGATTATGCCAAGTAGAAGATAAATTATGAAAGACCAGACCTTCGTGTCTGGTCT